>NZ_JBBMGI010000002.1:0-283877 GCF_037908445.1 Corynebacterium sp. KPL2825 | reverse complement strand
CTCTTTGGCTCTTCCTTCTTTTCCTCTTCCTTCTTTTCTTCGGCCTGTGGTTCTGGCTTGGAGTCGGAGGAGGATGCGGTGGCGTTTTCGTCGCCGATGCGGGCGATGACTGCGCCTACCTCGATGGTGTCATCTTCGTCGGCGAGGATTTCTACCAGGGTGCCTGCTACTGGGGATGGAATTTCGGTGTCGACCTTGTCGGTGGAGACCTCGAGCAGTGGCTCGTCTACTTCGACGGTGTCGCCGACGGACTTGAGCCACTGGGTGATGGTGCCTTCGGTGACGGACTCGCCAAGTTCTGGCATTTCCACGTCGGATGCGTCGCCGGAGCCGCCGTTAGAAGAGTCAGCCTTTGGCTCTACCTGAGCTTCTTCTGCTTCTTCCTCGTCCTTGTCAGCGGAGGAGTCGTTGGATGCGGAGCCTGCCTCATCCTCGTCACCGATGATGGCAATGACCTCGCCAACCTCGATGGTGTCATCCTCGTCAGCCTTAATTTCAATAATGGTGCCGGCTACGGGGGAGGGGATTTCGGTATCGACCTTGTCGGTGGAGACCTCGAGCAAAGGCTCGTCTACTTCGACGGTGTCGCCGACGGACTTGAGCCACTGCGTGATGGTGCCTTCGGTTACGGATTCGCCCAGCTCGGGCATCTCAACGGAGTTCGCCATGAGTTATAAGACTCCTCGAAAGTTGGAAGTGTTCTATCGCTACCCGACAATCTTACAGCGTGATGCTCACCCTCGTGCAGATGTGGGGTTAGTAACTACCCTCCTTCCGGGTAAGCTAGGGAATTATGTTCAACCCCTTCCGCCGCAACAAGTCCAGATCGTCACTGCGACCACCCCGCGGACCGGGGGAGACCATCCGCCCAGAAGACGCGCAGGATTTGCAACAGTGGGCCGCCGGAAGAATGTATGTAGAGGCCTTTGTGGAGCCGGAAACAGTGGTCAACGAGATGTCGGTTGTCGTTGTCGATGAAAACGGCGAGTTCATCCGCCGTCGCATCGGCGGGCCAAAGGGTATCGACGCGGTGGCCGCATTATTGAGCTGCGATATTTATGACGTGGAAGAAACCGGCTACCCGCAGCGCATGCGTGAACGCCTGGAGCGAAACCGCATTCTGCGTAAAAGGGAAGAACAAAGAAAACGCCGCGCCCGGTTCGAGCGCGGCGAGAACCCCGATACGGGGACTGAATTAAGCTAGATCGCTCTCTTCACGTAGGTAGACCTGGGAGCCGCGGCGGCGGAATTCGGCAGACTTTTCTTGCATGCCTTTCTCCGGTGCAGTGCCGTCGACGGCTTCGCGGACTTGCTCACCTAGCGTTGGCATGCCTAGCTCGGCCATCTGCCCGCCAAACATATCCCGAATGTCTTGGCTGATGCGCATAGAGCAGAACTTGGGGCCACACATGGAACAAAAGTGGGCGGTCTTTGCTGGCTCGGCAGGCAAGGTTTCGTCATGGTAAGCCTGCGCGGTTTCCGGATCGAGGGAAAGCGCAAACTGATCATTCCAGCGGAATTCAAAGCGGGCCTTGCTCATCGCGTCATCCCAGGCACGGGCGCCAGGGTGACCTTTGGCCACGTCCGCGGAGTGCGCGGCAATCTTATAGGTAATGACACCAGTTTTTACGTCATCTCGATTGGGTAGGCCCAAGTGCTCTTTCGGAGTCACGTAGCACAGCATCGCCGTGCCACCCATAGCGATATGGGCGGCGCCGATGGCAGAAGTGATGTGGTCATAGCCGGGAGCGATATCGGTAACTAGCGGGCCGAGAGTATAAAAGGGCGCGTCAGAGGCCCAATCCTGCTCGAGCTCGTTATTTTCTTGAATCATGTTGAGCGGGACATGCCCAGGGCCTTCCACCATGACTTGGACGTCATACTCCCAAGCCCGGCGGGTAAGTTCGCCAATCGTCTTAAGTTCAGCGAACTGGGCTGCGTCGTTCGCATCGGCTAGGCTGCCGGGACGCAGGCCGTCGCCAAGCGAAAATGCAACATCGTATTGCGCAAAAATCTCGCATAACTCATCAAAGTGCTCGTAAAGGAAAGATTCTTTGTGGTGGGCCAAGCACCAGCCCGCCATAATCGAGCCGCTGCGGCTTACAATGCCAGTCACGCGATTGCTAGCTAAAGGCACATAGGCCAAAAGCACACCAGCGTGAATCGTCATATAGTCCACGCCCTGCTCGCATTGCTCGATGACGGTATCACGGAAGATTTCCCACGAGAGGTCCTCCGCTACGCCATTGACCTTTTCCAATGCTTGGTAAATCGGGACGGTGCCGATGGGAACCGGGGAGTTGCGCAAGATCCACTCACGGGTGGTGTGGATATCGTCACCCGTAGACAAGTCCATGACGGTATCCGCACCCCATTGGGTAGCCCAGCGCAGTTTGGATACTTCCTCATCGATGGAGGAGGATACTGCTGAGTTGCCGATATTGGCGTTAATCTTGGTAAGAAATTTGCGGTCAATGATCATGGGCTCGGACTCGGGGTGGTTGACATTATTGGGAATAATCGCGCGGCCGCGAGCGACCTCCTGACGTACGAATTCCGCATCGCAATGCTCGCGCAGAGCTACAAATTCCATTTCGCGGGTAATGATGCCCTGGCGGGCATAATGCATCTGCGTAACGCGTTGGCCTGCCTTCGCCTTAAGCGGCAGGCGCTTAGAGCCCTTCCATTCTTGGGAGGCAGCACCGCGGCGCTGTGCGGCGCGGCCGTCGTCAGCGAGCTCTCGGTTGCGGCCTTGGTATTTTTCGGTATCCGCGCGTTTTTGAATCCACTCGGTGCGTAATGCCGGAAGCCCCTGCTCCGGTGCGCATTCGGGACCACGCGTGCGGTAAACGCGGAAGGGCTCGTTAGGGGCATGAGGGGAATCGTCCAAGTGGATTTCGGTCTCTGGGACCTCTAAGCCGTTGTGTCGAATGGGGGAATAGGAATGCTTGGGGTGGTTTTCTGGGGCAGCCGTCATGGCAGGCTCTCCTCTCTTCCTTCGTAGGTATTAACCAAACAGGTTCGAACGGTAGATACGCAGCTGTAGCGCACTCTCAGCCCGTGCTCGGGCACCCGTGGGGACGTAGATCACCGTATAACAATCGCCTCACCCAGCGCAGGGTTTTCTGCATTTGGTCTAGGCCTAGCGATGCGTGGTGGGAGGGTGAAGGAATGTGGTTGCTAGGTCAACAGGAAACTTTCAGGATCTTTCCACCGCTATCCAATATCGGTAACCCATACTAAGTTCATGCGTTTGAGAGAGCGCATGCGAGAGAGATAGAGAGAACCCCTCATGTTTCCAGAGGGCGGCTGTTTTAGCCGATACATGGAAACACCTTGTAGAGAGACGCCTGCGGCCCTCGGACCACTTTCGGTTCGAGGGCCGCAGGCGTTTTCTTTTGCCTAGCAGATCGTGGCGCCGGCAGCGGCTAACTCTTGCAACGCCGCCTCACCGCGAGATTCATCTACCGGGGAGCAATAGTCACGCAGAACGCGGACGGTGAACCCCTCCTGTAGGGCATCAGCAGCGGTGGCACGAACACAATGATCGGTGGCAATGCCCACGATGTCTACGGCATCGATGTGGTGCTCGCGCAACCAGTCAGCAAGCAGGGTGCCGTTAGCAGCACCCTCAAATCCGGAATAGGCGGCGGTGTATTCGCCCTTGCGGAAGTAGGCTTGGGCCGGCCCGATAGCCTCATGCATGGCCGCTCCGTGGGATTCGGCTACACAGTGCACGGGCCAGGAATCAACAAAATCCGGGCTCTGGGAAAAGTGAGAGCCCGGATCTATATGCCAATCCTGCGTGGCTACGACGGTGTCATAATCCTGTTGCAGGGTAGCGATCTTGGCAGCGACTTCATTGCCTCGTTCGGTACCCAAGGCGCCGCCGGGGCAAAAGTCATATTGAACGTCAACGATAATCAGAGCAGGCTTCATGCCTTTAGGAGTTTAATCGCATAAAGCCTGCTGTGGTGCTACTTTAATTCAGCAATTTCGCGCAGGGCTGCTACCACCGTGCGGGTGGGCACGCCGGTGCCCATCTTTGGGGTGTATCCATAAGCGCCAGTGGTGTTGAAGGAAGGGCCGGCCACATCGATATGGGCCCATTCGATTCCTTCACCCACAAAGTGTTGGAGGTAGGTGCCGGCATATTCCATGCCGCCCTCACGCTTAGCGTTGATATTACGGATATCGGCGCTGGCGGATTTTACCGATTCCTCGTGTTCCTCCAGTAGCGGCATGGCCCAAGCCTTCTCGCCCACCTCGCGGCCGATTTCGGCCATGCGGTCACGGAATTCCTCGGAACCCATAACGCCGGCGGTCCGCTCACCTAGAGCAACCATCTGGGCGCCGGTGAGAGTAGCCGTTTCAATGAGGTAGTCAGGGTTGTCCTCGCTGGCGCGCGCAATGGCATCAGCAAGCACGAGGCGACCTTCCGCATCGGTGTTGAGCACCTCGGAGGTAATGCCGCCGTAGTGGGTGATGACGTCACCTGGGCGGGTGGCATCGCTGCCTGGCATGTTTTCTGCCAGTGGCAGGGTAGCGGTGATACCCACCTTGAGGTTCAGCTTTGCCGCAGCGATGATGGCAGCGGCCATTGCGGCGGAACCGCCCATATCGGAAATCATGTCCCACATCTTGGCGCCTGGCTTCAAGGAAATGCCGCCGGTATCAAAGGTAATGCCCTTGCCCACCAGCGCGACGTGGCGCTTGGCCTTCTTCGGGCGCCAGCTCAAGCGGACCAAACGCGGCGGACGTGCAGAGCCACGGCCGACCGCCAGGATGCCGCCAAAGCCCTGCTTTTCTAGGGCCTTTTCATCCAAGACCTCTACCTCAAGGCCCGCCTCTGCTGCTTGGGCGGAAAGGAAAGCGGCGTAGCTTTCTGGGTAGAGCAGGTTGGATGGAGTATTGACCAGATCGCGGGCGAGAAGAACGGATTCAGCGGTAATCTTCGCGTTTTCAAATTCCTCTTGGGCTGACTTCTCGGCCACTACGGTAAAGGTGGTGGGCATCGTAGATGGCTCGCTGCGTAGGCCGGAGTACTTATAGCCGCCGAGGATGAGGCCTTCTACCACTGGGGCGATGCCAAAATCGCCCAGAGAGGTAGCTACCTGTTCAATCTTGGTAATGGAGCGGGCGGCCTGGCCTGCAGCGCGGCGCAGCGTTTCATCGTCTACTTCTTCTGCTTCGCCCAATCCCACGGCGATGATGGAGGCTACGCCAGCCTTAGCTGGAGCCGGTACTCGCGTGACCTCGCCGGCGGTGCCGGAAGCCCCTACGGCCACCAGTGCTTCGTAGGTGGAGCGCAGTGCGGCAGCCCCTAGCAACTCGGTGCCCGGCAGTTCTAGCCCGCCTTCGCCCTCGAACGCAGCAATTAGTAGTGCGTCCGCCTTCTTTGGAACCTTCTTCCCCAGCTTTAGCTTGGGAAAGTGACCGCGTGCGGGCAATTCGTTTTGTGCCATAGTGTCCTCCTTTATAAAAAGGCTTATCAATCTTCCCTCTACTGTACCGCGCAGCGGTGAACTTATTCCTGCCTCGCTATAGATAAAGGGGTAGATTGTGGGCATGCTTGATTACACGATTACTCGGACCGATAATCCCACGTCTGCGGAGGAATTGAGCGAAATCCTCGCCAACCCCGGCTTTGGCAAGCACTTTACGGACCACATGGTCACCATTGATTGGACCGAAGAAAAGGGCTGGCACAATGCTCAGGTAAGACCGTACGGGCCGATGACAATGGAACCGGCAAGCAACGTATTCCACTACGGGCAGGCAATCTTTGAAGGCATCAAGGCCTATCGTCAGCCCGATGATTCCATTGCCACCTTCCGTCCAGACCATAATGCCCAGCGGTTTATCAACTCTGCTGAACGCTTGGCTATGCCGGAGCTGCCGAAAGAGGAGTTTATTGAGTCTTTGCGCCAATTGGTGGAAGTAGATAAGAACTGGGTACCGGAAGCCGGTGGAGAAGCGGCGTTGTATCTGCGTCCCTTTATGATCTCCACCGAGGTTTCCTTGGGGGTTCACCCGGCCAAGTCCTACCGCTACGTGCTAATAGCCTCCCCAGCGGGTTCCTACTTCAGTGGTGGCATCAAACCGGTATCTGTTTGGCTGTCCACCGACTACGTGCGCGCAGCGCCCGGCGGCACCGGCGCGGCCAAGTTTGCGGGCAACTATGCGGGCTCGCTATTGGCCCAGGCCCAGGCGGATGAAAAAGGCTGTGACCAGGTGGTCTGGTTGGACGCTATTGAACGCCGCTACATCGAAGAAATGGGCGGAATGAACCTCATGTTTGTCTATGGCTCTGGCGAGAATGTGGAGATTGTTACGCCAGAACTATCCGGTTCCTTGTTGCCGGGCATCACGCGCGAATCTCTTCTGCAAGTTGCCCAAGACCTGGGCTACAAGGTCACCGAACGCCGCATTACGGCCGAGGAATGGCAGCGCGATGCAGAATCCGGCGCAATGTCGGAGGCCTTTGCCTGCGGTACTGCCGCGGTTATCACCCCGGTGGGCCACGTGCTGGGCGATTCCGCCGATTTCCAGGTCAATGGCAATGAAGCAGGCGAGATCACCATGACCTTGCGCGAGCACCTAACCGGAATTCAGCGCGGTGCCGTGGAAGATACCCATGGCTGGCTGCATACCCTGGTGAAATAGGCCGCGGCTTAGGCGTCTGCGGCGATCTCGACTCCGGTAAGTAGCATCGGCAGCGCCGCTAGGGCGCCGAGGGTGGGCTCCGGCTCCATTGCCAGTTGGTGCAGTGGCTGGAGGCCCAGTTTTCTTAGCGCCAACTCATGGGCAGGGGCGGTGGAAAGGGTAGTGGCAAAGAGCCACTCTTTCACCCCAGGGTTATCGCGCTCGGCAAGGAGCGCCGCGGTTGCGGTTAAGGGGGCATCGATAAGGAGGGGCGTGCGACGCTCCGCGGCTCGGGTAATGAGCCCCACCGCAGCGGCCAGCACCGCAGACTGGCAGGAGGCTACGAGCTCCATGCCCTCGAGGTTGCGGGCGCGGAACATAGCATCTCGAATGGCAGAGACCTCTCGCTTCCAGTCTTCCACGCTGGGCTGCTTGCCGACGATCACTACCGGCTCCGTCTGCGTCATCGTCGCCATGACCACGGCGGGGACGCGGGCGCTTTCCACGCCGCCGGGAATCAGTAGGTCCGCACCGGCATCAATTTCCGCATCTGCGGTAGCGGCTCCCAAGTCATATGCCTGGGATAGATCCGTCACCGTGACTACATTCAGTCCGGCCCCGGCCCGACGCGCAGCGGTCTCGGGAGCCGGTAGCTGGGGCTCCTGCTCAGCAAAGACGATGGCTCGTATACGCTGCGGCTCCTGAGCGGGGGCGCTGCCTTGGCAGGCGGCTAGCCATTGGGCGGCTTCGGTCAGGCGCCCATAAGGCGCGAGCTGTGCGTCGTGTGCGGTACGTGCCTGAGAATCGGGCTGCGGAATGGCCATGAGCACATCTCCCTAAACGTCAGCACCGAGCTCCACGCGGGGGCGCGGAATGCGCCACTTGCGCGGCTGGCTGGCGCGGGAATATGCATAAAAGCCCAGGCTAAAGCCGGCTTCAGTGGTGCCAGGGAACTTGGTACGCACGGCATTATTGCAGCGGCGGGCCAAGATGATGCCCTCGATGGCAAAGATAATGAGGATAACCATCGCCACCGCGTTAATGACCGTCGCGATGCTTGGTACCGCGTAAGTCAAGAACACGACCACGATGAGAACTAGGGCCATTGGCATAACCCAATTGCTCAAGCTGCGGCGCGCATCTACCCAATCGCGCACATAGGCGCGTTCTGCGCCCTGATCGCGAGCGGGAAGGAAACGCGGATCACCGTCAGCCATGCGGGCCTGCTGCTCACGGTTGGCCTGCTGGCGCTCTTGGCGCTCCTTTTTCTTATATTCCTTCCACTCGTCCTTGCTCATGGACTTCTTCATGTCCTTGCGGTGCTGGTAACGCTGTGCTTCGGACATGCCATGGGGATCGCGCTTTACGCCGCGCGCGATCTCTTGTTCGGAGCGCTTTGGCGTAGGACGACCCTTCGGTGGGGTATAGCCCTTGCGCTGGGGCTCTTTCTGAATTTCTTCCTGCGCCTTGTCCTGCGCAGGAGCGGGCTCAGTGGAGGTCTTGTCATCTTTTTGCCACGGGAGTTTCACGCTCCTCACACTACAAGGTTTAGGCGCGAATAGGGGAATAGGCCCGGCCCAGTAGATGTTGTAGCAGTGGGCTACCTTTTCCCACCTGAAAGAAGCGGGTAGGGTAGTGGCAACGAAACCAATACTTATTGAGGAGAAGTGATGACCGCTCCAGCTTCCGCAACCGGCGTCATTCTGACTGAAGCAGCAGCCGCTAAGGCAAAGGCGCTGCTTGATCAGGAAGGCCGCGACGATCTCTCCCTACGCATTGCCGTTCAGCCTGGTGGCTGCGCTGGCCTGCGCTACCAGCTTTACTTTGATGATCGCACCTTGGATGGTGACAAGGTCGACCAGGTAGGCGGCGTAAACCTCGTCGTGGACAAGATGTCCGTTCCTTACCTGACCGGTGCCAAGATTGACTTCGCTGACACCATCGAGTCCCAGGGTTTTACCATCGATAACCCGAATGCCACCGGTTCTTGCGCCTGTGGCGATTCCTTCAACTAAAAAGAAGGACAGCAAAGAGGGTGGGTGCCGATGGCACCCACCCTCTTGTGTATGTGTGGAAGGCTCTTAGAGCTTGACTGGATAGTCGCGCTGCTCGATCTGCGGATCGATGCGCTTTTCCACAAAGATGCCGTGCCAAATCATAAAGGACAGTACGGTCCACAAACGGCGGGAGTGGTCGGAGACGCCGTCGCGGTGCTCCTTGAGCATCTCGAGAACTTCCTTCTTATTGAAGATGTCCTCGGTCTGGGATTCGTTGATGGTGTCTTGGGCCCAGCCGTAGAGCTCGTCGCCGGCCAACCAGTGGCGCATCGGCACGGGGAAGCCCAGCTTCTTGCGGTGCAGAACGTGGGCCGGAACGATCTGCTCCATTGCCTTGCGCAGTGCGTACTTGGTGGTGCCGTGGGAAATCTTCAGGTCATAAGGGATGGACTCGGCCACCTTGAAGACTTCCTTGTCCAAGAAGGGCACGCGAAGCTCAAGCGAGTTGGCCATATTGATCTTATCGGCCTTGACCAAGATGTCACCGCGCATCCAGGTAAAGAGGTCTAGGTGCTGCATGCGTGCGACCGGGTCAAAGCCCTCAGACTGGGCGTAGATGGGCGCAGTAACCTCACGGTGGTCCCATTCGCGCTTCGCCCACGGGATAACCCGCTGCATCTGCTCAAAATTGAAGGAACGTGCGTTGCCATAGTAGCGCTCTTCCATGGTCATCGAGCCACGGTTGAGCAAAGACTTGCCCTTCATGCCTTCTGGCAGCACCTGGGAGAGCTTGCCCAACCCTCGGCGCAGTGGGGAAGGGATCTTCTCAAAGGGAGCGAGGGACAGTGGCTCCTTATAGATGGTGTAACCACCAAAGAGTTCGTCCGCGCCCTCACCGGAAAGAACAACCTTTACGTGCTTGCGGGCTTCTTGGGCCACGAAATAGAGCGGCACCAGCGAAGGGTCAGCTACCGGATTGTCCAGGTACCACATGATCTTCGGGATGGACTCGGCATACTCCTCCGGGGAGACAATCTTGACGATGTGCTCCACGCCAATAGCTTCCGCGGACTCTGCCGCGACATCGACCTCAGAGTAGCCCTCGCGCTCGAAGCCGGTGGTGAAAGTCAGCAGATCAGGGTTGTGGCGCTTAGCCAGGGTGGCAATAGCTGTGGAGTCAATGCCGCCCGACAAGAAGGAGCCTACGGTGACGTCGGCGCGCATGTGCTTAGCTACGGAATCCTCCAGCGCCTCCGCAATCCGGTTAAAGAGTTGCTGCTCTTCACCTTGCTTTACCTGTTGAACAGGGAAGCGGGGCTTGAAGTAGCGCTCGGAGACAACCTCTTCGCCTGGACGAAGGGTAACGGTGCAGCCGGATTCCACGCGGCGGATATTCGCGTGGAGGGACTCCGGCTCCGGGACGTATTGCAGGTCGACGTAATGCTCAATGGCGCGGCGGTCAAGGTTGAGCTCTAGACCGATCTCGTCTGCCATTTCCAGAATGCACTTCATCTCGGAGGCAAAGACAGTGCCAGCGTCGGTGGTGGCGTAGTACAGCGGCTTGATGCCGAATTGGTCGCGGGCAGCAAACATCGTCTTAGTGTGGGTGTCCCAGATGACGATGCCGAACATGCCGCGCAGGTGGTTGACCACGTCCTTGCCCCAGTGGTGGTAGCCCACCACGATAGGCTCACCATCGCCTTCGGTATGGAAGGTATAGCCGAGGCCCTTGAGCTCTTCCCGTAGTTCTACGTAGTTGTAGATTTCGCCGTTGAAGGTCATGGCGTAGCGGTCAGGCTGGTCCTCCGGACCCCAGCGAAGGGGCTGGTGGGAGTGTTCTAGGTCAATGATGGACAGGCGATTGAAGCCAAAGGCAGCATCGCCGTCGTGCCAGGTGCCTGCCGCATCTGGGCCGCGGTGGCGCATGCAAGGCAGGGAACGTTCTAGCGCGTCAACGTACTTATCTACGTCGCCCGTGGCGGCGAGCATGCCAAGAAGTCCGCACATGTAAAGATTGCTCCTTAATATAAGCGTCTATTGCTAGTCACCCACTTTACGGCTCGAGAGGTGCAAACTAGAACACGCCACGGCTTAAGGAAAGCTGTTGGCTGCCTTGGAAATAGCTTCCCCGATAGGGTGCGAACTTTCGGTTGATGTATCCCCGGGCAAGCTGTGAATTGACACACATGGTCGTGTTGGAACCTTAGGGTCCGGTTGGAACATTGTGCAGGTGGGGCGGTAACCTACAAGAAGGAGAATATGAAATGAGTGCACTAGGTGCCCTTTTATGCCTTTAAATAGGCTGGGAATCTGGCAATTTTCCTCTATTCTGATTGGGTAAGAGTGCTCTGTGAGTATTCGAGAAGTTTTGTGTGGACAGAAAGGCAGAACACACGTGGGACAGCGTAATAAGCGCACCTTTGCCCGCAAGGCGGGCGTAGCTGGCGCACTTGCTCTGGGTGGACTCGCTCTGGCAGGTTGTGACGTTCAGGCGCCAACTGCTGTAGAGAACCTCCTAGGATTCGGTTGGCCAAAGGGTATTACCCCTGAGGCAGAGGCCATGTACAACTTCTGGATTTGGGTCTGGGTTGCTGCATGGATCGTTGGTTTTATTATGTGGGGCCTATTCCTCACCGCTATCTTCCGCTGGAGCGCGAAGAAGGCGAAGAAGGATGGCAAGGGCGAGTTCCCGCGCCAGATTCAGTACAACGTACCGCTTGAGATGGTTCTGACCATCGTTCCGATCCTCATTATCATGGGCCTGTTCTTCTTTACCGTTCAGACCCAGCAGAAAGTTACCGCCTTGGATAAGGATCCGAAGGTCGTCGTCGACGTCACCGCTTTCCAGTGGAACTGGAAGTTCGGTTACGCGGAGAACCACGTTAACGGTGAGAACTATAACGGTGCTGATAAGGAACGTCAGGCCGAGGCAGAAAAGTCTGCTCACGACCCAGAGGGTATCGATAACCCGAACCCAATCCACGGCAAGTCCATGGGCGACCTTTCCTACCTGAACTACAACAAGATTGAGACCGTCGGTACTACCGAAGAGGTTCCGGTTCTGGTTCTTCCTTCCGATACCGCGATTGAATTCCGTCTCGCTTCTGGGGACGTATCCCACGCATTCTGGGTACCGGAGTTCCTATTTAAGCGCGACGTCTACGCACACCCAGAGGCAAACGCTCAGGAGCGTAGCTTCCAGGTGGAAAAGATTGAGAAGCAGGGCGCATTCGTTGGTCGCTGTGCCGAGATGTGCGGTACCTACCACTCGATGATGAACTTTGAAATCCGCGTTGTATCCCCAGAGGACTTCAACAAGTACATGAAGTTCCGCGAGAACAATCCGGAAGCTACCAACGCCGAGGCTCTCAAGGAAATCGGTCAGGACCCATACGCGGTTACCACCCACCCGTTCTCCGGCGAGCGTGATACCGCTAATGGTGACAACTTCGTCAACACGGCGGCATAAGAGATAAGGACACAACACAATGCGTGCAACATCGAAAGTCTTTTACTCAATCGCGACCTACCTTCTTGTCTCGCTGATTGTCTACATCTTCGGCGTTACCTTCGTTAAGGACGACGGCTACCTGTATGGTGCCGAGTGGGTTGGCATCGTGGGTATGTTCCTTGCCTTCCTGCTGTGCATGATGCTCGGTGCTTACCTGCACTTCACCGATAACCGCAGCGACGTCCTGCCAGAGGATTGGGAAGAGGCAGAGACCGAGGACGCGGCTGGCATCCTAGGCTTCTTCTCTCCAGGCTCCATCTGGCCGCTGGCTATGACCGGTGCTATCGCCCTCCTTGGCCTGGGTATCATCTTCCTCTACTTCTGGTTGATCGCTCTCGGCGCTGTCTGCCTCATCGCGGCATGCACCGGTCTTTCCCTGCAGTACGGTCTGCCAAAGGAAAAGCACTAGTTCTTCACTCTGAAGAAATCCCCGCCTAAAACTTCTCCGCCCTCCTAGCTTTGGAAGCTAGGAGGGCTTTGGCGATCGATAGTCGGATGTTCCGCGAAAAAGTTCCCTAGATTCCAAAAAACTTTTCTGTGGTGGGGTAGTGGCTGGATATCTAGCAAGACTGCTACCTGACTGTCTACGTCATTCGGGCACGTAGAGGCGACTTTTCGCGGGGGTCGACCGAAAGTTGTAGACCTGCGGGTTTGGGGTGGTGAGTGGGTGTGATTTATCTCTCCAGAATGTATCAATCTCGCGTACTTGTTAATGCATCTACAGGTCAGAATTACTGAGGTGGGGGCGCTCGGGAATTTCTAAGCGTGGGGCGTCGTGTGTTGTCACCTGCATCGATGGGGCGTCGTAAAGAAGAGGAAAAAGTTCCCGGCGGAAAAAATAAAAATATCGCAGGGAACTGGCTGAACGTCTGCTGGCTAAAGCATCAAAAATGAATAGTGATAACGGGGGGAATCGAGGTGACTTTGCCGCCCAGAACAGCCATAATGGCCTCTGTGACGAGCGTAGTTTCTAACCAAGGTATGACAGCACCACGTGCTGCCTCACTGAACCGACCAAATATGGTCAGTGTGGGCACCATCGTGTTCCTGTCTCAGGAATTGATGTTCTTTGCCGGACTGTTCGCGATGTGGTTCACCTCGCGAGCAAACGGTCAAGAAGGCGACTGGGCGGAGCACACCGCCCATATCAACCTGCCCATGGGTTTCCTCATTACGGCAGTGCTGATTACTTCTTCTGTGACCTCTCAGTTCGGCGTGTTTGCCGCAGAAAGGGGTGACGTTTACAAGCTTCGACTCTGGTACACCGTGACGCTGGTACTGGGCGTTGTGTTCCTGTGCATCATGGCATTCGAGTGGACCGAGTTGATTCACGCAGGTGTGACTGTGCAGTCCAGCGTCTTCGGTTCGGTGTTCTACATCATCACCGGCTTCCACGCTGCGCACGTGACCGCAGGTCTGATTTCTTTTGCAATCATCCTGGCGCGCGTTGCTAAGTCCAAGTTCACGCCGGCGCAGGCGACCGCCGCAATGGCAGTGTCTTACTACTGGCACTTCGTTGACGTTGTGTGGATCGGCGTCTTCACCGTTATTTACTTGGTCCAGTAGAACTGGCCACTATCCCCAAACAGTCCTCCCGTGTTCGAGTTATCTAAAGGAAAATGATGGATAACAATTCGCAGTCCGTGGCAGTGGAGCAGACCACTGCGGCGGCTAAGAAGACCCGCCGTCGCCGCAAGGCGAAGCGCACCATTGCCGGTGGCTTCGCTTTGGCGATTGGCCTGTCCGGTGCGGGCGTCTTGGCTTCTGCCTTGACCCCAGACGCACAGGTCGCCACGGCGGAAAAAGATGACCAAGCCCTCGTTCAGGAGGGCAAGGACATCTATGACACCGCTTGTATCACTTGCCACGGTGCCAATCTGCAGGGCATCGAAGGCCGCGGTCCCTCCCTCGTTGGCATCGGCGCTGGTTCTGTGTACTTCCAAGTACACTCTGGCCGTATGCCGATGATGTCTAACGATGCGCAGGCAGAGCGCAAGGCTCCGCGTTACACCGAGCAGCAGACTCTGGCATTGGCTGCATACGTAGCAGCCAATGGTGGCGGCGCAGACATCGTTTACAACGATGACGGAAGCGTTGCCCAGGAATCCCTGCGTGGTGCTAACTACAATGGCGAAATCCAAGCAGAAGACGTAGCGAAGGGCTCTGAGCTCTTCCGCATGAACTGTGCATCTTGCCACAACTTCACCGGCCAGGGTGGCGCGCTGTCCTCCGGTAAGTTCGCTCCTGAGCTTGCCCCGGCAAGCGAGCAGGAGATTTACCAGGCAATGCTGACCGGCCCGCAGAACATGCCTAAGTTCTCCGACCGCCAGCTGACTGCAGACGAGAAGAAGGACATCATTGCCTACCTCAAGTCTGCAAAGGAAACTCCTTCCCCAGCAGGTTGGGACCTTGGTAGCCTCGGCCCCGTAGCGGAAGGCCTGGCAATGTGGATTATCGGCATTAGCGCCCTGTGCGCCGCCGCTATGTGGATTGGATCGCGCTCATGAGCAATGTAAAGAAGAATTACACTAATGCTGAGCTCGATAAGATGAGCAACGATGAACTCGCTGCTCTAGGTACCGAGCTCGATGATGTCACCGTCGCGTTCCGCAAGGAGCGCTTCCCGGTTGAAGGCGACCCGGCTGAAAAGCGTGCGGGCCGCAACGTCGCCATCTGGCTTTTCCTGTCTGTCATCGGCGGGCTGGGATTCCTCGGCGTTTACCTGTTCTGGCCGTGGCAGTACAAGCAGCTAGGGGAGGAGGGCCACATTTGGCACACCCTCTACACTCCTTTGCTGGGTATTACCGCCGCACTCGCAATTTGTGCGTTGGGTATCGCCATTGTTCAGTACGTTAAGAAGATCCTCCCAGAGGAGATTTCCGTACAGCGTCGCCATGACGGTCCTTCCGAAGAGGTTGACCGTCGTACCTTGACCGCGTTGCTGAATGATTCTTGGAAGACTTCCACCCTTGGTCGCCGTAAGACCGTTCAGGGGCTGTTGGGCGGAGCCGGCGTTCTGTTCGGCCTGACTGTGGTTGCACCGCTGGGCGGCGCAATCAAGAACCCATGGAAGGTTCGCCACAACCTGAACTACGCCGGTGACGGAACTCTGTGGACCTCCGGCTGGACCCTTCATAATGAAGGTGTCAAGCTTTACCTGGCCCGCGACACCGGTACCATCGCTGAGAAGCACTCCGGTGAAACCGACGAGCACTACAGCACCAAGGGCGTTACCCGCCTGGTTCGCGTGCGTCCGGAGGATCTGGCAGCAGGCGGTATGGAGACCGTCTTCCCGCTGGCAGAAGAAGACGTCAACGATGGCGATAAGTACGATGCCGAGCGCGATGTCTACGAGCACCACATGCACTCAATTCACGGCAACCGCAACGCCGTGATGTTGATCCGACTGCGTCACAACGATGCGCAGAAGGCCATCGAGCGCGAAGGTCAAGAAGACTTCCACCACGGCGACTACTACGCCTACTCCAAGATCTGTACTCACATCGGTTGCCCGACCTCTCTCTATGAGGCTCAGACCAACCGAATCCTGTGTCCATGCCACCAGTCGCAGTTCGACGCTTTGCACTACGGCAAGCCGGTCTTCGGTCCTGCAGCCCGTGCACTGCCACAGCTGCCTATCACGGTGGACGACGAGGGCTACCTCGTTGCACAGGGCAACTTCATTGAGCCTGTCGGCCCGGCATTCTGGGAGCGTAAGTCATAATGAGCAATAAACTCGCCCAAATGGGCAACAATATGGATGAGCGTTATAGCGCCGCCGGTGTGCTGAGGACTCAGCTGAACAAGGTCTTCCCGACCCACTGGTCCTTCATGCTCGGTGAGATGGCGCTGTACAGCTTCATCATTCTTGTACTGACCGGTATCTACTTGGCGTTGTTCTTCGACCCTTCCATTACGAAGGTCATTTACGACGGCACCTACGCACCGTTGAACGGTGTGGAAATGTCTCGCGCTTACGCCACTGCGCTGGACATCTCTTTTGAGGTTCGTGGCGGTCTGTTTGTGCGCCAGATGCACCACTGGGCAGCCCTGCTGTTCATGATGTCCATGGTGGCTCACATGCTCCGCATCTTCTTCACCGGCGCATTCCGCCGTCCACGTGAAGCAAACTGGATCATCGGCTGCGCACTCATCTTGCTGGGCATGATCGAGGGCTTCCTCGGTTACTCCCTGCCGGATGACCTGCTTTCCGGTGTTGGTCTGCGAATCATGTCCGCCATCATCCTCGGCCTGCCTATTATCGGTACCTGGCTGCACTGGGCAATCTTCAGCGGTGACTTCCCGTCTGACCTGATGCTGGATCGTTTCTACATCCTGCACGTTCTGGTCATTCCGGGCATCATCCTCGGCCTGATTGCTGCCCACCTGATTATGGTTTGGTTCCAGAAACACACCCAGTTCCCCGGACCAGGCCGTGCCGAGAACAACGTCGTTGGTGTCCGCATTATGCCGGTCTTTGCTACCAAGGCAATTGGCATGGGCATGATGGTCGCCGGCGTACTTGCTCTGATGTCTGGTCTGCTGACCATCAACGCCATCTGGACGCTTGGACCATACAACCCGTCCCAGGTCTCCGCCGGTTCTCAGCCGGATATCTACATGCTGTGGACTGATGGTGTTGCCCGTGTCATGCCAGCTTGGGAGCTCTACATTGGCAACTACACCATTCCTTCCGCGTTCTGGGTTGCTCTGCTGTGTGGTCTGATGGTCGTACTGCTTATGGCATATCCATTCTTGGAGAAGAAGTTCACCGGTGACGATGCACACCACAACCTATTGCAGCGTCCGCGCGATGTTCCTACCCGTTCCGCTATCGGCGCAGCTGCCATCGTATTCTTCTTGCTGGTCACGCTGTCCGGTGGTAACGACCACGTAGCGCACTTCTTCCAGATTTCGCTCAACGCGATGACCTGGGTTGGTCGTATCGGCTTGATCATCTTGCCTCCGATTGCATACTTCATGACCTACCGCATCTGCGTTGGTCTGCAGCGCTCCGACCGTGAGGTTCTGGAGCACGGTATCGAGACCGGCGTTATCAAGCAGATGCCGAATGGTGCCTTCATTGAGGTTCACCAGCCGCTCGGCCCGGTTGATGCCGATGGTCACCCAGTTCCCCTCGAGTACGCAGGTGCTCAGGTTCCAAAGCAGCTCAACCAGCTCGGCTTGGCGGATTCCGAGACTCAGGGCACCTTTAGCCCTGACGATGAGGCGCTCATGCACCGCGTCCATGAAATCCACTCGGATAACCACGATGAGGAAGCGGAGATGTTCCGTCGCCTCAACGAGGCTAACCGCCGCGAGGATGAGGAAAACGGCCGCATCTAAGCCCTTTTCCTGAGGATTACTCGAAACACGCTCATAGACCCACCCTGCTCCTGCTGAAGGAGCAAGGGTGGGTTTTGCGTTTTGCTGGCCCAATACTTCTCTAGGTGCTGTTGTTATTGAGGTGTAATGCCGAAGCGCAGAAAGAGTACTGGAATGGAGCCCCTGCGCGGTGAGCGGCCTTGGAGCATGGAGGAGCAATGTTTAGACGATAAACGCGTGAGAAGTCCATGGAGTTCCTCGGCAGGCGTTCATAGCCGGGCTTGTTGTTTTCGTTTGGCGTTGTCCCTACGGGCAGTCAGGCTTCGATGCTGCTTCTTGTAGGGGCTTTCTCAAGTTCCTTGTAGTTACGCCCTATTTTCTAGTCTCGCGGTGACCTTCACTATGGGTTTCGGTTAAAGATCTGTACGCGGCGAGAGGCCGATACTGCTCGGCTATGTAGGGAGGTTCGACTGTCGTGAAGGGGCTACAGTGCGGTGGAGTAGAAGGGGTTAACTTACGGCTAAATAGGGCCATCAAATGTGTTAGTGGCTAAAGTCACAAATTAGAACTTGCTTAATTGTTGAGTGTCAGCATTGTGAACATACGGCTTTGAGCGGTGTGGTCTGAGCTTTGATATTTATGCAGGTAGTAGGTTTATAAGTTCTGCTAGCGGTGAACTTATTTCGTTCTATGGGTGATAAGTCTCGTCTAGGTCAAGGGAAGGTAACGAACCGATAACAAAGCAAAATTGGGTAGTGCGAATGGACATCGGTTGTAATGATTTCGTAACCTATTCGAGACATTGAGTTACCGCCCGAAAGGTGCTCAATCTAAACAGAAGAATTACAGCGCCGCATCTGGCTCCTCCTACTGAGGGGCCGAGTGGAGGAATTCCTAAAGGAACGGATTTCCAACGAACGCTAGTCCCCCAGGGTCAGAGCTTCTCTTAGTAGAGAAGTAGGCGCGCAGGAAGATTTGGAGTTTTTCTCATGGCACAGCACCGTCGTCAGGGCATTAAGAACACCCGTCGAATCGCATCTACCGCAGCATTGGCTGCCACCGCAGCTGTCGTTGCGCCAGGCGTAGCACAGGCGGCAGAGGTCGTCGTACCTAATACTGACTACCGCTTCGAGGTAGCAGGTCTGGAAACCGTCCCGAACATTGACCAGGTCCCGAACATTGACCGCTACGTTCCGTCTTTGGGCCAGGTTTCTGACCAGCAGAACACCACCTATGCACCCGCCGGCCACAAGCAGGCAGCTCCGGCACAGCAGACCGTGGGTCAGAAGGCGCTGGCAGCAGCTCGCTCCGTTATCGGCTCCCCGTACGTTTACGGCGCTGCAGGCCCGAACGCCTTCGATTGCTCCGGCCTGACCAGCTGGGCATACGCTCAGGCTGGCAAGCCGATTCCGCGTACCTCTCAGGCACAGGCCTCCGCTGGTACTCCGGTACCGCTGGATCAGCTGCAGCCGGGTGACATCATCGCTTACTACGGTGGTGCATCCCACGTCGGCATCTACACCGGCCACGGCACCATCATTGACGCTTTGAACTCCGGTGTTCCGGTTCAGGAGCGCGACATGAACTACATGCCGATTCACTCCGCTGTCCGCTTCTAATAGGCAGCGGATAGAGCCCTTCCTTCCATGGGAGGGCTTTGTTGTGCATTAGGGGGTAAAACCCGCTATAGTTAATGCGATTTTTAAATTCCTCTTAGTCTAAGGGTCCTTACGTGTCTAAACGAGTACTTCCCGTAGCTGCAATCGTGGCAGCTCTTGCTGTGTCGTCGGTTTCTGGGATTTCGCAGGTAGTTGCGCAGGAAGCGGCGCCGCAACAGGAAAACGCCACGGAAGATATGGACGCATTGGTGGAGCGCGTTGGCGAGGTTGCGCGCAAGGTTTCCGCCAAGAATGAAGAAGTAAAAGAGCTAGAAATCAAGCTCGAGGAAAAACAGGCGGAAGTCTCTGATTCTGAGAGCGCAGCCGCTGAGGCGCAAACTCGGGCGGATGAGGCGAAGGGTGACGTGACCGCGCAGCAGAGCCGCGTCGATGACCTCGCTCAGTCGCGCTACCGCGGCGATTCTCGCTCCGCTGTATCGGGAGCGCTGGCTGCAGAAAATCCTTCCGATGCAGTTGAGCGCATGGGTTACCTCGGCGCGCTTTCCCGCCAGGCGCAGCGCACCCTTGATGCAAAGGCGAGCGCCGCTTCGACGGCGGAGGGAGAAAAGCACAAGGCTACTGAAGCCGCTACTAAGGTACGCGAGGAAAAGAAGGCGCTAGAAGAGCAGCGCGAGAAGCTCCTCAAGGAAAAGGAGGAGCTGGAAAAGCAGCAAGAGGACATCGAGAAGCAGGTAGACGCCCTCGATGAGCAACAGCGTCAGGCCTGGGAAGGGCAGTTCGGCGGTACCGATAAGCCTGATATGGATTTGGGCGAGGTTGCTGATGGTGCCGCTTCCGCTGCTCTGTCGAAGCTGGGTGCACCTTATGGCTGGGGCGCTGCAGGCCCAGATCAATTTGATTGCTCTGGGCTGATGTTCTGGGCGTATCAGCAGATTGGCAAGTCGATTCCACGTACGTCGCAGGCTCAGATTGCTGGCGGCACCTCGGTACCGCTAGAGGACCTGCAGCCGGGCGATATTGTGGGTTATTATCCTGGTGTCACTCACGTGGGTATGTACATCGGTAATGGGCAGGTGGTCCATGCCTCTACCTATGGCGTGCCTGTTCAGGTGGTGCCGTTGAAGTCCATGCCGATTACCGGAACGGCGCGGTACTAAGTGGCCCGCGTTCTGCTGGTAACCAATGATTTCCCGCCCAAGATCGGCGGGATTCAGTCTTACCTCCGGGATTTTTTAGCAACCTTAGATCCGCGCGGCGTCGTGGTATTTGCCTCGACTCAGGAGTCGCCGGCGGAATTCGATGCCGCGGTGGACTACAAGGTTATCCGTTGGCCTCGCCGAGTGATGCTGCCGACGCCGGCCACGGTGCGCCGCATGCAGGAGATTATCCGCGCCGAGGGCATTGACATCGTGTGGTTCGGTGCAGCTGCGCCCCTTGCCTTGATGGGCAAGGCCGCTAAAGAGGCAGGAGCCACCCGTGTGGTTGCTACAACCCACGGACACGAGGTGGGGTGGTCGATGCTGCCCGTCGCCAGGCAGTGCCTGCGCCGCATTGGTGATCACGCCGACGTCATTACTTATATCTCTGAATACACCCTGCGTCGGTTGCGCCGAGCATTTGGGCCGAATCCGCGGTGGGAGCATTTGCCTTCCGGCGTGAGTGTAGAAGGACTTTTCCCGGCCACACCGGAGCAACGTGCAGCTGCAAAGGCTGAGTTCGGTGTCAGCGGGCCGACTATCGTGTGCATATCGCGGTTCGTACCCCGCAAAGGCCAGGATCAGCTCCTACGCGCCATGCCCTTAGTACGTGGAGAATTCCCCGATACGCAGCTACTTCTTATCGGGCGCGGGCGCTATCGCCGGGCCTTAGAGGAACTGGCGGATATCTACTGCCCGGATGCAGTGATTCAAGAAGCAGAGAGCATTGAGACTGCCTTGCACGCGGCGGATATCTTTGCCATGCCGGCGCGCACTCGCGGCGGCGGTCTGGATGTTGAGGGCCTAGGCATTGTCTACTTGGAGGCCCAAGCGTGCGGCCTGCCGGTTATTGCCGGAAACTCCGGCGGAGCACCGGAGACAATGACGGAGGATACCGGAGTCGTCGTCAATGGCTCATCGGTGCAGGAACTGGCAGAGGCAGTAAAGGCTCTTTTGGCTGATCCGCAGCGTAGGCTCAGCATGGGGCAAGCGGGGCGTCGCCATGTAGAAGCTCATTGGACCTGGCGGATTATGGGCCAGCGATTGCGTCGGCTGATGTCCTGATGTGACCCTAACCAGGTTGTCGGTATATTCTGTTATGCATGCTTAAGAACAACTCCGCCGATCTCACTATCGGCTTTGACGTCGGTGGCACCAACGTGCGCGGTGGAGTGATCACTCGGGAAGGGGAAATTCTCGCGAGCCGTACCGTTCCCACTTCTATGGACGTCGAGCAACTGGAAGCGGACATAGTGGGTATCGTCGAGGAACTGCGCGCTGAATATACAGTGGATGCGGTTGGCCTCGCATTGGCGGGATTTCTGGATCCTTCGTGCGAAGTAGTGCGCTTTGCCCCGCATCTTCCATGGCGGAAAGCCCACGTGCAGGAGTCGCTTTCGCGCAAGCTAGACATGCACGTGCGCTTGGAGCATGATGCAAATTCTGCTGCGTGGGGAGAATGGCGCTTTGGTGCTGGTCGTGGCGCGGAAGATTGGGTCTTTTTTGCAGTGGGAACCGGAATCGGCGCCACGCTGATGACGCATGACACCATTTACCGCGGTGCGTTCGGCACCGCACCAGAGTTTGGGCATATCGTGGTGTCTCCTAATGGGCGGCAGTGCTCGTGTGGCAAGCGTGGCTGTTTGGAGCGTTATGCCTCCGGGACTGCCTTGCCGGATACCTGCGCCGATCTGCGTGAACATTATGAGACTTCGTTGCCGGCGGAGCCTACAGGTAAAGAAATTACCCAGGCAGCGCGTAGGGGAGACCCGCTTGCTGTAGCGGTGATGGAAGACTTCAGCCGGTGGCTAGGTCAAGGCCTGTCCATTGTGGCCGATGTCCTCGATCCAGAGCTCATAGTGCTTGGCGGCGGCGTATCTCAAGACGCGGACTTGTACCTCGAAGGGGCCACCAAAGCCATGGGGCAAGATATTGTCGGGGCAGGGCATCGCCCCCTCGCACGTGTTGCCACCGCGGAATTGGGGTCTGCAGCGGGTATGATTGGCGTAGCCGATTTGGCCCGTAGCGGCCGTTAGAACGAACAAAGGACGACCTGGCGATGAAAAACAAGTGGTACTGGGCTTTTAAGTACATATTCTTCGGACCTGTCCTGCGCGTATGGAATCGCCCGTGGACCGAGGGAATTGAAAACATCCCAGCGGAAGGGCCCGCGATTTTGGTCTCGAATCACCAAGCTGTGATGGATTCTTTCTTCTTTCCTTTGGTATGCCCTCGCCAGATTACCTTTCCAGCTAAGTCGGAATATTTCACCACCCCTGGGTTCGTCGGTAGCTTGCAGAAGTGGTTTTTTACTTCGGTAGGCCAAGTCCCCATCGAGCGCGATAGTGAAGACGCTGGCGATGCCATTGTGCAAACCGCAGAAAGCATCTTGTCCCGCGGGGACCTTTTCGGTATTTACCCGGAAGGCACCCGTTCTCCGGATGGTCGCGTTTATAAGGGCCGCACCGGCATGGCGCGCATTGCGATGGAGACTAACCAACCGGTTTTCCCCATTGCGATGATCAACACGCGCAAAGCTAATCCCATTGGCTCGTGGATTCCTCGCCCCTTCAAGGTCGGCGTGCGGGTGGGCGACGCCATCTGGCCGCATGAGTGGGCCAAAGAGCGCGGTATGAATCCAAAAGAGCATGAGACGATCCGTGCCTTTACTGATTTTGTGATGCGCAATTTGGCCGAGATGAGCGATAAGCCTTATGTTGATGTGTACGCCTCCGATGTGAAGGCTTCACTCAAAGCTGGCCATGGTTACCCCGCCGGCGCAGAATACAAGGGGAGGTAATCACTATTCCCAAGGCCCGCTTAGCCTGGCCAGATACCGCTAAAGGCGTATCCATTATCGGCGTCGTGCTGCTGCACGTCACGCTGGTAGTTCCAGAAGGTGAGCTAACGTGGTTGGCTGCCCTAAACGTATGGCTGGACCCGCTCCGCCTACCCTTGTTCTTTCTCGTATCCGGCTATTTCTCTACCAAGATTTTTCGCTATTCTTTTAGCGAGCTATTTACTCGACGCCTGTGGTTTTTCCTCGTTCCCTATACGGTGTGGATGACCGTTGAACTATGGACCAAGCGCATCGAATATCACTGGGTTTTCGGTGATCCCTATCTCCAGGTTACTGAGCTACTGTATAACCTGCTTTTGGGGCACACGATGGCTTGGTTTATTCACTCGCTCATTTTGTTCAATATATTTTTGTGGGCCGTGCGCAAGCTGCCAGCGTGGGCGGGCATAGGACTAAGTTTTGCACCGCTGCTTTTTATAGCCTGGCAGGACCACTATTTTTTCATCGGCAAGGCAATTATGTTCTTGCCCATTTTCGTGGGGGCGGCCTATTTGCGTGGACCAATTACGCGGTTTGCCGACGCCGCCGAAGCACCCTTCAAGGGCAACTTCCACACAGGATCGCTATGGGTATATTGTGCGGCCATCATTAGCTACATCACGGGACTGTCCCTCCGCCAAACCTGGAATGCTATCGAAGGTGACGTAGCTGTGCAGTGGCCATTGCCAGGTGGGGACGTCCTCGGCCGGGGCGATTTAGATCTCTTGATTCGCTTTGCAGAGCAAACGCTCGAAACCCCAGCGGGCATCGTCGGTGCGGTCATCATCAGCCATATTCCGGCGCTTTCCACCTTCGTAAAATTTGTCGGCCGGCACACGTTGCCCATTTACTTGGCCCACCCCATCGGCATGACGGTGGGATTCGGGTTCTTCATGGCCCACCGTGACTACGCGGTGAGCCTGGCCGGCGCGTGGCCCATGGAAAATACCTGGTTCTGGATTGGCGCCTGCTTTTTCTACTCGGCAGCGGCCTCGGTGGCACTTTGGGCGCTGGGCAAGGTACCTATCCTTGGGTGGACGCTGGTTCCACCGCGGATTGATAAGCGCCGGCCCGTCGTAGAGCCAATGGTAGCGAACAAAGAACCAGCAGGGCAGTAACGATGGCGTAATCATTGCCCACGATGTGCTGCCACCAAGCCCAGCTTAGCTCTTGGTCATTGGCATGAGGCACGAGCCAGTGCCCGCGAGCCAGAAGCGCCAGCCACGTTAGTGCGGCAAGCCCCCAGTGGCGACGGGCCACCAGAAGCACTCCCGCCAAAACGAGCCAGGTAAAGTGGTGCGACCACGACACCGGCGAGCACAGCAGCGAAACTGATGCGGCCAGAAGCATGAGCACCGCTTGGTTCTCCTGTGAGAGACGCTCCATGGTAAACCAGACGAGGGCAATGACGAGGAGAACAGCTACGAGCCATAGCTTTTCGGCGTGTTCTGGGGCTAGGCGGCTGAAGAATCCGCGCAGAGATTGGTTGGAGCTATAGGCAAGGCCGCCAATGCGGTTGGAATCGCGCAACGTATCGCTCCAGTACTGGATGGAACTATGCGGATTGCAAGCAAAGGCAAGGAGACCCGCGGCTAGGAAGGCGACTAGCGCGCTGAAAAATGCGCGCCATTCCCTGCGGACAAAGAACACGGCGAGGAATACTGCGGGGGTGAGCTTGATAGCCATTGCAATACCGGTCAGCACGCCGCGGCCACGGCTGGGGCTAAGCCAGAGGATATCCACCACCACTAGTGCGGTCAGCAAGATATTGACCTGCCCGAAGCTAAAGGTCTCCGTGATCGGCTCAGTAAGCATTGCGGCCAAAAGCGCCCAACCTGCCCAGCCAGGGCAGCGCAAAGCACGCAGAACGAGGGCTACGCAGCCCCAAAGCGCAGCAAAGGAAGCGATAGATATGAGGATGCTTGCGGCGGTGAGGGGAATCCAGCTCAATGGGACAAAAAGCAGCGCCGCAAACGGCGGGTAGGTAAAGGGGAGAGAGACATCGCGATTGCTGCCGACTAGGTAATCTTTGGCATATAAATCGCTGCCAAAGCCGGCACCGCCTTCGCGGTAAACGTCGAGGTCAATGTGGTAGTAGGTGGAGAAATGGCCGGAGAAAAGCTCCGGAATATCAATCAGCCACCAAAGGGCCACGAGGGCAGATAGGCACAAGGGAAATGCAGTAAACCACACAGACTTCTTCACGCCAGAAGTGTACAACTGTCTCTTTAAGGGGCCAATTTACCGCCCCGGATAAGGCGACGCTAGGCTTGGGAGACGTGCGCTACTTCTATGACACCGAATTTATCGAAGATGGACAGACCATTGAATTGGTCTCCATCGGCATCGTCGGTGAGAATGGCAGCGAGTACTACGCTGTGTCTACGGATTTTGATCCGGCAAAGGCCAATTCTTGGGTAAAAGACAATGTATTAGCCAAGTTGCCCAGCCCCCGGGATCCAGTGTGGAAACCTTTGGAGACCATCCGCACGGAGGTCTTTGAATTCCTGACCCAAAGTTCCACTCCGATAGAGCTGTGGGCGTGGGTGGGAGCCTACGATCACGTGGTATTGGCGCAGTTGTGGGGAGATATGGCCGGGCTGCCTAGGCGGATGCCGCGCTATACCCGCGAGCTCAAGCAGTACTGGGAGTTTGCAGGACGACCAAGCTTGCCCGCCGTGCCAAAGGGCAATCATGATGCGCTTGTCGACGCCCGCCATAACCTTGCCAAGTTCCGTGTCTGCGCCCAGGTGCTTCCGCTCTCTAAGGGCAATAGAATCAATATCTAGAATTTAACTAACGCGCTATAGGTCCTTAATGGTTAAATAGCAGTGTGAGTTGGACAGTAGATATTCCGCAAGGCGTTCTCCCGGACCTTCCACCATTGCCTGAGGGCATCGAGGAAGTCTTCCAAGACGTCATCAAGCGTGATGCAAAGCAGCAGCCAAGCTGGGATCCCTCCCAGGCCAATAACGTGCGCAAAATTCTCGAATCCGTGCCTCCTATCGTGGTTGCGCCCGAGATTGAAGCGCTCAAGAAGAAGCTGGCAGACGTTGCCCTAGGCAAGGCTTTTTTGCTGCAAGGCGGCGACTGTGCAGAAACGTTTGAGTCAAATACCGAGCCGCATATCCGCGGCAATGTGAAAACGCTGCTGCAGATGGCCGTGGTGTTGACCTATGGTGCCTCGGTTCCCGTGGTGAAACTGGGCCGCATCGCCGGCCAGTACGCCAAGCCGCGTTCCTCTGATACGGATTCTAACGGTCTGTTGAACTACCGCGGTGACATTGTCAATGGCGTGGAGCCAAGCGAGGAGGCGCGCCGTCACGACCCCGCCCGCATGATCCGCGCCTACGCAAACTCTTCGGCGGCAATGAACCTGGTACGTTCGCTAACCTCGTCTGGAACTGCGGATCTCTACCGCCTGCATGAGTGGAACCGTGAGTTCGTGCGTAAATCTCGCGCTGGTGCCCGCTACCAGGACCTAGCCCGTGAGATCGAAAACGGCCTGAACTTTATGAATGCCTGCGGCGTGCACGATGACACCTTGCGCTCTGCCGATATCTACTGCTCGCACGAAGCATTGCTGAAGGACTACGAGCGCTCCATGCTGCGCTTGGGCTTGGATAATAACGGCGATACCAAGCTCTACGATCTTTCTGCGCACCAAGTATGGATTGGTGAGCGCACTCGAGGTATCGAAGATTTCCACGTGAATTTTGCGGCGATGATTGGCAACCCAGTGGGCATCAAGCTGGGGCCAGGGATAACCCCAGAGCAGGCCGTGGAGTACGCAGAAAGGCTCGACCCGAACCGTGAACCTGGTCGCCTGACCATGATTTCGCGCATGGGCCACGATAAGGTCCGCAGCGTTCTACCTGCCATCGTGAAGGCAGTGGAAGACTCAGGCCACAAGGTGGTTTGGCAGTCTGATCCGATGCACGGCAATACCTTTACCGCATCCAATGGTTATAAGACTCGCCACTTTGACAAGATTGTGGACGAGGTCCAAGGCTTCTTTGAGGTCCACCGTGAACTGGGCACCCATCCGGGTGGCGTGCACCTCGAGTTCACCGGTGAAGACGTCACCGAGTGCCTAGGCGGTGCCGAGGACATCACCGACGTGGACCTGCCGGGCCGCTATGAGTCTGCCGTAGATCCGCGCTTGAATACACAGCAATCGCTAGAGCTGTCCTTCCTCATTGCGGAGATGCTGCGTAACTAAATCCACAGGTTCGGCGTCATGCCATAAAGCGAAGAACCGAACCACCACCCGCCGATCGCCACCGCGCCAACAGCAATCGCTACCACTAGTAGGAAAAGAACTAGTGAAAGCGGATTGCGGTTGGTCAGCGGACGCTCGGCGGGTTCTTCTTGTGCGCTGTGGACCGGTTGCTCAGGGACAGACGCCGGCACCGGTGGTGGCGCAGATGCAGCTGCCGGGGCAAACGGTTCGAGGGGGGACTCGGCCGTGGAATATGGCTGCGGTTGTGGCTGCGGCCCTGGAGCGGCCTCCGCCTGAGGCATATCCAGTTTTGTTTCAAAACTAAGGCGCTGCGGCGGGATGACTTCTGTCGGGCCACCGTCAAGATGCTCCGTTTCGTCCTGCGAGATGCTGCGAGTGGGCTCAAAGATCTCGGTGGCTCCTGTGCCAGAAAAATCCGTAGGAGCCTGTGCCGTGCGCGCTGCCGCAGCGTTCCTTGGCACGGGGATGGTCACGTCTGGGAGATCGAGCTCTCGGCAGACGTCATCGAGTGCCTCGAGAAACTCGCCGGCGTCGGAGAAGCGCTCACGGGGATCACGGGCGGTGGCGGTGGCCACGAGGGCGTCGACAAGCTTGGGCACACCAGAGATACGCGACGACGGCGCGGGGACGTCGGAATTTAAGCGGGCCGTGGCATGCGCCATGGGAGTATCGCCAGAGAAGGGAACGGTGCCGGTAAGCAGCTCGAAGAGGACGATACCGGCTGAATATACATCCGAGGCTGGGGTAATTTCCTCACCTGTTACTTGCTCTGGCGCAAGGTAGGACACGGTGCCCACAATCATGTTTGTCGTGGCTTCGGCATTGGTGGCGCGCACCAGCCCAAAATCGCCCACCTTTACTCGGTGGTGGGAGGTAATAAGCACATTATCGGGTTTGATGTCGCGGTGGATGAGCCCGGTGGAATGCACCTCCTCTAGGCCGCGGAGAACATTGCGCAGGGTAGAGGTGGCCGCCTGCACTGGGAAGGGGCCGCCTTCGGCCAGAAGCTCGCGCAGCGTACCGCCATCGATGAGTTCCATGATGAGGTAGATGGGCTCACCATCGGCCGAAAAATCGTGAATAGCCACGAGGTTGGGATGCTGCAAACGAGCCATGGCGCGGGCCTCGCGCGAAAAGCGCTTGATAAAGACTGGGTCATCGGAATAGCGCTCGTCCATGACCTTGGCCGCTACCGCTCGCCCAAGCCGCATGTCCACGCAACGATAGACGGTAGACATGCCACCGCGGGCAATGGGGCGATCGATGCGGTAACGGTTTTCCAGCACGTCACCAATTTCCAACCTAGTCATGCTTCCCAGTATGGCTGATCCTCTAGCCCGCGTTAAAGTAGAGAACGTGACTAATGCAGAAAAATCCCTAGATACCTTGCTCGCTAACGAAGAACTGCTCAGCATGCAGCAAGTAGCAGAAAAGCTAGACTTGCCCATTACGCGCGCCTATGACCTGCTGCAGGACCGAAAGTTCATCGCCTGGGATTCCCCAGAAGGAAAGCGGGTGCCGCTGGCCTTCTTCAATGATAAAGGTGTCATTGCCAAGCATGTGACCGCGGCGATTACCGTATTGACCGACGGCGGCTATAAGGACACCGAAATCTTCAAGCACCTCTTTACTGAGGATGATTCACTGCCGGGCCGCCCCATCGATGCCTTGCATGGTCACCTCGCCCGCGAGGTTATCCGGCGTGCTCAGGCTGCCGCTTTTTAGGCACGCCTTCAAATATCCACTGAATGGCAAACCATGCCACCACGATCATCCCGATGACCCAGAACCAGTTGTAGAGCTGGTGATTGCCATCGCCGGAGAAGGAGACGCCGATAAACAGGGCCACGCCGGAGGCGAATTTAATAAGCCATAATGGCGGCCGGAACGTGCCCATCAGGGTAAAGATGGAGGCGTAATACCACGGCAAGGTCACGGCATTGAAGACAAAGGCGACCTGGTAGGCGGCTGCGGTGCCCATGACAGCGTCACGGTCGTCCTTGCGGCATAGCCACCACACCGCCACCAGTCCGATGAGCATGCAGACCATTGCGATGCTGCGCAAGACAGCCAGGATGGCGTTATAGGAAGCATCCGGCATAAAGATTTGCACGGCGGGGAAGATTACATCAGTGGCTAGGGTTGGCCCCGCAAGCGGGTTGATCACCTTGGAATTGCCGCTTACCTGAGACAACCAGCCCCAAGACGTTCCCGAAATCCATGTGATGAGGGCTACCGCAGCGATGATTTCTACCAGCGCAGTTAGGCCAGAAAGCACAAAGACGAATAGCGACCGCCACTTGCTAGAGCCTTTGGGCGCGTAGTAGTGAAGCATCATCCATACAATGAAAGGTGCCGCAATGACGGCAGTGGCCTTCATCGCCACTGCCGTGCCTACGAGGAGGAGGGCGGCGTGGAAATGCCTGTTCAAAGCTGCTAGCAGCCCGATAGATACGAGACCCACCATGAGAGATTCATTGTGCATGCCGCCGATGAGGTGCAAGATAATGACTGGGTTTGCCACGCCGAGCCACAAAGCTACCGCCGGATCAGCGCCGAGTTTCGAAGCGATGCGGGGGATAGACCAAGCGATGGTGATAAAACCTAATAGGGAAAGAACCTTATACGCGGCGACACCTGCGGTGACGTTGTCACCCACCAAGCCGGTGACCAATTCACCTATCCATAAATGAAGGGGGCCATAGGGCGTGGTGGTATTGCGCCAGTCCTGGGAAACCTCAAGAAGGAAGGGGCCTGGATTGACAGCAGCACCTTCGGTATAAGGATCGAAGCCGTCGCGGACCATTGCGCCCTGCATGAGATAGGAATACACATCGCGCGAAGCCAGGGGACCGGCAAATACAAGGGGAGTGACCCAGGCAAAGAGGATGCGCTGGATATCGCGTAAGCCGCCCTTGGGGCGAGGGTTAGTAAGCTGCGGGCGAATAATGGTGCGCCCAGCGAGTACCCAAGCCGCAGCTAAGAGGAAAATGCCCACCCAGTACAGCGCAAGACCGAGATTGCGCCCGTGACCATAAGACAAGAAGCCAATATTTAGCGCCTCAAGGAGCCCGCCGCGGTTCCGGGTAGCGCCGCCGGAGAATGAGGCAAACAGCAAAATACAGGATGCCGATAATCCCAGTGGTAGCGCGCGCGGAATGGGAAAGGAGTACGTCTTTGACACGGCAAAAACCTACTTGTGGCGAGCCGTGGCCTTGATTGCCAACTGCTCTAGGGTTTCGGTTACCGCGGGATCTACTCGTGCGGCGCGCAGGTGCTGCAAACCGGATTGCGTCAGTGATGCGATGCGGCGCTCAATCTCTTCCGGTGCGCCCGAATCAGCGATAATCTGCGCTAAGCGCGATAGCTCCTGGGGATCTGAGGTGTGACCGATGAGCTTGCGTAGGGTGGCCGCAGCCTGCGGGTCGGATTCATCCGCGCGACGAAGCGCTAGCGCCAAAAGCTCGGTGCGTTTTCCTTCGCGCAGATCATCACCGGCAGGTTTGCCGGTTACGGCGGGATCGCCAAAGACACCCAATTGATCGTCGCGCAACTGGTAGGCAATGCCGATATCTTGCCCGTAGCCGCGGAAGGCTGCGATAAGTTCTTCGCTAGCACCGGCAATCGAGGCGCCCAAGTGCAATGGGCGTTCAATGGTATAGGCGGCCGTTTTATAGCGGTTGACGGAATTGGCAAGCTCTACGGATTCGGAACCGGCCGCCTCCAAAGAGATATCTAAAAGTTGTCCGCCAATGACTTCAGTTCGCATGCCGCGCCACGGGCTGCGAGCTCGGTGTAAAGCTGCCGCACTAAGACCGGAGTCCTGGAACATGTCCTCCGCATACACCAGCGCTAGATCGCCGACCAAGATTGCTACGGACGTGCCAAAAAATTCTGGGTCCCCCAAGTATCCCGACTCGCGGTGCAGCTTTTCGACGCCTCGGTGCACCGTAGGATTGCCGCGCCGGGTATTTGAAGCATCGATAATGTCATCATGGATGAGCGCACATGCCTGGATAAATTCCAGGGAAGCGGCCGCACGGAGCATGGCCTCCGGGTCTTCTTCTCCGCGACCAGCAGCGAGGTATCCTGCCCAGGCATAGGTGGGGCGCACCCGCTTGCCGCCGTCAAGCACGAAGGATTCCAAAAAGCTCACGGCCTTAGTTACAGGGGCACCAATTGCGGCCACCTGCTCTCGGCGTTGATCAAGAAAGGCAGCGAGTTCTTCGCGTACCGCACCGGGAATGTCCGCCAGCTCAGGAATATTTTGCATAGTCACATCCCACACGATACCGCCTAGAGCACTTAAGAAATAACAGAGGTTTACAGCGGCAGCCTAGCGCCCAAGATGGCAAAAGGGCGGGCATCGGCGGGGTAGAGGTGATTGCGGAGGACATCGAAAAAACCGGCGGACCTATAGAGGCGGAAGGCACCGTTGTCCTCGTTTGGTACTTCAGGCGTGGACAATAGGGCATAACGCGCCGGGGCATTCCATAACAATCCCTCTAAGAGCTTTTTACCCAGGCCGTGTCCCTGGTATTGCGGCAATACGTGGATCTCCGCCAATTCGTAGTAGTTGCGTACGATGTCCCACTGCTCTTCAGTGGGACCGCCTTGCAAACGTAGCCCGCGACGAAGCTCAGCGTCCCACCAGCTATCCGGAGAACCTAGAAACCCATAGGACACCCCAACGATGCCGTCGTCCTGGGTGGCTATCTGCGCGCTGAATCCAGGGCGCGTCAAGTCACGTCGCCAGCTGGAGATGCGGCTGTGCACGATGGCGGGGTTGTAGTTCATTGCCTCGATATGGATTTCAACCAATTGAGGGGCCAGTAAGGAAAACTCCGGCGGGGTTAGGCGGCGAATTTCAAAGCTCACAGTATCTATGACACCAGAAGTCTGGCCCAGAGGCGGACAGTGGGGCGAACTCTGTCTTTCGGACGCGGTGTTAAAAAGTCGAACAATCGGCCTTATAGAACCTTGTGCGCAGGGTATACCCTTGTCTAATTCGAACAGGTGCACTATTCTTAAGGGTGAAATGTCCGGCGGCTTCCTTAGGGTCAATGGGCAAAACCAACGACGTTATTTATTTAGTTAAGGACAAAGGCAATGGCACAGATTATTTCGGCAACGCGTACCCGTTCTAATGGCCGGGCGGGCGGCAAGCGAGCGCGGTTCCTCTTTCAGGCTCGAGAATTATTGGATGCCGCACGCGGTTATGCGGCTGAAGGGCGGTTCGATCAAGCTTTAGAGGTGGCGTACCAATCGGCCCTTCGCACCGCGGGGGCGCGGGTAGCTGCATCGGCGGTGGCTCGACGTCGCCGCCTCCCCTCTAGCGCATGGGACCGGCTAGCGCTCGTAGGTGTGGAGGAAAAGCGGTGGGCTGAATCTTTTAAGGGCTATTCGCGTACCCGCGCTCGCGTAGCGTCGGGCTTGGATGAAGTCCCGGGCGGGGATTTTGTCTACGGTCTTATGCAGCGTGCTGCACAGTTCTTGGATGAAAGTGAGTTAGAGACTTCTTTTGGCTCTTTTGCTGCGTAGTCACTGCGTGGGGGCGCTCACTACCTTTTAGGGAACATACTGATTATTCTGGGCGTTAGTATAAGTAGAACTATTGCCGCCCGAAGCCCAAACCCTAGTTGGAGGAACAGTGTCTCTTTCTGAACAGGAGCAGCGTACGCTCCGTGAAATTGAGGAATCGTTACTTGCTGATGATCCTAAGTTTGGCGCTTCCGTTTCTGAGCCTGCGTCGTTCGGTGGCTCTGGCGGCGCGGTAACCCTGCGTGGCGTAGCACTCGTTGTTGTCGGTCTATGCATGCTCATTGGCGGTGTTGCCCTCGCACAACAGAGCCTGTGGTTTATTGCGCTTTCCATTGCGGGCTTTTTAGTGATGTTTGCCGCTGGTGTGTGGATGCTGCGCGGTGATGGCTCCGGCTATTCGGTGGAGAAGCGTGATTCTGGTGTCCGTGCAAAGAAGTCTGCCGCCCGTAGGGGTGGAGTCAGCGATAAGCTGGAGGAAAACTTCCGCCGCCGTTTTGAGGGGCGTTAGCGCTTTTCATTTTCAAGCTCACCCCGGTCGACCCAGTAAAGGTTGACCGGGGATTTTTGTATCCAACCAAAATTCCCCACTTTGCCCCACCGGAGAAGCGTTCGGTGGGCTGTTGTGGGGTAGCTTTCCCGTTAGTCCAGTCAAAACGCCTTGATAACACAGGATATGGGGGAGGTGAGGGAATCGGGGCGCATTATATTGGTGTTGCGGGTGGTGCGTAAGGGGTGGCTGTAGTGGGCTGTCAAGGTCTTTTAGGGGATTTCTTCCCACTGAAGAAACCGCTATCTAGCTGCGGGAAATTGTGGACTAACTGAAAGACACGCGGCAATAAGTGGGTTAGGTGGGGGAAAGTGGGGTAGAGTGGGGCGCAGCGGAGGAAAGAGGGGCTTCAACGTCTCGATTCTGAAGTGAGAGAATCCGGAGTTTTCGAGTAAGGAAGGTGGATGCCGGGATGTTTCTCGGAACCTACACTCCGAAGCTCGATGACAAAGGACGTCTTACGCTTCCGGCAAAGTTTCGCGATGAACTCGCGGGTGGCCTTATGGTCACCAAGGGGCAGGACCACTCGTTGGCCGTGTACCCACGGGAGGAGTTTGCGGCACGAGCACGGAAGGCAGCGGCGGTTTCTCGAACCAACCCAGAAGCACGCGCTTTCATTCGCAACTTGGCAGCAAGTGCGGACGAACAGCGACCGGACGGGCATGGTCGAATCACGTTGTCCGCGGGGCATCGGGAGTACGCGAACCTGTCCAAGGAATGCGTTGTGGTTGGCTCTGTGGACTTTCTCGAAATTTGGGACGCGGCCGCGTGGGCCGAGTACCAGTCGCAAACTGAAGATGCTTATTCGGCCGCAGATGCCGATGACGTACTGGCGGGCTTGCTCTAAGCCTGCACAAGAGTGCGTGTAAGGACTCTGTCCGAGGCGGATGATTCTGGTGTACTTCCCCGATATCAGAAACCTGCCTCGGACAGGGCCCTATACGCACTCGCATGCTTTCCACCACTGGAAGTCCGGGATTCGAAGAAAGGGGGTTGCGGGGAGACATGGCTATTGAAAACCTAAATTATGACGTGGCTGATAATCACGGCCATGTGCCTGTCATGCGCGAGCGCATGGCCGATCTCCTGCGCCCCCAAGTAGAAACGGCGGGGGATAATGCCGTGCTTGTTGACGCCACCTTGGGCGCCGGCGGCCACACCCGCTATTTTCTAGAAGCTTTCCCCAATGTCCGAGTGATTGGCGTAGACCGCGATCAGCAGGCGCTGCGCAACGCAACCGAACGTCTAGCTCCTTATGGCGATCGCTTCATTGGCGTCAACGCTCGCTTTGATGAGTTGGGCAGTGCCATTGCGGAAGGCGAGGGCTATAACTTTGATCTGGCCCGCAGCGTTGGCCTTGCGGGAGCCCTCTTTGACCTTGGCGTTTCTTCGATGCAGCTCGATCAGGCGGATCGCGGATTCGCGTACAAGACGGATGCACCGCTGGATATGCGTATGGATCCCTCGCAGGGGATTACTGCGGCGGATGTGCTCAACACCTATTCGCACGGTGATTTGGCTCGGATCCTCAAGACCTATGGCGATGAGCGTTTTGCCGGGAAAATTGCCTCGGCTGTACTGAAGGAGCGCGGTAAGGAGCCTTTCACTAACTCCGCGCGCTTAGTTGAGCTGCTTTACGACGCCATTCCGGCCGCGACCCGGCGTACAGGGGGACACCCCGCGAAGCGCACCTTTCAAGCCTTGCGCGTCGAGGTCAACCGCGAGTTGGAGGCTATCGAAAATGTGCTGCCGGTTACTACCCAAGCACTATCGGTAGGAGGCCGTGCCGTATTTATGAGTTACCAGTCCTTGGAAGACCGCATCGTGAAGGCGGCCTTTAAAGAATTGACCACGTCCACAACTCCGGCCGGACTGCCAATGGACCTTCCTGGCACCGCGCCGAAATTCACAATCGTGACGCGAGGCGCGGAAAAGGCCTCCGAAGAGGAGATTGCAGAAAATTCCCGGGCCGCGTCGGTGCGTGTTCGTGCCATCGAAAGGCTCGAGGGAATGCCAGAATTTCTACCGCCGGGAGGCAGGCCATGAGCACAATCCCACGTCGAAACCACCTAAAGACTGACAGCCGCGACAGAGAGGCCACTCGCACCATGGGCGCCAGCCGAGACTTCACCACCGGAATCGATACCGGAGCCCCGACGGCGCTGCGTGAGCGTCCCAGCACGAAGCGTGCCCCGAGCCGCACCCGGGTTCCGCACCGCAGCCGCAGCACGAACCGCCTGGGATCGAAGCAGGTTGTTAGCTTCCGCGGCCGGCAGCTGCAGCCGCAGACTAAGAAGAGCGGGCTGTTTGCCCGCCTGTCTGTCATCGCGCTTACGCTTCTCATCGTCGGCGTAGCTGTGGCAATGTGGCTGTCCGGTTTGTCTACCAAGCAAACCTTTGCCATCCAACAGCTCACCGTTCAGGATTCCCAACTGGATAACCAGATTGAAACCCTCAACCGTGATGCAGAAAATCTCAGCTCTTCTGCAGACATCGCGCGCCGTGCGGATGAAATGGGCATGGCCATTCCTAAGCAGCCAGGTATTGCGGAAGTCGGCGGCGATGGAAAGATCGTCGATAAGCGCGAAGGCACCCCGGATACGGAAAAGCTTATTGACGTAAACGGAGAACCTATCCGCCCCAGCCAAGCTTCCAGCGACCCGAAGGATACTGAAGGCCTCTCGGATTCCTTAAACGCCGTGCCGCAAGGCCAACAGCGCACCACCCGCGGCGGTGATGCCGGGAATACCGGCGCCGCGCAGGATGACGCGCGCCCCAACCTTCCCGCACGTGCGCCGTACGCCAGCCGCGCCGAGTAGTCGGAGTAGCTAGGAAAGAATATTCGGTGAAAATGATGATGCTCGCGCGTGGTGGCGCGGGCATTCTGACTTTTGTAGGGCACAATCAATACACGCAAGAAATTGTGGCGGAAATAGGGAAGGTGACATTGGACTGTGACTACGCCAAGTAGGGCTAGGCGCCGCCCGCGCCGCACCACCAGCTCCGCGGTGCCGCAAAAGAAGCTGATGCGCAAGCGTCTGCGCATTATCGTCTCCGTGGTGCTCGTGGCTATGGTTGTCCTTGTCGGCCGACTAGCCTGGGTGCAGCTCGTATGGGGTCCGGACCTTTCCGCCAAGGCCGTAACTCAGCGCGAGCGCGTCTATATTGAGCCGGCCCGTAGGGGAGAGATTTTAGACCGCGACGGCCAGCGCTTGGCTTATACGATGAAGTCTCGGTCCTTGACCGTCTCACCTACTCGTCTGCGCGATGAGCTAAAAGACAAGGCCGAAATCGAGGCCCAGAATGACGGCTCGACTGAGGGCATGGACGATAAGAAGCTCGATAGCTTCCTCAACCAGAAAATGGAGGAGACCCTCAAAGACATGGCGGAGGGAATCCCGAAGATGATTGAGGATTCGGGAGCTTCGACCTCCAAGGTGGAAAAGGAAGACATTCTTAATAAGCTCAAGGCCGATACCCAATACGAGGTATTGGTGCGCAATGTCGATCCGGATGTAGCCGTAGAGATTTCCAATAAGTACCACGGAGTAGCAGCGGACCGGCAAGACATTCGCCAGTACCCCAATGGCGCTATTGGGGAGAATGTCGTGGGCAAGGTATCCATGGATGGCCATGGCCAATTTGGCTTCGAGGCCGCGCGCGATACGGAACTAACCGGCATTGACGGCCAGTCAACCGAGGACGTATCCGCGGATGGCCAGGTTATTCCGGGCACGCTCCGTGATGTCGTTGATACCGTTGATGGCCGCGATGTCACCCTCACCCTCGATTTGGATCTGCAGACTTATGTGCAGCAAAAGCTGGAGAAGGCCAAGGCCAATTCCAAGGCTTCTGGCGCGGAGGCTGTGGTCCTTGATGCTGCGACCGGCCAAGTCCTCGCCATGGCCAATACCGATACCGTAGATCCCAACAAGAATATTGAGGATCAGCTCGATGAGGGCAAAGACTTTGAAAACCACAGCGTCTCGCACCCTTATGAGCCAGGCTCTGTAGCCAAGGTGGTTACCGCCGCTGCCGCATTGCAAGAGGGAGTGACCACCCCGGACGAGGTGCACCAGGTTCCGGGATCCATCGATATGGCGGGTGTGACCGTTAACGATGCGTGGCAGCACGGCACCGAGCCCTATACAACGACCGGCATCTTTGGTAAATCCTCCAATGTGGGCACCTTGATGCTTGCCGATAAATTGGGCCAAGAAAAATACGCGAAGTACTTGGAAAAGTTTGGTTTGGGTAATACCACCGGCGTAGAACTACCGAATGAATCTGCCGGTAGCGTGCCGGACCTGGAGCAATGGTCCGGCGGCACCTTCGCCAACCTGCCCATTGGTCAGGGCCAGTCCTGGACCACCTTGCAGATGGCGAGCGTGTACCAAACATTGGCAAATGGCGGCGAGCGCATCGAGCCGCGCATCATTGACTCTGTGAAGGGGCCAGACGGCAAGGAAGAAAAGCTGGAGGAGCCAAAAAAGACCCAGGTGATAAGCCCTGAAACCGCCAAGACAACGGTGGATATGTTCCGGGCCGTCTTCCAAGACGATGACGCTGGCCTGCAAAATGGCACGGCCGGTAATGCGCAACTCAAGGGTTATCAGCTCTCCGGCAAGACTGGTACAGCTCAAAAGGTCGATCCGAATACCGGGGCCTATTCGAACTCCGCCTATTGGATCACCTTTGCCGGTATCGCACCGGCCGATGATCCGCGCTTCGTCGTTGCCGTCATGTTGGATGAACCCAAATCCGGTGTGGAGGACAATGGAGGCGGCGGCCAATCGGCAGCGCCGATTTTCCGAGACATCGCCTCCTGGCTGCTCAACCGTGACAATATTCCGACTTCGAAACCAGCACCGCGGCTGACCCTGCGGGCACAATAGGAGCTTAGTATGACCGTTTCATTGGATACTCTCGCCCAGCTTTCTGGCGGGCGCGTCATTGGTGATGCCTCCGTGGAGGTCTCCGCGTGCGGGCTGGATTCTTCCCGTCTGCCTGAGGGCGCGCTTTTTGCCGCCCTGCCGGGCACACGTGCACACGGCGCGCAGTTCGCCCGCGATACTAAGGCTGCGGCTGTGCTTACCGACGCCGCCGGACTCGACCTGCTCAGCCGGGCCCAAGAGACCCGCCCCATTGTGGTGGTGGACGATATTCGTGCCGTGCTCGGTCCGATTTCCGCTGAAATTTATGGCCACCCCACCCGGGAACTGACGGTCATTGGCGTCACCGGTACCTCCGGCAAGACCACCACGAGCTACCTGCTTGAAGCTGGTCTGCTCCATGCTGGGCATTCCGTGGGGCTTATCGGTACCACCGGTACTCGTATTAACCGCACCCCGGTTCCTACCTCGCTTACTACTCCCGAGGCACCTACCTTGCAAGAGCTATTCGCGCGCATGAAAAGCGAGGGCGTCACCCACGTGGTGATGGAGGTATCTTCGCATGCACTGGAGTTGGGACGCGTGCGCGGAACCCGGTTTGCCGTGGGCGGGTTTACGAATTTAAGCCAGGATCACCTGGATTTTCACCCCACCATGGAGGACTACTTTGAAGCTAAGGCCAAGCTCTTTGCTGGGGAACAGGCGGCCGAGCAGGCTGTAATCTGCCTCGATGATGAGTGGGGCGGGCGCATGCGCGGCGTCGCCGAGAGCGCTGGCCACCCCGTAACCACGGTGGCCACTCAGGGGGCTGCGGCCACGATTTCTGCGCACCAAACCGCCACCGAGGCTACCGGCGCCCAAGAGGTCGCCTTGAACTATGACGGTGCCGATTTCTCCTTCCGGTTGCCACTGCCTGGCGAGTTCAATATCGCCAATGCCTGTTTGGCGCTGGGCATGGCCGTAGCGGTAGGAGAGGAGCCGGCGGAGTTCCTCTCGGGCGTGGAAAAGGTCGCTGTTCCCGGCCGTATGGAGCGCATCGACCGCGGCCAAGACTTTGTAGCCGTGGTGGACTATGCCCATAAGCCGGCAGCTATCGCCGCGGTGCTTGATACTCTGCGCGGCCAACTAGAAGGAACCAAGGGGCGCGTCGGCATCGTCGTCGGCGCCGGCGGAGACCGTGATAGCTCAAAACGCCCCATCATGGGCGCTGCCGCGGCCACCCGCGCTGACCTCACTGTGGTCACCGATGACAACCCACGCTCTGAGGACCCTGCCACTATTCGTGCTGCGGTGGTGGACGGTGCACGCGAAGCCGCGCCCCAGGGCGATATTCGTGAGGTAGGTTCTCGTGCCCGTGCCATCGATGAAGTCGTTGACTGGGCCGAGCCAGGCGATGCCGTCATCGTCGTCGGCAAGGGCCACGAGGTGGGCCAACTTGTTAACGGGAAAACCTTGCACTTTGATGACCGCGAAGAAATGGCACGCGCCATCGAGAAGAAACTGGCCGGAACCCTACAGCGCGATACCCTTAGGGATGCGAAGGAGTAGTCATGATTCCACTTTCTATTGCCGATATTGCCGAAATCACCGGGGGCAGCCTCGATTGCGTTTCTGACCCAGACCAGCGCGTTACCGGGTTCATCGAATTCGATTCCCGGAAGGTAACCAAAGGTGGGTTGTTTCTTGCCCTGCCCGGCGCCCGAGTGGATGGCCACGACTATGCGGAAAAGGCCGTTGAGCAGGGCGCTGTAGCGGTGCTTGCCGCGCGGCCGGTCGGCGTTCCGGCGGTCGTCGTCAAGCCTCAAGGCCGCGTTACCGGTGATGCTGCGAACGCGGATATCTATGCTCACGACGAGGACGGCTCTGCCGCTGCGGTTGTCCAGGCGCTGTCCGATATTGCCAGGGAAGTCACCCGCCGCCTGACCGCGGAGCAGGGCCTAGAGATCGTCGGTGTGACCGGCTCAGCCGGAAAGACCTCCACCAAGGACCTGCTGGCCACTATTTTCCGCGCAGAGGGCGATACCGTTGCCCCTCCTGGTTCCTTTAATAACGAGGTCGGCCTGCCCTATACCGCTTTGCGCTGTGATGAGCACACTCGCTTCCTTGTTGCCGAAATGTCTGCCCGCGGAATTGGCCATATCCGCCATCTGACAACCATTACCGCACCCACCGTGGGCGTAGTGCTCAACGTCGGCACCGCTCACCTAGGCGAGTTTGGCTCGCGTGAAAACATCGCCCAAGCCAAAGGCGAGCTTGTGGAGGCCTTGCCCTCGGCCGCTGAGGGCGGGGTCGCTGTGCTCAATGCCGATGATCCCTTCGTCGCCGGCATGGCGCCACGCACCTCAGCAAAGGTCGTTTACTACTCGGCAAATAAGCCGCCGGCTGCCGACGCCCAGTACTACGCCAGCGATATCCAGCTCGATGATGTGGCCCGCCCCTCGTTCGTGCTGCATGCGCCGGGCACAGACCCGCTTCCAGTAAAACTGCAGGTCTTTGGCCGGCACCAAGTATCTAATGCTTTGGCAGCGGCGGCCGCAGCCATTGAATCAGGCATGGACCCGCAGGTGGTAGCCAGCGCGCTATCGGGGCACCAAAATGCCTCCGAACACCGCATGGACGTGCGAACCCGCCGCGATGGAGTCACCACCATCGATGACTCCTATAATGCCAATCCCGATTCCATGCACGCGGCGATTGCCGCGCTGGCCTATACCTCAGCCGCTCGTCCGGATGCCCGTGCCATCGCCGTGCTCGGTGAGATGGGAGAACTCGGCGGCGAAGCGGTGGCTGCCCACCGCACATTGGGCGAGGTCCTTTCCAAATACCACGTTGGCTACCTCGTGGCCGTGGGAGATAACGAGAATATGAGGGCGATGGTCGAGGCCGCACGGGCGCAGGGTATAAATACTACTATCAGCCCAGATGTTGACACCGCTGCGGCGGCGGTCGAAGACATCATTAGGGTAGCGCCTGCCGGCATCGAAGACTGGGCGGAGCGCGAGGCCAAAGACGTTGTCCTCATCAAATCATCGAATGCCCAGCGCCTGTGGCGCGTGGCAGAAAAGCTCAATCGCCGTTAGTCCTCAGTACAAGGAGAAAGACCTCTAGCAATGACTCAGATCATTATCGCGGGCATCCTCAGCTTCCTCGTCGCGATTTTTACCACTCCCATGTTGGTCCGCTACTTTTCCGGCGTAGGCAAGGGGCAGGAAATCCGCGAGGATGGGCCACAGCTGCACCTACGCAAGCGCGGCACCCCAACCATGGGCGGACTGGCGATTTTGCTCGCCATCACTGTGGCCTACCTTGTGGTGGGCATTTACGCCCGCGTGACGGGCAACGGTGGCTTTAGCCCCTCCGGTCTCTTGGTCTACTTCCTCACCATGGGCTTGGGCGGACTGGGCTTTGCCGATGACTTCATCAAGCTGTTTAAAAAGCGTAACCTCGGCCTCAATAAGACCGCCAAGCTGGTAGGTCAACTAGCCGTCGCGCTTATCTTCGGCATCTTGGCACTGCAGTTCCCAGATGCACACGGCTTGACCCCGGCGTCTACAAACCTGTCCTTCGTCCGCGATTTTGACACCTTCGATATCGCCGTGGGCGGCGCCATTATCGGCACCATCGTTTTCTTGGTCTTTCTCTATCTACTCATCGCGGCGTGGTCGAATGCCGTAAACCTCACCGATGGCCTCGACGGTTTGGCCGCCGGCACCACTGCGATGGTCATGGGAGCCTACGCGCTCATTTCCTTCTGGCAGTTCCGCAATTCTTGCGCGGTGTCGCCTGCGGCGGGGTGCTATGAGGTCCGTGATCCACTCGACCTCGCCGTGCTGGCTGCAGCTGGCCTGGGCGGTTGCTTGGGCTTTTTGTGGTGGAATGCCGCACCGGCGAAAATCTTTATGGGCGATACCGGCTCACTAGCACTCGGTGGTCTCGTCGCTGGCCTGTCCGTGACCACCCGTACCGAGCTGCTCATGATCATCATCGGCGCCATCTTCGTTATTGAGACGGTCTCCGTGGTTATCCAGATCATCGTCTTCCGCAGCACCGGAAAGCGCTTTTTCCGCATGGCGCCCATCCACCACCACTTTGAAAACGGTGGCTGGGCAGAGACCGCCGTGGTCACTCGCTTTTGGTTGCTCAGCGCCATGGCCGCCATTGCCGGCGTATGCATCTTTTATGGTGACTGGCTGTCCGCGGTCGGTTTTAGTTCTTAAGACTCACGCCTTCTAGCTTTATCGAGGAAAGAGGAAAACAGATGACCGAGTTGCCATCCTCCTTGCGCGGTCGCGTGCTCGTGGCTGGGGCGGGAGTATCCGGGCGCGGTTGCGTCGCTATGCTCACCAGACTCGGCGTGGACACTACCGTGGCAGATTCCAACGAAGCTGCTCTAGAGGCGTTGGCGGAGGACTACGGCGTAGCTACGGTTTCCGTTGACTCCGCCGCCCAAAGCGAGTTTGACCTCGTGATTACCTCGCCCGGCTGGCGTCCTGACTCGCCTTTGTTGGTTGCTTTTCAGAACGCTGGGGTAGAGGTGATCGGCGATGTGGAGCTTGCCTATCGCTTGGACCGATCCGGCGTCTTCGGGGCACCGCGCACCTGGTTAGTGGTCACCGGAACTAACGGCAAAACCACCACCACCGGAATGTTGGCCCAGATTATGCAGGCCGATGCCGAGCGCACCGGCAAGCGCGCACTGGCGGCGGGCAATATTGGCGTTTCGCTTTTCGACGCCCTCACCGCCACCCCTCGCGTCGACGTCCTTTGTGCCGAGCTTTCTTCTTTCCAGCTGCACTGGTCTAGCCAGTTGCGCCCAGATGTGGGCGTGCTGTTGAACTTGGCAGAAGACCACCTCGATTGGCATGGCTCGTTCGACGCTTATGCGCAGGCCAAAGCCAAGGTGCTCGACGGCCAAGCCGCCGTCGTGGGCAAGGACGATGCCGCGGCGGTGCGCTACGCCGAGAATACAGCTAATCTATACGGCTTTACCGCCGCTGAACCTGCAGAGGGGGAGGTAGGCGTGAGCGCCGGCCGCCTTGTCTCGCGGCTCGCCCAGGAGCGGGAGGATCTCGCTTCCGCCGAAGGTATCGAGCCCGCCGGCTTGGCAGGAGTCTTGGACGCTGCGGCCGCGGCGAGCGTCGCGCACTTGGCAGGCGCTAGCCCGCGCTCCATCGCGCAGGGGCTGGCAGCGTATACCGTCGCCGGGCACCGTGGCGCTGTGATTCATGAGCATTCCGGCATCAGTTTCATCGATAACTCCAAGGCCACCAACCCACACGCAGCGGATGCGGCACTAAAAGGGCTCAATTCCGTTGTATGGATTGCCGGCGGGCAGTTGAAGGGGGCGGCGGTAGACGGGCTCGTCGCCAAGCACGCCGCCCAGCTCAAGGCCGCGGTAGTTCTCGGCGCGGATAGGCAAGAAATCGCCCAGGCACTGGCCGAACACGCACCACATGCACCTGTAGACGTTATCGAAAGCAACGAGCCTGCCGCGGCCATGAATGCAGCGGTGGATGCTGCACTGCAACACGCCGAAGCCGGGGATACCGTCCTTTTGGCACCGGCTGCGGCATCGTTGGATATGTATACCGGCATGGCTCAACGCGGTGACTTCTTTGCCGCAGCCGCGCGGGAGCTCACCCGCGACTAGAGCTAGATATTGAAGATCAGGAGAACATATGACGGCCACCTCCCAGCAGCGCCCGCGCTCCAAGAGCTTTGGCGACCGCGTTCGTGAGCTGCGCGAGCAAGCCCGCCAGCAGGCCGGCCTAGATTACCAGCTGTTGCGCTTTATCATTTTCACGCTCGTGGGCATTGGTGTGCTCATGGTCTTTTCCTCTTCAATGGCCACGTCATTGACGGAGGACGGCGGGGTGTGGAACCAGGCGCTACGGCAGTGCGTCATGGTGTTTTTTGGTCTCCTTGCCTTTTGGCTGGGCCTGCAGGTTTCGCCACATACTTTGCGCAAGTGCGTGCCGTGGATCGTGGGCCTTTCTATTATTTTGCTCATTGCGGTGCTTATCCCCGGTGTAGGCACCGGCCGTGAAGAGGTGGGTTCGCAGTCGTGGATTTACCTCGGTCCGTTTTCCTTGCAGCCTTCGGAACTCGCGCGCATTGCCGTAGGCATGTTTGGTGCGAGCGTCCTGGCTGACAAGGAACACAAATCCATGAAGCTTTCTGACCCCTTCATGATGTATTCCTTTATTTCTGCAGGAATGTTTTTGCTCATCGTCGGTCAAGGGGACATGGGCATGGCGTTGTCCTTCGCCATCGTGGTGGTCTTTACCCTCATTTTCGCCGGCGTTGACTGGAGAGTTCCCGCAACGATTGGCGTTGCCGCGGTCTTGGGGTTGATTGGGATTTTCTTGAAAGGCGGTTTCCGCTCGAATCGCTTCCACACCTATTTCGACGCCTTGTTGGGCAATATCTCCGATACTCAAGGCACTGGTTTCCAGTCTTATCAGGGCTTTCTCTCGCTTGCCGACGGCGGCTTCTGGGGCGTTGGCATCGGCCAATCCCGCGCCAAGTGGTTCTACCTGCCAGAGGCGAAAAATGACTTTATTTACGCCATCGTGGGTGAGGAGCTTGGCTGGTGGGGCGGCGCGCTCGTTATCTTGCTCTTTGCCGCTTTGGGATATGTGGGCCTGCGCACCGCGATGCGGGCACAGAATCAGTTCCAATCTTTGCTCGCCGCCTCGTTGACCATCGGTGTGGTTACTCAGGCCTTCGTCAATATTGGCTATGTCATTGGCCTGCTGCCAGTGACCGGTATTCAGCTGCCCATGATCTCCGCCGGCGGTACCGCGGCGATTATCACCATCGGTTCGATGGGCGTGCTGTGCAATGTAGCGCGCCACGAGCCGATGCAGATTTCCGCAATGCAGAACTTTGGCCGCCCGTTTTTTGATCGCCTCTTTTTCATTGGCGAGCCGCAGCCGGTGTCTAAGCCGAAAAAGAAGCAGCGGGGGCGTCACGCCCGCCCGCAGGAGCCACGCTCCCGTGTGCGCGAAGAGCAATTTGGTCGCCCGGTGACTGGAAGCGGCCGCCGCTATCCGCGCGCCGAGCGCCGCTATCGATAGGTGGCGCTGGTAGCCTTTAGGCTATGAATTCCACGCCTATTTCCGTCGTCATTGCAGGTGGCGGCACTGCCGGACACATTGAACCCGCCCTTGCCGTGGGCGAAGCTTTGCGTGAGCGCCACGGCGCTCGCATCACTGCTCTCGGTACCGAAAAGGGCCTTGAGCGCGATATCATTCCCGCCCGAGGCGTGGACCTTAGACTGATTACCCCCGTGCCGATTCCGCGCAAAATCAACGCGCAGCTTTTCAAGCTACCGTTTAACCTCTCCCGCGCGGTGAGGGAGGCCAAGCAGGTACTCAAGGACCTCGAAGCAGACGTTGTTTTTGGCACCGGCGGCTACGTGGCCGGCCCAGCCTATATTGCTGCGCGCTCCCTTGGGATCCCGTTCTATGTTTTGGAGACCAATGCCTTAGCCGGAATCGCCAATAAGCTCGGCGTGAAAATGGGCGGCATCGGCCTCAACGCCCACCCGGACTCCGGAATGCCGGGTGAGGTCGTGGGCATTCCCGTGCGCCCGAGCTTGGCGGAGGACCCGAAGGGGACTCTTGCTGCAGGCGCGCGCACCAAGTGGAACTTGGCCGAGCTTCCCACCGTCCTCATTACCGGCGGCTCCCAAGGCGCAGCCAGCATCAACCGCGCAGTTGCTGGGGCAGTGGAAGACCTAGCCAAGGACTTCCAGCTCCTGCATGCTTATGGCAAGAAGAATGACGAGCCCGCAGCACATCCGAACTACGCTGCTTTGCCGTATATCGAGGATATGGGCTCGGCCCTTGCGGTAGCCGATCTCGTCGTATGCCGCTCCGGTGCTATGACCGTTGCCGAAGTATCTGCCGCAGGGCTGCCAGCGATTTACGTGCCGTTGCCGCATGGTAACGGTGAACAAGCGCTCAATTCCCGTGAAGTGGTCGAGGCGGGCGCTGCCATCCAGATTCCCGATGCGGAGCTGACCCCTGAGCGTCTTATCTCTGAGGTGCGCGGCATTCTCGATGACCCTAAACGTCTAGCATCAATGACGCATGCCGCCGCCCATGCCAGCGCCGGCGACGTAGCCAATACCATCGCAGACCGCATCGCTGCCCGCGTGTCCGAGGCCGAAACCGCCGCCGGAAGGAAGGAAAAGTAAATGACTGATCCCGCACACTACGATCTCCGCCGCGTTCACCTTATCGGTATTGGTGGCTCTGGCATGTCGGGGCTGGCGCGAATTCTTGCCACGCGCGGCGCCGTGGTTACCGGTTCCGATGTAAAAGCCTCCACCCCGGTGGAGGTGCTGCGCACCATGGGCGCGAAGGTCGCCATCGGGCACGCTGCCGAAAACCTGCGTCTATCGGGTGAACTACCGACCGTCGTGGTGACTTCCTTCGCTGCCATTCCGCAAGACAATCCGGAGCTAGTAGCCGCGCAGGAAAACGATATCCCCGTCATCCGCCGCTCCGATTTGCTCGCCGCATTGATGGAAGGCCACAAGCAGGTATTGCTAGCCGGCACGCACGGCAAAACGTCGACTACGTCGATGACCGTGAGTGCGATGCAACACGCAGGTCTCGATCCTTCCTTTGCCATCGGCGGCCAGCTCAATCGCGCGGGCACCAACGCCCACGGCGGCACCGGTGAGGCCTTTGTCGCCGAGGCTGATGAATCCGATGCCTCCCTTCTGCGCTACAGCCCCGATGTTGCGGTGCTGACGACCATCGAGCCCGATCACCTCGACTTCTTCCACAGTGAGGAGGCTTACTTCAAGGTCTTCGATGACTTTGCTGGCCTGGTCACCCCAGATACCGGCTATCTTGTTGTCTGCGCCGAGGATGAGCACGCCGCCCAAGCAGGCGAGCGTGCGCAGGAGCGCGGCATCAACGTCGTGGCCTATGGCGCAGCGGACAAGTCTTTTACCTCTACCGTGCCGCTGGCCGCTGAGCTGGAACGCGAGGAGACCACCGCTGAAGGGATGGACACCACCGTAAAGGTTAACCTTCCTGGCATCTCTGAAACTGTGCGCTACGAGCTGCAGATCCCGGGACACCACATGGTGCTTAACTCGATGGGCGCCTTGTTGGCTGGTGTGCTTTCCGGTGGCGCCCCGGCTGCCATTGCTGAGGGATTGGCTGATTTTAGCGGTGTGCGCCGGCGCTTTGAGTACCGGGGGAGCGTCGACAAGCAGGGCAAGCCCGTGCGCGTCTTTGATGACTATGCGCACCATCCCACCGAGGTTGCTGCAGTTCTGCGCGCCGCTCGGGCAAAGGTTGAGGCCGAAGGCCACGGCGGCCGTGTCATCGCCTGCTTCCAGCCGCACCTGTACTCGCGCACCATTGAATTTGACGCCGAGTTTGCCCAAGCGCTCTCGCTTGCCGACGCCGCCGTAGTCCTCGACATCTACGGCGCGCGCGAACAACCTGTGGAGGGAATTACCTCCCGCATCATTACCGATAAAATGCCAAGTGACATGCAGGTCATCTTCGAACCAGATTTTTCTGCCGCTGCCCGCGACGTTGTTTCGCTCGTAGAACCTGGCGATGTTGTGCTGACCATCGGTGCTGGCTCGGTAACTATGGTCGCGGCAGAAATTCTCGATGAATTGCGGGCGAGCTAGTGCGCGTATCCACCAAGCTCATTGCCGGGATCAGTGCAGCTGTCGTTGTCGTAGCCTTGATCATTGCCGTCGTAGTGTGGACGGTGCCCATCTTAAAAGTCCGCCATTTTCAGGTGGAAGGTACCCACCAGCTTGATGCTGCGCAGGTAGAGGAGGCCGCCGGGGTTGCCGAAGGAGAAAACCTCCTGCGCGTAGATGCAGGCAAGGCAGCCTCCGGTGTTGCTGGATTGGATTGGGTTGATTCGGTAACTGTCTCGCGCGATTTCCCCTCCACCTTGACTATCAATGTGGACGAACACAAGGCTGTGGCTTTTGTAAAGCGCGATAATAAGCCTTTCCTGATTGATGATAAGGGCGAGGAATTTACCTCCGCGGAGCCTCCCGCCGGCGCGGTTGAGGTCACTGGTTCTGTTGATAGCGGCTCCCGCCAAACCCAAGACGCGGTGCGCGCGATCGCTGCGTTATCGGATGATGTGCGCAACCAAGTAGGAACCCTTGATGTGGCCGATGAATACTCGCTCATCTTTACCACTAAGGATGGCCGCCGCGTCTTTTGGGGCGCGAGCGACTCCAATGATGATGACAAGGCGCGTGCCTTTGCCACCGTGTTGAAGATGGAAGGTCGCGAGTGGAATATTTCCAACCCTGAGTTGGTGACCACCCGCGGATAGGGGACGGGTGCCCCCGGACGCATTTTTTACCCTTCTGTGGTCCCTGCAGCGCCGCTTAAGCGCGTGCGCTGCAGGGGCCTTTTTCTCTGGCACCAATGTGGGGCGGATGGTGCGGGTGTGACTAACAAAACCGCAGGTGAACAACCCTAAAGTGCAACTTGAGGGTCTCGACACGCGCAAAATGTGCGTGAAAATTACACGGCTGTCGTTAAAGATGGAAAGGAACGCGATTCGCCTTCGGCGGACCGCATTACATTCCTCGTTTAATGCACGTGCAGACTTAAAGTAGCGAAAGGTGAGACCAACTCACATGATCTCTTCCAATAACAATCTCGCGGATATCAAGGTCGTCGGCGTCGGCGGTGGCGGCGTCAACGCCGTCAACCGCATGATCGAAGAAGGCCTCAAGGGCGTTCAGTTCGTCGCCATCAACACTGACTCTCAGGCCCTCATCTTCTCTGATGCCGATACCAAGCTGGATATCGGCCGCGAGGCCACCCGTGGCCTTGGCGCCGGCGCTAACCCTGAGGTGGGCAAGACCTCCGCAGAAGATCACAAGTCCGAAATCGAAGACGCCCTACAGGGTTCCGATATGGTCTTCGTGACTGCTGGCGAAGGCGGCGGTACCGGCACCGGTGCCGCTCCGGTTGTGGCATCCATCGCGAAGAAGATGGGTGCGTTGACCGTGGGCGTTGTCACCCGTCCGTTCAAGTTCGAGGGTGCCCGCCGTACCCGCCAGGCTATGGCCGGCATCGAAGAGCTGCGTGAGGTATGCGACACGCTTATCGTTATCCCGAACGACCGCCTGATGCAGCTCGGTGGGGAAGAGCTTTCCATTGTCGAGGCTTTCCGCGCCGCCGATGAGGTGCTGCACAATGGTGTGCAGGGTATTACCAATCTGATCACCATCCCTGGCATGATCAACGTCGACTTTGCCGACGTCCGCTCCGTCATGTCCGACGCCGGTTCTGCCCTGATGGGCATCGGCTCTGCCCGCGGCGATAATCGCGCCATGACCGCTGCCGAGCAGGCCATTAATTCCCCGCTTTTGGAATCGACGATGGAAGGCGCCAAGGGCGTGCTGTTGTCTATCGCCGGCGGTTCCGACCTAGGCCTGCACGAGGTTAATGCCGCGGCTTCCATGGTGGAGGAGCGCGCTGACGAAGACGTCAACCTCATCTTCGGCACTATCATCGATGACACCTTGGGTGATGAAATCCGCATCACCATCATTGCCACCGGCTTTGATGCCGAGGCCAATATGACCCAGGCCGCTGCACAACCGCAGAAGCAGCAGGAACAGCGCAAGCCGGGGTCCCTTTTTGATAATCGCCAGCGCGCGGCCGCAGAGCCCGTCACCCCGGCTCCGGCACAGCCTGGTGTGGCCGAGCCGGTACAAGATGACTACTCCCCGCGCCACTCCTACGAGCCGCGTGCCGGCCAGGAGCGGGAGCGCTACACCCCAGAGCACCCTGCCGAGGAGCGCCGACCAGAATCTACCGGTCTGTTCACCAACTCTGACCGTTTCTCCCGCGAGGAGCGTCGCGATGACTACCGTCTGTCTCGCCCGTCCCAGCGCCGCGATGATGATGGCGACGACGATCTGGACGTGCCTTCCTTCATGCGCTAAGCGCAAAGCGCTACGCTGGTGTGCATGCCAGTAAACGAGGAACATCGCACCAAACGCCCCGTCCGCATGGTCTTTACCAGCCGTGCCGGCGGGGCGTCTGCTATTCCATATGACTCTTTTAACCTAGGGCACCATGTCGGCGATGACCCCGCCGCGGTTGCCGCAAACCGCGACCGCTTAAAGCGTGTGACCGGCGTGGACGATATCGTGTGGATGGAACAACTACACACCAATACAGTCACCGTTATCGATGGTCCACAGGATGAACCTGTGCCAGCCACCGACGCGATTGTCACCACGCAGCGCCGCCTTGGGCTGGGCGTCCTTGTTGCAGATTGCACGCCGGTTCTGTTTGTCGACGTCGCCGCTGGTGTCATCGCCGCCGCCCACGCTGGCCGCTTGGGCGCCCGCAACGGCATCATCGTCAATACCGTGCGCGAAATGGAGAAACTCGGCGCTCAGCCCGAGCGCATCCAGGTGGTTATGGGACCAGCTGCCTCCGGCAAAAACTACGAGGTGCCGAAAGAGATGGCTGAGGATGTAGAACGTCGGCTGCCCGGTTCGAAGACGCGGACGTCGAAAGGAACCTGGGGAATTGACGTTCGCGCAGGTTTGATCCGCCAGCTCATGGGCCTCGGCATCACCGCGATTGAATCCGATCCGCGCTGCACAATTGAAGACGAAAATTTCTTTTCCTATCGCCGCGAAGGCACTACCGGCCGCCAGGCCGGGCTGATCTGGTTGGAGGCTAACTAATGGCAGACCGTAAAGCACAGCTACGAGAAAATCTCGCCGCTACTCGAGCTGAGATTGAACGGCTATCGGCGCAAGCAGACCGCAAGCCCCCGCAGCTACTGCCGGTGACGAAGTTTCATCCAGCTGCGGATATCGCCCTACTTGCTGAACTCGGGGTTAGTGACGTTGCCGAAAACCGGGAGCAAGAAGCTCGCGCCAAAGCTGCCGAATTGCCACAGCTGCGTTTCCATATGATCGGCCAGATCCAGACCAAAAAGGCCAATCACGTGGCTCGTTGGGCGGCCAGCGTTCATTCGCTTGATTCCCTCAAACTTGCTCAGGCTTTGGAACGGGGCGTCGCCTTGGCAAAGGAACGAGGGGAACGCGAGAGCAACCTGCCGGTCTTTGTCCAAGTGTCTGCCGATGGCGATGACGCTCGCGGAGGCGTTTCACGCCACGCGCTCGACGAGCTCGTCGAAGCAGTAGAAGGAAGCGAACACCTCCACTTCGCTGGCCTCATGGTAGTCCCGCCCCTCGACGCCGATGCGGGCGAGGTCTTTCGCGGTGTGCGAGATGAGGTCGACCGGCTATCTGCCGCGCTGAAGCGCCCGCTGAAATTGTCTGCTGGAATGAGCGCGGACATGGCCGAAGCAATTGCTGCGGGCAGCGATATCGTGCGTGTCGGAACCAGTATCATGGGGCCGCGGCCAGTAGGTTGAAAGCATTGCAAAAGCGCATTTCACAGCGTAAATCACATGAGTCACACTAGACACATTTTGCGCGTTTAGACTTGTACAAATTTAGGTCAGAGGGAGACCCAAAAATGTCATTCATTGATAAGACGAAGGATTTCTTCGGGCTGGGCCCGGTGGACATCGAAGAAGACGATGCCTACTACAGCGAGGAGCCGCGTTATTCCGAAAATGCCTCCTCCGCCTACGCCCCGCGTCGTGCTCCGCAGTCTTATGAGCCTGCTCCGGTGAAAGAAGAGTTTGTGCCGACCATCGTGGCTATTTCGCTGACGTCTTTCAATGACGCTGCCAAGGTGGGCGAGCCTTTCCGCGACGGCGACGCAGTGGTCTTTGAGCTTACCGACGCCGACAAGGCCACCGCAAAGCGCTTCATCGACTTCGCTGCCGGTCTCTGCTTCGGCTTGGAAGGGCGCATGCTTAACCTCACCAAGGGATTGGATACCGAGCGCAAGGTCTTTTCTATCGTGCCGAAGTCTGCGGACATCGCTAGGCACGAGCTCGAGCGCGCCGCTGGCCTGCGCTAAAGCGGTAAGTTTTTCTTGACCCCCGTGGGGTGCCGATTGGGCACCTGCGGGGGTCTATTAGATAGGCTCGGTTATTGTGACACAACTCGGAATTATTCTTATCCTGCTCGTGCGGATTTATACGTGGGTTCTCATCGCCCGCATCATCATTGAGATGATTCAATCCTTCTCCCGGCAGTTTAACCCGCCACGTTGGTTTATGGTTGTAGCGGAGCCACTGTTTGTAATTACGGATCCGCCGGTAAAGGCGCTACGCCGTTTGATCCCGCCGCTCCAGATGGGCGGGGTGGCCCTCGACGTATCGGTGCTCGTGCTATTTATTTTGCTTTCGATACTTACACGAATCTTGCAAATCGTATTTTTCGGTTAGCACCCCCGTCGCCTCGCAACCTGTGGTAAACGTTGAGACTCGGCGGGGCGTCGATTATTGTGGTCGTTTGGTTACGATAAATCGCGATAACCCGTATTATGAACCACATGTACCTTTGTGGGGAAGGTTTAGTTAGACCTGAACCGCAGCTCCTAAGGCCCTGGAACCTCCGGGGTTGTATCAACCTGAAGGGGAAGAGAAGACATGCCACTGTCACCAGCTGATGTTCACAACGTCGCGTTCAGCAAGCCGCCCATTGGCAAGCGCGGCTACAACGAAGACGAGGTGGATCAGTTCCTCGACCTCGTAGAGGATGCGCTTGCCCAGCTGCAGGATGAGAACGAAGATCTACAGGCACAGGTCAGCGATCTCAACTCTCAGGCCAAGGCGGGCGCTGGCGCCGGTGCCGCTGGTACCGCAACGGCAGCGTCCACTCGTACCGATGAGGCTGCACTGCGCAAGGAGATTGAGGCCAAGCTGCGCGCCGAGTACGAAACCAAGCTGGCGGACTCCAAGTCCGAGCTGTCCCGCGCTAAGGAAGAAACCAAGAAGGCACGCGAGCAGGTAAAGGCAGCCCAGGCGGAGGCATCCAAGGCACAGGAGACCGGCTCTGCCGCCGCTTCCGCTTCTGCAGACCTGAAGGCCGCCCGCAATGAGGCAGCACAGGCAAAGAAGGAAGCCGAGGCAGCTCGTGCAGAGGCTGCACAGGCAAAGAAGGACCTTGAGGCTTCCAAGAAGGAAAATGATGAGCTGAAGAAGTCCGCTTCCGCAGCTGGTTCTTCCAAGGCCGGCGTTGCAGCTGCAGGCCTTGCAGGCGCTGGTGCAGCTCAGGCTGCAGATGGTCTGGCTACCCCAGAAACCCACATGCAGGCCGCTCGCGTTCTGGGTCTGGCACAGGAGATGGCAGACCGCCTGACCTCCGAGGCTCGTGCGGAGTCCGAGTCCATGCTGTCGGAGGCACGCACCGCCGCCGAGAAGCAGCTGACCGACGCAGACTCTCGTTCCAAGGCGCAGCTTGCCGACGCCCAGAAGAAGTACGATGCCCAGCTGCAGGACGCGGATTCCCGCTCCAAGAAGCTGGTGTCTGACGCCGAGGCTAAGGCAAAGCAGACCGAGTCCGATGCGTCCTCCCGTGCTGAGGCACAAATCCGTCAGGCTGAGGAGAAGGCTGCTTCCTTGCAGGCCGATGCTGAGCGCAAGCACACCGAGGTTATGAACACGGTCAAGCAGCAGCAGACCGCACTGGAGGCTCGTATCTCCGAGCTGCGTACCTTCGAGCGCGAGTACCGCACTCGCCTGAAGACCTTGCTCGAGTCTCAGCTGGAAGAGCTGGCTACTCGCGGCACCGCCGCACCGAACGGCGAAGCTGGCAATAACTAAGCCACCGCGTTCTCTCTAGCGCCCCCGCCACCGCTGCGGGGGCGCTATTGTTGTTTTAGACCGTGGTGCCCTATCCCGACCTAACCGAAAGGAACCATTGTGCTTGTTGCCGCCTTAGTTCTCGCCCTCGTGGCATTCGTAGCCTTGGTCAACTTCGTCATCTCGGGTGCCGACTGGTCGCTGTATATCGTCTTCGCCGCCGCTGGCCTCGGTCTGGTGTGCTTTATTCTGGATTGGGCGCATAAGCATCGCAGCGATAAAGCCCGGGCAGCACAACACCCTGAGCAAGATTCCTTGCGCGAGGCTTTACGCGAGAACTAAAATAGCACGCCAAAAAGGCGCTCGAGGCGCCTTATTTCGCGGTCTTGTCTTAGCAGTCAGGGGGCTGCCACCGAATCTGCCCATTCGTGCGGCTAAGTCGCCCGCGTAGCGGTGGGGCATTGGGATCGTCATCGTTGGCTCCATTGTGGTAGGCGCAGGCTGTGGATAAGTTTGCGATATTGGTCAATCCACCGTGTAGCCAGGGTTCCAAATGGTGAATTTGGCATTCGTCGGCTGGCTTAGCGCACCGCGGCCACGGGCACACAGGATTTTCTGCACCCGCCATCAATCGCTGTTTAGCATTGGCGAAGCGCTCCGTGCGATACAGGTTCACCGCGCCTTCGTAGGGGCTGACCAGCGTGATGAGTCCATGTTCCTTTAACGTGCGGCGCAAGTATTGCGCACCCGAAAGCGTTGCCCCGTTTGTCATCTGCAGGGTGATTTCCTCACCGTCACCGTTGACGATGCGTACGTAATCTTCCAGTCGCACGATGACATTGGTTACTACGGTGCTCCGTTGCGCGCTATCGTCCCCGAAGAAGGTATCTTCCACCACCTCTAGCGGCTTTTTATTCTGGTTTTCTACCGCTGCGTGCAAATCCGCGATAAACGAAGACGATCCATCGATCGCAAGCGTCCACGGAGCATCTTTGCGTCGGATGATGCGCACGCCCGGTTTCACAGTGCGCTTTTTCTTCGGGACTTTGGACTGAGCCAGCTTCTCCAGCGCCCCTGCTGTGGCCTTGGTGGTGCAGAGTTGTTCGCGGAGAACCCAGGCGTCGAAAAGCGTAGGCATTTTCCGCGCATACTTTTCAATGATGGATAAGGCAACAATGGAATGCCCATTGTGCTGGGCGCCTTCGATAGCGCGGCGACGTTTCCCCGTGAACTTGGTCGTGCCGCAGTATGCTTCCTTTAACAAGGCCAGCTCGCGGGCAGTCTTTTCGGCAGCGCCCCGTGCGCAGAGGTCGTCCTCAGACATGCCTGCGCACCCAAGGACGATGTCCATCCCAGGTGCCATGGCTGCGAGGTAAGTATCTAGCGCGTTCACGACTCACAATTTATTGCCCCGCGCAAGCCCCCACAAGGGAAAATTTTTAGCCTGTGGATAACTTATTGTGCACGAAGATTCTGGGGCGCTATACTTTGTGCTACATGCAGTGATCCGGCCATCACCGGGGAGCAATTCAGAAGAACAGCCAGTGCGGCCTAGTAGAACTGAACGGGTGGGACCGTCAACTCCTTCACCGAAACGAAGCGGAGCCTTCGGGCTCAAGCAGGGTGGTACCGCGAGCCTGACAGGCGCGTCCCTGCACCGAGTGATGAGTGAAGGATTGTAATGGCGAAAAAGATTTACCCCAAGGTTGACATGACCGGAGGCTCAAGTCGCTTCCCGGATATGGAAGAGGAAGTTCAGAAGTACTGGAAGCAGGATGATACCTTCCAGGCTTCGCTAGAAAAGACAAAGGATTGCCCAGAATACATCTTCTATGATGGCCCTCCCTTTGCTAATGGCTTGCCGCACTATGGTCACCTGTTGACCGGTTATGTAAAAGATATCGTTCCGCGCTATCGCACCATGGCTGGCAATTACGTGCCTCGTGTCTTCGGCTGGGATACCCACGGTCTGCCCGCCGAGCTGGAAGCGGAAAAGCAGCTGGGTATTACTGATAAAGCGCAGATCGAGGACATGGGCTTGGAAAAGTTCAATGAATACTGCGCAAAGTCCGTGTTGGAATACACCGACGAGTGGGAAGAATACGTCAACCGCCAGGCCCGCTGGGTGGATTTTGACAACGGCTACAAGACCATGGACATCAACTACATGGAATCGGTCATGTGGGCGTTCAAGGAGCTTTATGACAAAGGCCTGATCTACAAGGGATTCCGCGTCCTTCCTTACTCTTGGGCAGAGCATACTTCTCTGTCCAACCAGGAGACCCGACTGGATGACTCCTATAAGATGCGTCAGGACCCGACCCTGACGGTTACCTTCCCTGTGGACGGCGCTCGTGAGGGAAGCGCGGCAGAAAAGACACTGGCGGAGCACCCCGCGCTTGCCGACGCCTCCTTCCTCGCCTGGACCACCACCCCCTGGACCTTGCCTTCTAATGAGGCATTGGCGGTTCACCCAGAGGTCTCTTACGTGCTCTTTAGGGCCACCGAGGACGATTTTTCCGGTCGTACCTTCATCATGGCGGAAAACCTGCTGGCTACCTTGGAAAAGGAACTAGGTGAGGCCGAGGTACTGGAGACCTTCACCGGCGCGCAGCTCGAGGGCTTTACCTATGAGCCGATCTTTGGTTTCTTCCCGGATTTGCGCAATGCTTACCAGGTATTGGTCGCTGATTATGTCACTACCGAGGACGGCACCGGCGTGGTTCACCAGGCTCCGGCGTTTGGTGAAGACGATATGAATACCACTAACCAGTACGATATCGAGCTGGTTATCCCAGTGGACGAGGACGGCAAGTTCACCTCGCAGGTACCGCCGTATGAGGGACAGCTGGTCTTTGATGCCAATAAGGACATCATCAAGGACTTGAAGGCCGCTGGGCGAGTGGTGCGCCACGTGACCATCGAGCACTCTTACCCGCATTCGTGGCGCTCGGGTGAGCCGCTAATCTACATGGCTCTGCCAGCCTGGTTTGTGAAGGTAACCGAGTTCCGCGATCGCATGGTGGAGCTCAACCACAATGAGATCGAGTGGCTGCCGGAGCACATTCGGGACGGTCAGTTTGGCAAGTGGCTCGAGGGGGCGCGCGACTGGAATATCTCGCGTACCCGCTACTGGGGTGCGCCAATCCCGGTTTGGATGTCCGATGATGACAATTACCCACGCATGGATGTCTACGGCTCCTTGGATGAGCTGGAGCGTGACTTCGGCGTCCGCCCGGAGTCCCTGCACCGCCCGCACATCGATGAGTTGGTGCGCCCGAACCCGGACGATCCAACCGGCAAGTCTATGATGCGCCGCGTGCCGGACGTATTGGACTGCTGGTTCGAGTCCGGCTCGATGCCGTTCGCGCAGAAGCACTACCCCTTCGAGAATAAAGAGTGGTTTGAAACCCACTCGCCGTCTGACTTCATCGTGGAGTACTCCGGTCAAACGCGTGGCTGGTTCTATGTGATGCACGCGCTGTCCACCGCGCTGTTTGATCGTCCGGCATACAAGAAGGTCGTAGCCCACGGCATCGTGCTGGGCAACGATGGCCTCAAGATGTCCAAGTCCAAGGGCAATTATCCAAACGTCAATGAAGTCTTTGACCGCGACGGTTCGGATGCCATGCGCTGGTTCCTTATGTCTTCGCCTATTCTGCGCGGAGGCAATCTCATCGTGACCGAGCAGGGCATCCGCGAGGGCGTGCGCCAGGCTATCTTGCCTATTTGGAACGCCTATACGTTCCTGCAGCTCTACGCGGAAAAGGAAGCTAAGTTCGACACCACCTCTACGCATGTTCTGGACCGCTATATCTTGGCTAAAACCCACGATGTCGTAGCTAAGGTGGACGCGGCGCTTGCCGATACCGATATCGCTACGGCAACCGAAGAGGTGCGCCTGTTCGCAGACGTTTTGACCAACTGGTACGTGCGTCGCTCGCGCGAGCGATTCTGGGAGGGAGAGGAAGCCCATCCTGAGGCATTCAATACCTTGTACACCGTGTTGGAAACCGTGACTCGCGTGGTCGCGCCACTTTTGCCGCACGTGGCGGAAGTTATCTACCGCGGGCTAACCGGCGAGCGTTCCGTCCACTTGGCGGACTTCCCGCAGGCCGCGGATTACCCAGCCGATGCAGATCTGGTGTCTGCGATGGATACGACCCGTGCGGTGGCCTCGGCGGCATCGTCGGTGCGCAAGTCCAATAAACTGCGCAACCGCTTGCCGCTGCCGAAGCTGACGGTGGCTCTTGAAGAGGCACAGCGTTTGGCGGGCTTTGCCGATATCATTCGCGACGAGGTCAACGTTAAGGAAGTTGAGCTTACCGATGACGTCGATTCGGTGGGCACCTTCCAGGTAGTCTGCAATGCCAAGGTCGCTGGTCCGCGCTTGGGTAAGGATGTGCAGCGCGCCATCAAGAACCTTAAGGCGGGCAACTATGAGCGCCGCAGCGATGAGGTAGTAGTTGACGGCGATATTGTGCTTGGTCCGGATGAGTACACGGAGCGCCTGCAGGCGGCGAACCCGAAGTCGACCGCGCGTATCGACGGGCTCGATGGCCTTGTGGTACTCGATACTGAGGTGACCGAAGAGCTCGAGGCCGAAGGCTGGGCTGCTGACGTTATCCGTGGCCTCCAGGACGCCCGCAAGGCTTCTGGATTCGAGGTTTCGGATCGCATCGCGGCCGTACTTGCCGTACCGGAGGCGAAGAAGGCATGGGCTGAGCGTCACGCCGACCATATAGCCGGTGAAGTACTCGCCACCGACTTCCAAGTGACCACCGAGGCGCTTGATGGCGAGGGCGTGCACGAGGTGGTTAAGGGGGTTAGCGCTACCGTCGTCAAGCAGTAGCGCGCTAGCTGCCACCTAAAAATAATTGCCCAGCCGGCGTGGCTGGGCAATTTTCATGAGTGATAGGACTTAGCGGACTGGACCGGGCAGGTGAGCGCGCCAGCCGAGGACCGCGTTAACTAGGCAGCACAGTGCAAGCACGGCGCCAATGAGGAATAGGGTGGTAAAGCCGAGCAGCGGGGCGAGCGCGCTGAAGGCCATGGGGATAAAGAAGCCGGTGTAGGACACCGAGTAGTACACGGCGGTGAGGCCAGCGAGTTCTTCAGGGCGGGCGATGCGCTGGACCTCGGATAGACCGGCGACAAGGGCTAGGCCATATCCTGCACCCATGACGGCTGCGCCGGCGATACCGAGCGGCAGCGAACGGGTACTAGAGGCAACCGCACCGAGGATGGTGCCTACGGTGATAACTCCCATTGCCACCGCGGAAGCACGGGCGGACCGGCTGGTGTCAATGACCTTGCCGAGCATTTGGACGCCAACGCCGCAGCCCAAGGTGATAACAGTCATGAGGCCGGAGAAAGCAATGGGTGCTTCACTGGCAGACTTGGACAAAAGTTGGGGCAAGAGCGCGTAGGCGGCACCAGCGCAGCCGAAGACCCACGGTGCTACCGGCAAGACGATGCGCACGAAGCGGCGGTGGGCTGCGGAGGGAATGTGCAGCATGCGCAGCATGTCGCGGATGCTCAGGTCGAGGAAGGTATCTTTTACCGTGGCGCCACGTGGTGGGCGAGTCTCCGGGGTATTCATCAACCAGATGGCGGTGGCGACGGTGAGGAGAATGTGCAGGATATAGGCCAGATGGGTTGGCCACGGGCCCCATTGGGCCAGCACCGATGCGAGGCCAGCGCCGATGAGAAAGCCTAGGGTTAGGCACATCGAAGCGTGGCGCGGGCCAGCAGCGGGGTCGCCGCCGGCGCGGGTGATAAGCTCCGCCACCCACGTGGAGCCGACCGCCATGACGATGCCTAGAGCCAAGCCACACATGATGCGGCCCACGGCGATGACGAGGGGCTCATTCGGCGCGATGGAGAGTAGGAATGAACCCAGCAGTGATAGGGGTGCGGCAGGCAGCATTGTGGGGCGGCGCCCGATGTAGTCCGAAAGCGGGCCAGAGATGAGCAGCGCCGGCACGATGCCGAGCACATAAGCGGCTAGGAGCCCGTTGACAGTGACCTGCGAGAAGTGTGATTGCTCGCGGTACATAACTAGGAGAGGGGTGAACTCATTGCCGCCCCACGCCACGGCAACCATGCTGCCGGCGACGGGAAACCATGAGTGCTGGGCAAACTTTTCGGTCATAGTTGATTCCTTGAGTTGGTTAGGTGGGTGTCCAATGTGGAGAGGTAGGCGTCGAGGTCGCCGGTGCGGAGGGCATCGGCAAGCGTGCGGTGCTGGTCCACGAAGGTGCGGGCACGGGCCACATTGCGGCCAATGGCTGTGGCGGTAAAACGCTGTTGGCGCTCGCGCAACTGGTGTCCCAGTCCCGCCAGCAGGCTATTCGCCCCGCCATCCATGATGATCTGGTGGAAACGCGCATCAAGATGCGTATAGGCATGCAGGTCTGCGCCATCCAACGCCGTGTCTTGTTCCGCGATGGTCGCATCCAGCTGATCAGCAATGTCCGCGCGCTCGGCATCAGGCATGGCGCAGATTTTCTCAGCGCAGTGCCTATCTACGAGCAAGCGTGCTTCATAGACCTCGTGAATTTCCTGCGGGCTGATCGGCACGATGAGCGCACCCCGCCTGGGGTAGAGCTGTAGAAAGCCTTCGACCTCTAGGCGCAAAAAGGCCTCATGCATCGGGGTGCGGCTAATCCCCATCTCGGTAGCGAGTGAGGCCTCGGAAAGCATCTGCGAGGGCTCGAAGGAGCCGTCGATGATCTTCTCTTTGACGAAGTCATAGGCGCGCTCCGCGGCGGGCTGCATTCGTTCATTGGACATGCATCCATCTTGCATACAAGCTTGCATGCAAGCAAGCGTGAAGGTGTACTTTGTGGGGAACGAATCTAGTTAGGCAATCGTGTGACGTGGCACGTATCGGGGTCGAAGAGTAAGCCGTGGCCCATGCCGACCCAGCCGATGAAGGGGGCGTCGGCAAGCGTGTGCGGGGTGTGGACGTGCCCAAGGATCCAGGCATCGGCCTCGCAGGCCTGTAGCTGGTCTACAGAAAGTGGTAGGCAGGTGCCTTTAGAAAACTCACCGGTGACGGAAGAATGTAGGAGGCCGAGGACGGGGCCGTTGCTGCGGCGGGGAGGAAGCTGGAGGCGGCGCGGGTCCGGATCGGTGGCCACCGCTGCGGTTAGGACCGTGGTGTTTCCTATGCGAAAGGTATGCACCTGCGTGCCGTGGACTGTCACCTCGGGCGGGAAGTCCAGGTGGTGGTGGGTATCGTGGTTGCCGGAAATGAAGTGGACTTCGCTGAACAAAGTGACAGCATGGGCCATAACGGTGCGGGCCTGAGGCATAAACTCGGCCGAGTTAGCGTTGCGGTCAATGATATCGCCCAAGCACACGCACGCTGTGGCCCCTCTGTTGGCGGCAACCTCGAGTGCCTGCAGGGCCCAGTCCAAGCCGGGGGCGCCCGGGCGGCCTAGGTGCAGATCGGCAAAGACAAAAATGCTAGCGGGCATGTGCGGCCTTTCGGTTTTGCCACCACGTGATAGCTACCAAGACAATTGTGGACGTTCCGACACCGATGAGCGTCATAGCCATGGCCTCGGCACGGTGTCCTTGATCGAATTGGTTCATAATCCACGGAGCCAAGAGGTTGACCTGGCTGGGGCGAATGAGCGAGGACATGACCAGCTCGCGGATGCCTACGAAGAAGGCGAGGAGCCAGCCAGCGAAGATGCCAGGAGCAAGCAAGGGCAGGGTAATGCGCCCAAAAGTTTGCAGAGTTGAGGATCCCGAAATCGCGGCGGCCTCGTACATGGTGGGGGAGATAGACTCGGCTGAAGTCTTGATATTTTGAATGGTCATGGGCAAAAAGAGCACCGTAAAAGCCATGACCAGCATGCCCATCGTGCCGTAGGGAGACCAGGGCAGCCAAGGAGAGTTCCACAGCAAAATAAAGCCAATGGCCAGCACGATGCCCGGCACGGTATCGGGGGCGACGGCCAAGAAATCGCTCAGCTTTGCGCCTATGAAGCTTTGGCGGCGGGTGAGCACCGTGACGAGGACACCTAGTGCTACGGCAGCGGTGGCGCCAAGGGCACCCAAGCCGATGGAGCGAATCAGCGCTTCCTGTGCGGTGGGCATCTGCACAACGATGGAGAAGTAATCGAAGGTGAGGTTATTGAGCGTAGGTGGGGCCGAGCGCAGGATGGTCATCGCGGACAAAGTGATGGAAAGATAGGGAATGACCACCGAAGCCAAGAGGATGACTGCGGCAATGAGTGCGCCGAGGATAGAGCCGACTGGGCTGAGGCGGATGAGCACGGGGCGGCTTACACGTCCGCCGCCAGTGAGATCGTGGCGCGAAATCCACTGTTGGAATGCCCACGCAGCCACGCCAATGGCAAAGAGAACCGAAGAGGACGCGGCGGCGCTGGAAAAGTCGAGGGGGTCGATGGTGACGTCTTCATAAATAGAGGAGACGAGCACCTTGTATCCGATGGCATTGCCCAGCGTAACTGGGGTGCCAAACTCGCCGGCGGCCTTGATGAAGATGATGAGTGCACCAAGGGAATATGGCCCAATAACATTTGGGGCGATGATGCGCACGGCCTGTTGCCAGCGGCTCGCGCCGGCTACCTGGGCCATCTCCAACGTTGACGCTGGAATGCAATTCAGGCAGGTGCGCAGGATGAGATATAAGAAAGGGAAAAGCTCCACGGCCATGATGAAGGCCATGCCCCACACCGAGTAAATGACATCGTGGGCGAGTTTGCCAGCGCCGTGGCCGAGAAGCATCTCTGCGACACCACCGCGGCGGGTGAAATCCATCCACGCCATTGCCGCCGCAAAGGGCGGAGTCATAAACGGGATCATGACGGCGATCTCGATCCAGTTGGCCGAGCTAAAGCGCGTCCACGCACGTAGAAAAGCGAGCGGGGCGGCCATGAGCGTGGCAAAAGCCACGACCAGCACGGACAACAAGATGGTATTGCCAAGGATGTGCAGCATGCCCGGTTGGACAATGTTGCCTAGGGCTGAGGGCTCATCGTGGTAGCCCACGGCCGCGTTGACCAACACGGAAGCCAGTGGTGCGGCGACGAGGGCGAGCAAGATGAGAAGGACCCCGTATATCCCAAGGCGACGTCGGGGAGTGGTGGTGGAGCTCATTGGTTACTTCAAATAGCGCTTGGCAAAGGTTTCCTTGATGTCCTTGGACTGAGAAACCAGGCCATCGAGGTCATCGTTGAGGGTCTTAATCTCATCCAGCTTCGGGCCATTCTTTGGAGCGATGTCCTTATTGGCCGGAATCATGTTCTTGGAGGCGGAGATTTCTTGTGCCTCTTCGGAGAACATGAAGTCCACGAAGGCCTCTGCGGCTTCCTTGTTATCGGAGGACTTCAGGATCATGACTGGGCGCGGGGTGACCGTGGTACCGGAAGTAGGGATGGCGACCTCGAGCGGCTCACCCTTTTTCTGCGCGGAGTATGCGGAGTAGTCAACGCCGCCGAGGACGATGCCACGGGAACCGGAGGTGACCTGGTCGAGCGCTGGGCCATTGGCACCTTGGACGATCATGCCGTTGTCAAAGAGCTTGTCAAAGAGGTCCCAGGTCTTCTCCTCGCCCCATTGGTCCACCATGGCCGCGATGAGGTCGGCTGCGGTACCGGATTCGCGCGGGTCCGGCATGATGATTTGGTCTTTGTACTTCTCATCGGTGAGGTCCTCCCAGTCTTTCGGGGCCTCGTCCACGACGTTGGTGTTGGTTACCAGTGCTAGAGCCGAACCATCGCGGCCGGTAAACGTGCCGCTTTCCGACGCCCACTTTGACTCAATCTTGTCCGCTCCCTCCGGCGTGTACTTTTCAAGGGCGCCGGACTTGTCCTGCTTGCTAGCTGCCGCCCACGAGGCGAGGTAGACGACGTCAGCCTGCGGGTTTGCCTCCTCTGCCTTGAGCTTGGCGGTGATCTTTCCGGTGGTGTCGGCAAAAACATTGACGTGGACGTCGGTCTTTTCTTCGAAGGCCTCCACGAGGGCGTCGGTGAGACCCTGTGGGTTAGCGGAGTAGTAATCCACCTCGCCGGATAGACCTTCAGGCGCTTTCCACTTCTCAGCAGAAGAGGTGGACTCGTCGGTGGCGGTTTCGGTGCTGTCCTCAACGGACCCGCAACCGGTCAAGGCGAGCGCTCCAGCAGCGGTGGTAGCGATAACGGCAGTAAACTTTTTGGTGAACATGTGTGGCTCCTATGCAGAAAGAGAAGATGGATAGTTGAGGTGGACGGTCTCGCCGCGAGCGATGCGGCGCGGTGAATATGCCACCCACGGCTCCTCGGCCCCGGGAACATTGCAGCGCAACTCGTAGCGCCCACCGATGTAGTGAGCGCCAAGAACCTGCGCCTCGACCCGGCGCGGGGAGGCGCCGGTGTCCTCCTCCGCAGTGGTGACGGTGAGATTTTCTGGACGTACGCTGGGTAGCTGTGGGTGGCGGTTCATGGTGCCTACGAAGCCAGCGATGAAATCGGTGGCCGGCTGTTCGTAAAGGGTGACTGGATCCGCGAATTGTTCGATATGGCCCTGAGTCATAACTACGACGCGATCCGACATGGCAAGTGCCTCGGCTTGGTCGTGCGTGACGTAGATGACCGTCAGCCCCAGCTCCTGTGCCAGCTGGGTGAGCTCTGCGCGGATTTGCACGCGCAGCGCGGCGTCGAGGGCGGACAGCGGCTCATCCATAAGCAGGACATCTGGATTAGAAACCAACGCGCGGGCGATGGCAACGCGCTGCTGTTGGCCACCGGAAAGTTGGTTTGGCCGCGCCTTCGCTTTGGAAGCGATACCCACCATGTCCATGCAGGCTCGGACCTTCTCGGCCCGTTGGCCTGCCGCCACCTTATTGCCTGGGGTGGTCAGCGGAAACTCGATGTTCTTTTCCACCGTCATGTGTGGCCACAGTGCGAGGTCCTGGAAGACCATCGAAAGCCGGCGCTTATTGACGGCTACGTTGGTTCGTGGGCCAAATACCTCCATCTCTCCGAAGGAGATGGTTCCCGCGTCAGGCGTTTCTAATCCGGCTATGCAACGCAGCAGGGTGGACTTGCCGCAGCCGGAAGGTCCGAGAATAGAGACGAATTCACCGCGGTTGATGCTCAGATCGGTCTCGTGGAGGCCCGTATTATCGGCGAATTCGCGCTTAACGCCGCGCAAGATGACGTGGGGTGAGTCCATAATCAGCGAAATACTTTCTTCAAGAAATAACCTCGAAAAAGATAAGGCCGTAATATTGCATGTGGGTGACGTGAAGATGGAAGGGGATTAAAGCTTTAATTAACGGCACGCAAACACCCAGGAGTGCATGTAGAGGTACGCCTATTAGACTGGGCCGCATGCAACGCTGGGTTTTACATATCGACATGGACGCGTTTTTCGCCTCCGTCGAGCAGCTGACCCGGCCTACGCTGCGGGGGCGTCCGGTTTTGGTGGGCGGAACCAGCGGACGCGGCGTGGTGGCAGGCGCCTCCTACGAGGCGCGCGTGTACGGTGCGCATTCGGCCATGCCGATGTACCGCGCGCAGCAGCTCGTTGGGCTACGCGCGGTGGTGGTGCAGCCGCGCCGGGTGGTCTATTCGGCGGCCTCGCGCCGGGTATTCGACATCATCGCGCAACACGTGGAAGTCATCGAGCAACTTTCCATCGATGAGGCCTTTATGGAACCCGCCGCCCTACAAGGCGCGAGCGCGGATGAGGTCAAGCGCTGGGCGGATGAATTGCGCGCGCTCATCCGTAAGGAAACGGGGCTGCCGTGCTCCATCGGTGCGGGTTCGGGTAAGCAATTTGCCAAGATTGGCTCAGGCGAGGCGAAACCCGATGGCACCTTCGTAATCCCGGCCGAGCGCCAGCTTGAAATGCTGCACCCGCTTGCGGTGAACAAGCTATGGGGAGTCGGCCCAGTGACCGGCGCGAAGCTGAATTCCATTGGGGTGGAAACCATTGGACAGCTCGCGGCGATGACGCGCAAGGAAGTGGAGATTTCTATCGGCAGCGTGGTAGGTCTGCAGCTGTGGCAGCTGGTCCGCGGTATTGATGACCGAGAGGTAGCGCCGCGCGCTATTTCTAAGCAGATTTCTACCGAGCACACCTACCCGAAGGATTTGCTAACCGTGCCGGAGGTCGATGCAGCTATAGCCCGCGCGGCGGAGGGCGCACACCGCCGGCTGCTCAAGGACGGGCGTGGCGCACGCACCGTGACGGTGAAGCTGCGCATGGCGGACTTTCACATCGAGTCGCGCTCAACTACCTTGCCGTACGCGACTGACGACGCCGCCGTGCTCACCGCCGCCGCCTTCAAGCTCGCCCGCTATCCCGATGAGCTCGGGCCCATTCGCCTAGTGGGAGTGAGCTATTCCGGGTTAGAAACCGCCCGCCAAGACGTGCTCTTCCCGGAACTGGACCGTGAAATCGTGCGGCCCGCGCCGGCAGATACGGACTATGAAACCGGGGTGAGCGACGACGTTGCGCCGCCAGTACCGACACCGACGGTGACGGTGGAAGAAGAAACCGATAGCCAGTGGCACGCAACGCAAGACGTATTCCACCCCGAATACGGCCACGGCTGGATTCAGGGCGTCGGGCATGGGGTAGTGAGCGTGCGCTTTGAAACCCGTGCCACGGGGCCCGGCCGTACCAAGTCATTCGCGGCCGATGAACCCGCGCTCGCGCCGGCGGATCCGCTCGACTCGCTTGATTGGCAGGATTGGCTCACCACCGAAGACTAAGCATTTACTGTCGGAATAGCTCAGCTGGGTCGGTGCCAGTGGCCAGTGCCGCTGCCAGCAGGATTCGCGCCTGGCTCGGGCGGAAAGACCCGGCGTTAATAGCGCCCAGTTTCCCAAGGCTCGCGCCACCGCCGTCGCCGCCGTAGGCCAGCGCTGTTGGGCCGTAGGGCGTGCGGGTAGAAATGACGACGGGGAGGCCGGCGCGGAGGGCGTCGGCAAGCGCGCGGCCCATGTCCTCGCCCATATTGCCCGAGCCCATGGCCTCGATAATGAGGCCGCTGGCAGGGGAATTGGCGGCAGCATCAACCAGCAGGCGGCCAGCTCCCGGATAGGCTGGGATGATCTCCACTGGGTGCGGCGCCAGCGGGGCAGGAGCTAGGCGCGGCGTGGTGCCAGGGATACCCAGAGACTCGAATCCGCGCAGGTCACTGGTGTGCCGCTTGCGCGCACCGCGCGCCGGAATGCTCGCACCGCCAAAGCAGATAAACACCCCGGCGCGCCCGCTGGCTGCAAGATCGCGGGCATCGCGCAGGTTGCTAGGGCCGTCCGCCGCGGGGTGATCGTAGGAACGCTGCGCCCCCGTGAGCACGATGGGCTTTGCACCGCTACAGAAAATCTCCAGTGCCAACGCGGTCTCTTCCATCGAGTCGGTGCCATGGGTGATGATTACACCGTCGATGTCCTCCCGCGACGTTTGGGCGTTAACCACCGCGATGAGCTCATCGAGGTCCGCCAAAGTGATAGAGGAGGAGTCGAGTTGCCGAAACTCCACTACCTCGGCGTCGATATCGGCGGCTAGGGTCGCGCCGGAGACGGTGGGAACAAGGGAACCATCGGCTGTGGTGGTACACGCTATTGTGCCGCCGGTGGCGATCAAAGCAATTCGGGTCATGTACCTAAGGTTAAAGAAATCTGCGTCCACGCGGCGGGCGCAATCCGGAAAAGGGTGGTGCAGCTGTAAACTGATGGGAGTTTGGAACCCACACGTGAGGAGTTAGAATTGAAATTCCGCAAGTTTAGTGCCGCGTGCCTCGCACTGACCGCGGCTACCGCCCTGGCCGCCTGCTCTTCCGACGATGAGCAGGACAATTCCGCCGCCGCCAACACCGAGGCAAAGGAATCCGCTTCCTCGGACGGCGATTCCGCCGCCCCCGCGCTGCCGTCCCCGGCTGACCTAAACGCAATTTTGGCCAAGGCCACCGACCCCAATGCCTCCGAGCAAGAAAAGACCTCCACCGTGCAAGGCGGCGAGACCGCGCCGGAAATCTTTGACACCATGGCAAAATCCAAGGCGGAGTCCGGCGCCGAGTTTGAGGTCGTGGATCCCGTACTGCCGGGCTATGACCCGCAGTCCGTGCTTACCACCGTGAACTTCACCACCGCTGACGGCCAGCAGCAGACCGCAGAACAGGTGGAGTTTGTGTATGAAAATGGCACCTGGAAGCTTTCCAAGGCTTGGGCTTGCACGCTTATTCAAAATACGGTGCCGCCAGAGCAGGTTCCAGAAATGTGTGCGGACACTGGCGCCGGTGCCTCCGCACCTGCCCCGGCTCCGGCCGAGGGCGACGGTGCACCCGCGGAAGGCGATGCCCCCGCTGCCGGTGCCGAGCAGGCCCCGGCAGAGGCTCCTGTAGAAGCCCCGGCCGAGTAACTAGGAAAAGTTCAGCTCCGTCAGGCTCGACTGCACCACGCGCAGCTCCGAGCCGGCGGCACCATAAATGACCTTAGTGTCGAAAGACACGTCACCGTCTACGGGCAGCGGCTTGCTCAAATCCACCGTGATGCTGCCCTTGGACTTGGTGCTGGAATCTAAAACCTTGAGCTCTTTGTTCTCCAGCTCCGTGCCCTGGGCCTGGCCTGCAAAGGACAGTGCGCCTAGCGAGGGCCGCTGTTCTACCTCTACGTTTAGTTTCACTCGGTCGCCATCGATGGAATCGACCGTATAGCGCGTGGTCTGCAGCAGGGTAGACTCGCCGGTCACACGCGAATCCACCGACCAGCTCGCGCCCTTGCCCACCTCCTCGGTAGGGAAAACTACGGGTAGGGCCGTCAGCTTCATAATCGCCTGTTCGACGGAGCCGCGGGCATCATCCGTGGCATTCTGGGGCGCAGCTAGGCGCAGCGAATTCATCTGGCCGGTGTCCTGGCCACGCCAACCGAATTGGAATCCCTCCGCCGAGGAGACGTCTTTATCTCCGGTAGATTCTGGAGTTCCGGCCGTGACGAAGGCATTGCGGCTGGCTGGTAGCTGGTCTTCGACGTCCTCGCTGGCCTTTTCTACCTTGGCCGATAACGGCAGGGTAGTAGTGGTGGAATCGACGTCGGCGGCCTGAAACTTCTCAGCTGCGGACTTTTTGAGCAGGTCCTGCGCAAAGCCCTCGGTAACGCGGTAGTTTAGGTCCTGCGTGGAGTCGATATCGCGGTATTCCAGGAGTTTTTTCTCTCCGGTTCCGGGATTATCCACGGTGACGCGCGGGGCGTCGATGGTCAGGCCTACGGGTTGTTCCACCGCCGGGCCTGGCTTTTCAGAGGAACACGCCGTAAGCGCTACGGCGGCTGTGGTCAGGGCTGCAAAAACTTTGACTCGAAACACGCTTACCAAAATACCGGACGCTCCCGTTTAGAATAGACCGGGTGAGTCAAAAACGAAGGAGCAAGACAGGACTTATCGCCGCAGTAGTCATTGCCGTGGCGCTGGTGGATCAAGCCGTGAAGCAGGTAATGCTCTCCATCCTTAACGAGGGCGAACCCCTGCCGGTGATTGGGGACTGGTTCCGTTTTACGCTGCTTTTTAATCCTGGTGCCGCCTTTTCCATGGGCGGGGAGGGATCTACGTGGCTGTTTACTACCATCCAATTGGTCTTTGTGCTCGGCGTGGCCGTAGCCGCCCCGCGCATTACCCACTCCGGTCAGGCAGTAGGCCTAGCGCTCATTGCTGGCGGTGCGCTGGGTAATTTTGCCGACCGCATCTTCCGCGCCCCCGGCTTCTGGTTCGGGCACGTGGTGGACTATATTTCGGTTGGCTCTTTCGCCGTGTTCAATATCGCAGATGCGGCTATCACCTGCGGAGTGGTGCTTTTCATTATCACCATGGTGCTGGAGGAAAGGAAGGCCGAGCATGAATAGGCAGATGCGCAGCTTCCCCATCCCCGAAGGGCTAGAAGGCATGCGTGCCGACGCCGCCCTGGCCAAGCTCCTTGGCCTCTCCCGCAGCGCCACCGCGCAGCTATGTGCCGAAGGCAGCGTCACCATCGATTCCCAAGAATTGGGCAAATCCGAGCGTTTGACCTCCGGCAACGTGGTTTCCGTGCTTTTACCTGAGCCAGAAAAGCCGCTGTTGCCGCGCGAAGAGCTCGTGGAAGGCATGGACGTGCTCTACAGCGATGCCGATATCATCTGCGTGCATAAGCCGGTGGGCGTGGCCGCGCATCCGAGCGTGGGGTGGGACGGGCCAACGGTCATCGGCGGGCTGCGCGCAGCCGGCTATACGGTGGCTTCTTCCGGGCCGACTGAGCGCCAGGGAATCGTGCACCGCCTCGATGTGGGTACGTCTGGGGTGATGGTCGTGGCTTCCTCGGAGCGCGCTTACTCTGCGCTCAAGCATGCCTTTAAGTACCGCAGCGTGAAAAAGACCTACCACGCCGTGGTCCAAGGCCTACCAGATCCCATTGAGGGCACCATCGATGCCCCCATCGGCCGCCACCCCAAGTCGGGCTGGAAATTCGCCGTGCTTGATGACGGCAAAGCGGCCGTTACCCACTACAGCCTTATCGAGGCCTTCCGCGAGGCCAGCCTCATCGAGGTGCACCTAGAGACCGGCCGTACCCACCAAATCCGCGTCCACATGTCTGCCACCGGCCACCCGTGCGTGGGCGATCCCATGTACGGCTCCGATCCGAACCTGGCCAAGCGCCTTGGACTCGAGCGGCAGTGGCTCCACGCGGTAAAACTCGGCTTTACCCACCCCGGCACCAGCAAATGGTTTGAGATTCAGGCACCGTATCCAGCCGATCTTGACCATGCCTTGGAGGTGCTGCGGGGATGAGGGAGGTCTACCGGCGGCGTCGGCTAGCGGCGTTGGCGGTGCTCGCGGTGCTTTTTCTGGCGGCGCTGGCTCTCTGCGGCGCGTTGGGGACCCAGGCTACCTCGCAGGTGCAAGGAGACCAGCTGGGCCCCGATGGGGAATCGCGCGGGGAGTATATTGCGCGCGTGGCGGGCAGCGACATTCCCAATGAGCCTGCCTACGCCCTGGTTACCTTTGACGAGGAACTACCGCCCGTAGCCGCCGCGGCCGCCGTTGCAGCGGCCCCGCGCATGGATGCCATCCTCATTGGCTCCACCGCCCCCATCGACGTCCCCGAACCGAGAGCTGGTGAGGACCGTGCCGGCGTCATCCAGCGCGCCTTCGACCGCATCGATGCTTCCTATGGGCAGCGGCCCAGCGCGGTTAGCGCAGTTGTGGTGTGGGGATCGGGCGCCCAGCTTGCCGACGTCGCCTCCACCCCCTCCGTTGCCGCCGTCGAACCCGCGCCTGCCGACGCCGCCTGGGGCAGCTTCGCCATCCGCCCTCCCAGCTAATTTCGCCTTCTGTGCTCCCGCAGCGCGCAGTGCCCCCGCAGCGCTTTTAGCATCAGGGGCATGGAACATATTCGGGCCTATATCGCGGCACTGAACTCGGCAATGGATATCCTCGCCGAGGCCGCCTCCGTTTCTGCTGCCGACCTTGCCGCCGCCGGCATGCCCGATGCCGCAGCGGACTCTATTGCGCAGCTCGCGCAGGTCTACTTCGGCCCCACCAGCTTTCGCCGCCGCCAACGGCGCGTGGTGGATGGGGCGCGTCTTAACAGGCATTCACTGCCGACGCTGGAGGTCATCGAAAAGCATGCGCGTCGCGCGCCCACCCAAGCTCGCGCCTGGGCCCTGCGCGCCGAGCTCACCCACCTTGCCTGCGATACGCGGGAGATGGAAAGGCGTGCCCGCACCAAGCTGCGCAGGATGCGCGCGCCACGTGAACCCAAGCCTGGCGTGCGGCTGCGGCGCCGCGCCGCCGGAAAGCCGTGGACGCTTTCTATCACCGGTCCTTCCGCGCTCATTGCGGAACTTCACCAGCATGCCAGCTCGCTTGCCGACGTCGCCTCCCTCTTCCGCACCGGTGCCTCTACCTCTACCGTGCGCACTAATGTTGTGGTGCCACTAGATAAATTGGTCGGCGTGGCCCATGGCAGTGATGATGTGGTGCTGACTATGACCAACGGCGCGCAGATAACCGGTGCCGAATTGGCCCAGCGCGCGCTGGCAGAGGAGGGGTTTGTCACCCTGCTGCATCCCGTGGAAGGTCCGGTGAATCTGTACCGCATGCGCCGCGGGGCGACCTGGAAGCAGTTTATGATGGCTGCGGCGGAAAACCCCACCTGCCCGGTTAAGGGCTGCCACAAGCCTGCCGATGAGTGCCAAGTCCACCACATATTCAGCTGGGCCGGCGGCGGGTGGACGAACGCGAAGAACCTCACCACCGCCTGCGCTTATCACAATGGCCGCAATGACGATCATCGCACCGGCCCGCCGCGCAACGGCCGCTTCGAGCGCACGGCCCGCGGCGTGCGCTGGGTCAACCCCTGGGAAGAGCCCCCGCCGGATCTGGTTGACACTAGCCCTACCTAGGTAGGCTAGACCTATGTTCTCGCAGCAGCCTTTTTCGCAGTGGATGCCCAACTACAAGTTTGCTTATATCGCCGCCTGGGTTGCGGCGGTGGTCTCCGGCATCGCACTGCTTATTGGCCTCGTTTCCGGCGGCACCCCGATGACGCTGGTGTTTTCGGGGATCGTGTGTGCCTATGGCATCTTCCTTATCGCAGTGATGCCCCGCTGGGCACTAAAAGCGGAGGAAGAGCAGGCCGCCCGACGCCGTGCTCGCGCTGCCCGCGAGGAACTCAAGCGCTCCTAGCCATGCGCACTAGGTCGACCACGTAGATTGCTACGGCTAAGCCGATGATGCCGAAACCGATCCACCGGTGGGTCGAAAAGTGCTCGTGGGTGACGAAAAGCGCCCATAGCATTTGCATGATGGGGGTGAGGTATTGGAGCATGCCGATCGTCGATAAGCGTAGCGTCCGCGCGCCCTCTGCAAAGCAAAGAAGCGGCAGTGCGGTGATTAAGCCGGCGCTCACCAAAAGCAGCGCGTGGCCGGTTCCTTCGCTAGCGAAGGTGCCCTGGCCGCTACTTTCTAGCCACAGGATGTAGCCCACCGCTAGTGGTGACATCACGAGCGCCTCCGCTGCCACCGAGACGGCCGAGGATACCCGCACCTGCTTTTTGAGCAGCCCATAAATCCCGAAGCTGAAGGCCAATAACAGCGAAATATAGGGCGCCTGGCCGGTAAAGAATGTCAAATACAGCACCGCGATGGCCGCAACCCCCACCGCGCCGGCCTGCCACGGCCGCAGCCGCTCTTTCAAAAACACCATGCCGAGGGCAACTGATACGAGGGGATTGATGAAGTACCCCAGCGCCGCATCGGCTACGTGGTTGCTATTAATCGCCACCACGTAGGTGCCCCAATTAGCCGTGATGAATACTCCCGCGGCCGCGAGCCAGCCCCACGTGCGCTTGTCCATGCGCACTAACTCGCGCCATCGGCCGGCGAGGCACAAAAATCCCGTGACCAACACCGCGGTCCACAGCACGCGGTGGGCCAAGATTTCTAAAGGCGATGCCGGCAACAAGAGAGGGAAGAACGCGGGGAAAATCCCCACATGATGTAGGCGGCCAGCGTGTAGAGCATCACAAAATAATAGCCCATTTTGACCGCCCCGCTATGATGAGCCGCATGGCCAAAAACTCCTCCTTCGTCCACCTGCACAACCACACCGAGTTTTCCATGCTGGACGGCATGGCCAAGGTCGATATGCTGGCAGACGAGGTGGTCCGCCAGAAAATGCCGGCCGTAGGCATGACCGACCACGGCAATATGTACGGCTCCGATGCCTTCTACCGCCGCATGACCGGCGCCGGTATCAAGCCCATTATCGGCATCGAGGCGTATATGGCACCGGAGTCTCGCTTCAATAAAAAGCGCGTGCTGTGGGGCACACCGGACCAAAAGCGCGACGATGTTTCCGCTTCCGGCGCCTACCTCCACCAGACAATGATTGCGGAAAACGCGACCGGCCTGCGCAACCTTTTTACCCTGTCCTCGTTGGCCTCCTATGAGGGCCAGCTGGGCAAGTGGCCGCGCATGGATGCTGAGCTCATCGCGGAGCATGCTGACGGCATCATTGCCACCACCGGCTGTCCTTCGGGCGATGTCCAGACCCGACTGCGCCTAGGCCAGTTCAATGAGGCGCTTGAGGCTGCGGCCATGTGGCAAGACATCTACGGCAAAGATAACTTCTTTTTGGAGTTGATGGACCATGGGCTGGACATCGAAAAGCGCACGCGCGATGGCCTATTAGAGATCGGCCGCAAGCTGGACCTGCCGCCGCTGGTGACCAACGACTGCCACTACGTTTTGGAATCCCAGGCGCCGGCGCACGAGGCGATGTTGTGCGTGCAGACCGGCAAGACCTTTATGGACCCTGATCGCTTCAAGTTCGGCGGCACCGGCTACTACATTAAATCGGCCGCGCAGATGCGCGAGACCTGGGACGATATGATTCCAGATGGCTGCGATAACACGCTGTGGATTGCCGAGCGTGTACAAGACTATGGCGAGATTTGGGAAGAGCACACCCACGATCGCATGCCTATTGCCGACGTCCCCGAGGGCCACACCCCAACTTCCTGGCTCACCCACGAGGTTATGGAGGGCCTGCAAGCTCGCTTCCCCGGTCAGGATGTTCCGGAGGAGTACATCGAGCGCGCGAAGTATGAGATTTCCGTTATTGAGATGAAGGGATACCCGTCCTACTTCCTTATCGTGGCCGAGCTCATCAAGCACGCGCGCTCGGTGGGCATTCGTGTGGGGCCAGGCCGTGGTTCGGCGGCCGGCGCGCTTGTCGCTTACGCGCTGACCATTACCAATATCGACCCCCTGGAACATGATCTCCTCTTCGAGCGATTCTTGAATCCCGAGCGCCCGTCCGCCCCCGATATCGATATCGACTTCGATGACCGCCGCCGCGGCGAAATGATCACCTACGCGGCCGAGCGCTGGGGCGAGGACAAGGTGGCGCAGGTGATTACCTTCGGCACGGTGAAGACGAAGCAGGCCATTAAAGACTCCGCCAAGGTGCACTTTGGCCAGCCTGGCTTCCAGATGGCCGACCGCATCAACGCGGCGTTGCCACCTGCGATCATGGCCAAGGATATTCCGCTTAGGGGCATCACGGACCCGGATCACGAGCGCTATTCTGAGGCCACCGAGGTTCGCCAGATGGTGGAATCCGACCCGGATGTGAAAAAGATTTATGACACGGCTAGGGGCTTGGAAGGCGTCGTCAGGCAGGCGGGCGTGCACGCCTGTGCGGTGATTATGGCCTCGGTCCGCCTCATGGACCACATCCCCATGTGGAAGCGCCCAGCCGACGGCGCCTACATTACTGGTTGGGACTACCCGGCGTGTGAGGCCATCGGCCTGCTGAAGATGGACTTTTTGGGCCTGCGCAACCTCACCGTTATCGGCGATGCGATTGAAAACATCAAGCGCAACCGCGGCGAAGAAGTTCACTTGGAGCAGCTGCATGCCGACGACCCCAAAGTCTCCAAGGTCTATGACCTGCTCTCGCGCGGCGATACGCTGGGCGTCTTCCAGCTCGACTCCGGTGGTATGCAAGAGCTGCTCAAGCGCATGAAGCCTACCGGCTTTAAAGATATTGTGGCATCCCTTGCGCTCTACCGCCCGGGACCGATGGGTGTGAACGCCCACTGGGACTATGCGGACCGCAAGAACGGCCGGAAGGAAATCACCCCGATTCACCCGGAGCTAGAAGAGCCGCTGAAGGAAATCCTGGATGAGACCTACGGCCTCATCGTCTACCAGGAGCAGATCATGCGTATCTCGCAGAAGGTCGCCAACTACACGGCCGGCGAGGCAGATGGCTTCCGTAAGGCGATGGGTAAGAAAAAGCCCGAAGTGTTGGCCCAGCAGTACGACAAGTTCTGGGGCGGCATGCAAGAAAACGGCTATTCAAAGTCCGCCATGGATGCGCTTTGGGGCACCATCGAGCCCTTCGCGTCCTACGCGTTTAATAAGTCCCACGCCGCGGGCTATGGCCTGGTGTCTTTCTGGACGGCCTACCTCAAGGCCTACTACGCACCGGAATACATGGCCGCGCTGTTGACCTCGGTGGGCGATAAGAAAGACAAGTCTGCCATCTACCTTTCGGACTGCCGCCACCTGGGCATTAAGGTGCTCCCGCCTTCCGTCAATGAGTCCGAAGAAGACTTCCAGGCGGTGGGAGAGGATATCCGCTTCGGCATGGGCGCTATCCGCAACGTCGGCTCGGAAGTGGTGGAATCCATCATTAAGTCGCGCCACGACAAGGGCGCGTTTACCTCGTTTGGTGACTACCTGGACAAGATCGAGCTGACCGCCTGTACTAAGCGCGTAACAGAAGCGCTCATCAAGGCCGGTGCCTTCGATGACTTGAACCACCCGCGCAAGGGTCTCATGCTCATTCATGAGGACGCGGTGGATGCAGTGCAAACCACCAAGAAGGCCGCTGATAAGGGCCAGTTCGATCTCTTCGCCGGAATCGGCGGAGGAGAAGATAACGAGGTCGCCAATGCCTTTGCCATGGATATCCCAGAAGATGAGTGGGACCGAAAACACGAGCTTGCCCTCGAACGCGAGATGCTTGGCTTGTACGTGTCCGGCCACCCGCTCGATGGCTTCGAAGAGGCGCTGGCCGCGCAAACGGATACCCCGCTGACTAAGATCCTCAACGATGAGGTGCGCAACGGCCAAGAGCTCATCATCGGTGGCATCATCTCGGGCGTGGACCGCCGCTTCTCCAAGCGCGATGGCTCCCCATGGGCCATTGTCACGGTGGAAGACCACAACGGCGCGCAGGTGGAAATCTTGGTATTCAACAAGGTCTACTCTCTCGTCGCCCCGCAGATTGTGGAGGACAACATCATCTTGGCACGCGTGAACGTCAAGATTCGTGATGAGCGGCGTTCCCTGTTCTGCTCCGATATTCGCGTCCCAGACCTCGGCCCGGGCGGGGGTGCGGGCCTGCCGCTGCGCCTGACTATGCGCACGGACCAGTGCACCATGGAAAATATTGCCCGGCTCAAGCAGGTTCTGCTCAAAAACCAGGGCGAGTCGGACGTGTATCTCGAGCTTGTCGACGGCTCCGAGTCCACCACCATGATCCTCGGCGACCACCTGCGCGTGGAACGCTCCGGCAACCTCATGGGCGATCTCAAAGCCACTATGGGCGCGGGCATCTTAGGCTGAATCTAATTTCGGTGGCCGGCGACCCCCTCCACTAATATAGACAGCACAGTCTATTTTGATGGAGGAAACCTGATGGTTTGTAAGATTCGCACTACCCATGTCGGCTCGCTGCCGCGCACCCCGGAGCTCCTGGAGGCCAACCTGAAGCGCGGGGAGCTGCCGGCCGCGGAGTTCCAGGGGATTTTGGAGGCTGCGGTGGCGGACGTCGTCAAGCGGCAGCTTGATCTGGGCCTCGATATCATTAACGAGGGCGAATACGGCCATATCACCTCGGGCGCTGTGGACTATGGCGCATGGTGGAATTACTCATTTAGCCGCCTGGGCGGGCTGACGATGACGGATACCGACCGCTGGGAATCGGCTGAGGTAGTGCGCTCGAAACCGGGGGAGCCGCGGCTGACGTCGTTCATTGATCGCCGCGACCGCGCGCTGTTTTCGGAGGCCTACAATGACCCGGATTCTGGCATCTTCACCGGCCGAGCCAAGGTGGCAAACCCAGAATTTACCGGCCCGGTAACCTACATTGGACAAGATGAGGTCGCCGCCGATGTCCGCCTGCTTGCCGACGCCCTACCTTCCGGCACCCCAGGCTTCATCGCCGCCCTTTCCCCCGGTTCGGCTGCGCGCCTTAACAATCGTTACTACGACGATGAGCACCAGCTGCTTGCCGACGTCGGCCGTGCCATGCGCACTGAATACCAAGCCATCACCGATGCCGGGCTCACTGTGCAATTCGATGCACCCGACCTGGCCGAGGCCTGGGACCAAATCAACCCGGAGCCAACCGTAGAGGACTTCCGTGGCTTCATTCGTGAGCGCATCGACGTCCTTAATGATTCCATCGCCGGCCTGCCCAAGGAACAAACGCGCCTGCACATCTGCTGGGGCTCCTGGCACGGCCCGCACGTAACCGACGTCCCATTTGCAGATATCATCGAGGAAATTTTGCGGGCCGAGGTCGGCGGATTCTCTTTCGAAGCCGCGTCACCGCGTCACGCGCACGAATGGCGCGTGTGGCAGGACCACGCGCTGCCGGAAGGCACCGTGATTTACCCAGGCGTGGTTTCGCACTCCACCAACGCGGTAGAGCATCCGCGCCTCGTGGCAGATCGCATCATCCAATTCGCCGAGGTAGTAGGCCCTGAAAATGTTATCGCGTCGACCGATTGCGGTTTGGGCGGTCGCCTGCACCCCCAGATTGCGTGGGCGAAGCTGCAATCTTTGGTAGAAGGCGCTGACATCGCTACCCGCGAACTGTTCTAAAAACGCCGAAAGCCGCTCCGAAACTTCGGAGCGGCTTAATCTGTGGCGTTTAGAAGCGCACGCCCAGCTGCTTGAGGGCGTTCTTCATCGGCTCCAGCACAGCCGGGTTTACCGTGGCAACCATGTTGAAGGCCTGCAGCAGCGCAGCCACGAGGCTGGCGGCCACGGTCACCCAGCTCATGACCTCGAGGAACTTTTCGGGGGTGGAAGAGCCCCAAATAGGCAGACGCTCAAGTGCCTCGATCTGGTGCTGCTCCGCCTCCTTGGCTACGCAGTCCGGCTCCTTGGGCATTCCGGAAGAACCGTAGCCATTGGCAAGGCCCTGCATAAGCTCCTGCGGGGTGCGGGCGGAAGAACCGAATTCGCCGTTTTCGATCTTCTTGAGGTGCTTTTTCTTGGCGTTGTCGACCTCGGCCTGGCACTCAGCCGAAAGTTGCTTTGGCTACTCTTCTGTGGCAGAAGCTGTAGCTGGTGCGACGAGGCCTGCTGCCACGGCGGTGGCGGCCAGGCCAACGGGGCGCGCGGACACAGAGTTAATCTCCCTGTTACCACCGGCGGAGATGGCGCCGATCTTGTGCGGGTGGGAGGGATCGGAACCATCTAAGATATCGACCTCGCCGGAGCGCGCATTGACGGTGAGGATGCGCTGGGACGCTGCGTGATAAGCGACGATTTCGGCGGCCGATTTGCCCAGCACACCCGATTCATGAGAACCGATGGGGTTAAGCTGCAGCGCAGCGGTGGGCGCGGAATGCTCCAGCACGTTATCCACGACGTGGGCATGCGCGGCAGGGGAGCAGGCGAGGACGAGCGAGGAGGTAACGCAGAGAGATGCGTTTGAGCATAGATTTCCTTTCTTGTGGTTATGTCCACTATTGCCTACGTAGGTAACGGTGCAACTAAAGGCCAGTGAATTTCCAGTGAATGGGTAGACTGTCAAGACATGACTGATTCGACCATCCATGCATCCGATATCCAGCAGGCGCAGGCACGGATTAGCTCGGAAATCGCCCCGACTCCGCTGCAGTATTGCGCCCGGCTTTCGGCCGAGACGGGCTGCGAGGTCTACCTCAAGCGGGAGGATCTGCAGGACGTGCGCTCCTATAAGATTCGTGGCGCGTTAAACGGGATGTCGAATCTGCCGCAAGAGCAGCGGCACCGGGGAATTGTTACGGCCTCGGCCGGCAATCATGCGCAGGGCGTGGCTTATGCCTGCCGCACAATGGGAATCGCCGGCAAGATTTTTGTGCCAGAGCCCACGCCAATGCAAAAGCGCGACCGCATCCTGGTTCACGGCGGCGACCAAGTAGAACTGGTGGTAGTTGGTTCCAACTTCGATGAGGCAGCCGCAGCTGCGCATGCCGACGCCGCCGAGCGCGACGCCGCCTTCATCGAGCCCTTCGACGCCCGCGATACCATCACCGGGCAGGGCACCGTAGCCGCAGAGGTTCTCGCGCAGCTTTCGGCCAAGGGCAAGTCGCCCGATGCCGTTGTCGTTCCCGTAGGAGGCGGTGGCCTGATTTCTGGCATCACCTCCTATCTGGCGGATATGGCACCGGATACTCGGGTGGTGGGCATGGAGCCGGAAGGGGCGGCGTCGCTAAGAGCGGCATTTGACCACGGGGGCCCGGTCACGCTGGATGCGGTCGACCCCTTCGTTGATGGCGCGGCCGTAAAGCGCTTGGGCGCGCTGCCCTATGAGATTTTGGACGCCAATCGCGAGCGCCTGAGCTTTGACACCGTGTCCGAAGGCGCGGTGTGCACGGACTTGCTCAACCTGTATCAAAATGAGGGCATCATTGCCGAGCCGGCCGGTGCATTGTCGGTGGCGGGCCTGCATCAGCTGGACCTGAAACCGGGCTCGACGGTGGTATGCGTGATTTCAGGCGGCAATAATGACGTGCTGCGCTATGCAGAAATCATGGAGCGCTCCCTAGTTCACCGGGGCCTCAAGCACTACTTCCTGGTGAACTTCCCGCAGGAGCCCGGGCAGCTGCGCCACTTTTTGCACGAGATTTTGGGTCCGACCGATGACATCACACTCTTTGAGTATCTCAAGCGCAATAACCGGGAAACCGGTGCGGCGCTAGTGGGCCTGCAGCTTAGCCGCGCCGAGGACCTCGACGGCTTGCTGCAACGCATGGGTGAATCCAAGATTTCGGTGCAGTACCTCAAGCCCGGCACCCCCGAGTATGAATTCCTCGTAGCCTAATGCAAAATTCTTATCGTCGCCCCGTAGGCCAGGTTGAACACGACATTGAAATCAAGCGTTCCCGATTTATTACTTTGATCGGTCGCGTCACCAATGAGGAAGAGGCCCGCGCGTTTATCGACGCCGCCCGCACCCGCTTTCCCGACGCCCGTCACCATTGCTCCGCTTACATCTATCACGTCGACGGTGCGAATCCGGTGGAGCGCTCCTCCGATGATGGCGAGCCCTCCGGCACCGCCGGAAAACCCATGCTGGATGTGGTCAAAGGCTCCGGCATGCTCGATGTCTGCGCAGTGGTAGTGCGCTACTTTGGTGGCATCAAGTTAGGAGCCGGCGGCCTCGTGCACGCCTATGGTGGTGCGGTGAGTGAGGCCATGGAAAAGGTGCGTGCGGTAACCCGGGCGCGCCGGGAGCTCTATGCCGTGGAGTGCCCACATGCAACGGCCGGGCGAGTGGAGGCGGATCTGCGCGGGCGCGGCTATGAGATAACCGATACCGCCTACGCGGCCGCAGTAACCTTTACCGTGGCCGTGCGCCCAGGTGGGCTGGAAGAGCTGGAAGCAACGCTGGCAGCGATCTCGCAGGGCCAGCTCGCGGCGGCAGAAGCTGGCAGCGCGTGGGTTGAGGTAAGATCCTGAACATGAGTATGCAGCAGCGACCGAATAACCCCATTGCGCAGCGCAAGCAGCAGGTGCGCAAGCACTCCCGCAACGCCGTTGTGTGCGTGGTTGGCGGCCTCGGCGTGGGAGCAGTGCTGGGCGTGCTATCTGCGGCAAGTTTCTGGGCCTGGATGTTGGTGGGTGCCATCGTCGCCGTAGTCGGTGGCGGCTATAACTGGCTGAAGATCCAGAAAATCGTCAACGAGAACCACAACCAGTATTAGATGCCGGCACCGCAACCTAGCGGCCGCCCCGTCCGGATTGATGCCTGGGTGTGGGCCGTGCGCATGTTTAAGACCCGTTCGGCGGCCGCGACGGCCGTGCGCGCCGGGCATGTCAAGATAAATGGCGAGGCTGTCAAGCCCTCCCAGCAGGTGGTGCCGGGCGACCGTGTGCGCGTGTGGCGCAATCACCACGAGCATGACCTTGAGGTCTTAGCGACTGTGGCCAAGCGCGTGGGCGCACCCGTGGCGCGTACGTGCTACACGGACCATGCGCCGCCGCCTCCACCCAAGGAGTTTATGCCGTCGGTACCCGTGCGCCCACGCGGGGCGGGCCGACCGACGAAGAAGGAACGACGCGATATGGAGAAATTCCGCGGCGGTTTCCGATAATCAGCCGAAACTAGTGGGCAGCGCGCAAGGCCTTCAGGCGCGCAGTAAGCCGACGCTTGCGGCCCGGGCGGTCGCCGGATTCGGCGGTGGCCTCGATATGCTGCTTGCCAAATTTGTTGAGCAGCAAGTCGTCGATAAGCCGCACCTGGCCGGGACGAAAGCGGTAGCGCATGGCGTCGTGGACGTGGGCAATGGCAGTATCGTCAAGCAGCTGCTCGAGCTGGCTCAAGTGGCGCACGCCGTTTTGCTCCAATAACTCCGCCAAGAATCGGTAGTGCTCCGAGCGCGAGAGCGGGAAACGGTTGCCCAGGATAATGGCCAGCACGCCCGGTAGGGTCTCGGCGGTAAGCTCGACGTCCCGATCGGTTTCCGTACCTGGGGCCTTGAGTGCAGCAATCTCGTCGAATTGCTGGTCCGCAAGCTCGATAAGCCCCGCGGCCAAGGTAAAGAGGCGGTCCACTTCAGGTGAGGGTGGGTTGGGCCCTTGCTTGTAGCGGATATCGTGTTCAAACTCCGCCCATGCGTGCTGCAGAACGGTGCGAATCTGCACCTCAAAGGTCCAACCTACGTAGTTCGCGAGCTCTTCCATTGCGGCAGCGCTATCTTCGGTCACGGTGAGCACGAGGTGGTGGGAGCCGTAGCCAAAGCCGCCGGAAATGCGGGTCTCGGCTGCTTTATCAACGGAACGCTCGACTTTAAACGATTCACCAAAAACGCTCAGCGCTTCTGGAATCGCGGTGGAGTGAAACAGCGTGACCCGCACCCCCATCACATCGTGGATCTCCTGCCACGGCTGGGGGTAGACAAAATCGCCGTTCTCGCGGCGCTTTTTGGCCTTTGCCTTAAGCGAGGGCCAAGTCTTGACGCGGGTAGAAACGCGGTCGAAGATGATGCCGGCGTCGTTGAGGAGATCCTCGATGGCGGTGCGGAAGTCCCCCGCAGCGGTGGGGTGGTTGCGCGCCCAGTCGTGGTACTGGTTGCTTAGCCGCGACATCCTACTTTCCGGCATGGTGCTCCTTTCATAACTCCCGCGGGAATCCGTTAGACCATACTAGCGGGCGCGGGTGGAGCACGGTGCGATGGTAGGGCACGCGCGCGACGGCATCGGCAGCCAGCTGGCAGGCATAGGTGTCCGGCAGGCGGGCAAAAACGAAGAGGGTGGCGGAGTCTGGGACAAGGTAGGTCAGCGAGTGCGAACGCAGGAGGCGGCGCATGTGCTTGTCCAGCACAGTAAATGTTTCTGGGTGAGCGATCCAGGAGGAAATCGGTGCGCCGTGGGAGCGAACCTGTAGGCCCCCGAGGTGGGAGGCGGAAGGGAGCTCGCAGGCAGCCGGACGAGTCCAGAAACGCAGTCCCTGCGAATCGAGGGCGGCGCGTTGCAGGTTATGTGAGGCGTGGTTCCACGCCCGGCGCGTGGAAATGTCCATGTCTGCCAAGCCGCGGTGGCTTAGTCGGCGAAAGCTACGCTTGCCTGGAAAGACAAGCGCCATGGACAGGCTGGGGGAGAGCTGGATGGTGGCAAGGGAATCGCAAAAGCCGTCGTCGGAAAGCCGCTGTTCTTTCAGCCAGGAACGGGCAAAGAGGGCAGGCAGCAGGTTTGCGGTGGTAGGACGCGGCGAACGCAGGGCGACGGTCACGACGGGGCTCTCCAGTGGGGTAGGGTGCAGTCGCCTTTATTGGACTGGAGAAACCGCCGTTTGGTTCCCGGGAAAATTAAAAGGGCGGCTCGGCGTCGAGTTGGAGTTCGGCAAAGAGCTTATCGGCCGGCCAGATGTCGATTTTTTGGCCCTTGGCCTGCAGTTCCTCCGCACGCTTTTCCTTGGAGGTTTTCTTGGCCCATTCGCCCACGATAAGCAGCGTGGTCTTTTTGGTGACGTTTTTGGCTACCTGGCCGCCGCGCTCGGCGATGCCCTGCCACAGCACCCCCTTGTCATAGGGCTCGAAATCACCGGTGAGGGTGACATGCTTGCCATAAAGTGCGCCTTCCGGATCAGCGTCTGGATTGGGCTCGGGGATAGTATCCGGCGTGGCGACAGACTGCCAGGGGGCGGGGCCACCGGACTTCTTTTTTGCCGAGCCGGCCGCACGGGTTTGGTCGCGGAAGTCGGTGCCTGCGCCGAGGTCGGCGCCGGAGGTCGGGGCCGTGTGGGCGCGCAGGACGGGAAGGACGGCCGTGGACTCGAGGCGGCCAAGGGTGAACTCGCGGGCGGTGAATAGATCGCGGATGCTGCCGGTGTGTCCGAAGCGCTCTGCCAAGCGGGCGATGATTTCGCCGGCTGCGCGGGCATCTTCGGTGGCGTCGTGGTGGCTAAAATCCGGAGCGGAAAGGTGGGCTGCGACGGTGGGCAGCTTGTGATTGCGCACCGAAATTACCTTGGCTTTAGAGGCGTCGCGGGCTAGCGCGAGGGAGCATGCCAGCGGCACCGTGGGTACCTCGGCGCCGGCGGCAAGCAGGCCGGAGCGCAGTGCGGTGGAATCGAATTGGGCGTTGTGCGCGACAAGTACGTCGCCGCCGAGGAAGTCGAAGAGCTCCTTGGCGACGTCGGCAAAAGCTGGCGCCCCTTCCACATCGCTCGCGGTTATGCCGTGGATGGAGACGTTGATATCCGCAAAGTGCTCTAGGCCCGGCGGAGGGGTGCACAGCCAGGAACGGGAGTCGGTCTCTTGGCCATCGCGGAAGCGAACCGCGCCGATTTGGCAGATAGAGCCCCAGTTATCATTGGCCGTTTCTACATCCACGGCGGTGAAATCGAGCCCCGGGATGGTGGCGGTGGCGGAGGGGGCCTCGCCGCGCTGGGCGGCGGCGATGGCGCGGGCGACGGCCTGCGGGTCTTGGTGCGGGGCGAAAGCGATGGAACCGGCGGCGCCAAGGTCGAGGGCGCCAAAGCCGGTGGCGGTCGGTTCATTCACGCGCACAGTGTCGATGGAATCGAGCGGGATATCCTGCGTGGCGGGGGCGCCAAGGCTGGTGGCCAGCAGCGTGCGGTGGAGCACGAGTTTATCCGCTGTGACATCGATGAGTACGCCGTGCGCGGGAAATGACACGAGGGGCCTTTCTCTAGGAGTCAAAAACGGGCGGCTCAACCTGACGCAAGATCAGCGTTGAACGCGGTTGCACCGTGATCGTACCCTCTGCCTCAATGAGGGTTTCCTCCGCGGGGTAGCCGCCGGAATCGGCGGTATCGACCATCAGCCGCCAGGTGGCGCCGAGATCCTTGGTAGGCAGGGTGAACTCGATTTCGCCGTCGTGGGAGTTGAATATCATGATGAAGGAATCATCGGTGATACGTTCGCCGCGGGAGGTGGTCTCCGTGATGGCATTGCCATTGAGGTAGACCATAAGAGCGCGGCCGAAATCGTGGTCCCAGTCGTCTTGGGTCATCAGGCGACCAGAGGGGACCAGCCAGGCGATATCGCGTTCTTTTACATCCGCGCCTAGCGGGCCACCGGCCAAGAAGCGTTTGCGGCGGAATACGGGGTGGTGGTTGCGAATGGCCAGCACGCGCTTGGTAAATCCCAGCATGGCGGCGGACTTTTCTTCTTTCAGCATGGACCAGTCCATCCATGCCAGCTCGTTGTCCTGGCAGTAGACGTTATTATTTCCGTCTTGGGTGCGGCCGAACTCATCGCCGTGCGAGAGCATCGGAGTGCCTTGGGAGAGTAGGAGAGTGGTCAGGAAGTTGCGCACCTGGCGGCGGCGCAGCTTGCGAATTTCTTCGTTATCGGTGGGGCCTTCTTCACCGCAGTTCCAGGAGCGGTTGAAGGACTCGCCGTCGCGGTTGTCCTCGCCATTGGCCTCGTTGTGCTTGTCGTTATAGGACACGAGGTCGCGCAGAGTAAAGCCATCGTGGGCGGTGATGAAGTTGATAGAAGCGGTGGGGCGGCGGTCATTATCGGCATAAAGATCCGAAGAGCCGGTCAGTCGGGAGGCGAATTCACCCAGGGTAGCGGGCTCACCGCGCCAGAAATCGCGGACGGTATCGCGGTACTTGCCGTTCCATTCGCTCCAAATAGGTGGGAAGTTGCCTACCTGGTAGCCATCGTGGCCAATGTCCCAGGGCTCGGCGATGAGCTTGACCTGGCTGACAATGGGGTCTTGTTGGACAAGGTCGAAGAAGGTAGCGAGCTTATCGACGTCGTCAAGCTCCCGCGCCAAAGTCGCCGCCAGGTCGAAGCGGAAGCCGTCGACTCGCATCTCGGTGACCCAGTAGCGCAGGGAATCCATAATCAGTTGCAGCGAGTGCGGGTTGCGGACATTGAGGGAATTGCCGGTGCCGGTGTAGTCCATGTAGTGGGCTTCATCGCCTTCGACGAGGCGATAGTAAGCGCCATTGTCAATGCCGCGGAAGGCAATGGTGGGCCCCATGTGGTTGCCTTCGGCGGTGTGGTTATAAACCACGTCGAGGATTACCTCGATGCCTGCCTCGTGGAAGGCACGGACCATGGTCTTGAATTCGGAGACCACCTCGCCTGGCTTTTTGGCATAGGCGTAGTCATGGTGCGGGGCGAAAAAGCCGAAGGTGTTATAGCCCCAGTAGTTGCGCAGGCCCAAGTTGCGCAGCCGATCGTCTTGCAAGAATTGGTGGACGGGCATGAGCTCGACGGTGGTGACGCCGAGCTCCTTGAAGTAGTCAATGATGGCGGGGTGCGCCATGCCGGCGTAGGTACCGCGCAGTTCTTCCGGCACGTCTGGGTGGGTCATAGTCATGCCCTTGACGTGGGTTTCGTAAATGACCTTCTCGTTGTCTGGAATGTGCGGGCGATGGTCGCTGCGCCAGTCAAAGAAAGGGTTGATGACCACGGAGAGCATGGTGTGGCCCAGCGAATCTTCTTCGTTGCGGCCGGTGCCAGGTTCTTCGGCGTGGATGTCATAGGAATATAGGGAGGCATCGCCGTCGAATTCGCCGTCGAAGGCGCGGGCATATGGATCTACGAGGAGCTTGGAAGGATCGCAGCGCAGGCCGTTTTCAGGTTCATAGGGGCCATAAACGCGGTAGCCATAGCGCTGGCCAGGGGTGACATTGGGGAGGTAGACATGCCACACATGGGCGGTGACCTCTGACATTTCTATGCGCTCTTCACTGCCTTCTTTGTCGATGAGGCAGAGCTCGACCTTGTCTGCAACCTCAGAAAATAGGGCAAAATTGGTGCCGGATCCGTCAAAGGTGGATCCCAGTGGGGTAGGTTTGCCAGGCCAGATTTGGCGGCCGTAGCGCTCGGTGGGCGTGGGGACTGCGTCCATGGCGGGAGTGTTCATGCTCACGAGCATAACCACTTTTTAGTCTCCAGTGCCGTGCGTAAGCCCAGCGTGAATAATACGAATGCCGCGATGGAGGTCGTCGCGATAATTAGAGCCAGGAGCCTCGCCGGTGGTTTCTGCAAGCTGGCGTTGGGACTGTTCCATCAAGGTGGCACCGAGTACGAGGTGAATAGCCGATAGGGCGGCGGCGCGGTGGGTACTGTCGGCTTCATAGGCACCACGCGCTGCGGCAGAGCAAAAGACGGATAAGAGGTAGTCCCAGGCGGGGGCCTGAGGCAGGGAGAGACCGGCAATGACTACCTCAGCGCCGTCGCGGTGGGCAAGTAGCGCATCGCGCAGGCTGAGGCTGAGCTCCTCGAGCGACTCCCCAGAAACGGGGGAGATAATGTACTCAGCCAAAGCCGCAATGAGCGCCTGTTTATTGGCAATGTGCCAGTAAAGCGCGCCGGGGGCAACGCCGAGGGAGGATGCAACGCGGCGCATGGTGACGTCGCCCAGCCCATAGGTATCAAGCAAGGAAATAGCGGCGTCGATAATACTCTCGCGATTGATATGCACCTTGGTGATTGTACGGACTAGGACTAGCGGGGCGGTAGCTCACAGGTTCCTTTAATGGAGTATCAATGTCATTTCCATCGTGGTGTTGTTAGTATTGCGAAGACAAAAAGAAGCTGCCTTAAGGCGCTTCACATTCGCAAGATTGATTCAGGAGTTTTCCCTTGTCCTTTTTGACCCCTGCTAAGAAGTCCCTTATCGCAGTAGCGCTGGTTGCCCCCTTGGCGCTGGCTGCATGTGGTTCGGATGACAACAACGACGATTCTAAGAAGGCTGCCGCCACCACTGCCTCCAAGTCTTCTGAGGATAAGTCTGCAGACAAGTCCCAGGACAAAGACGCCGATAAGGACAAGGACAAAAACAAGGATAAGGATAAAGACAAGGACGGCGAAAACAAGGACGGCGCTGCTGGTGCAGAGGGCCAAGACGGCGAGGGCGCCCCTGGCGAGGGCCCAGATCAGATGGCCAACCCGCTAAATAATGGCGAGGATCCTTTCGCTGGGGCGAAGGACATCAAGCCGATTGAAGGTGGCCAGGACGCAAATGATGCTGACAAGCAGGCCATCGAGCAGCTGGTCCGCGGCCAGCACGAAATCGATAATGTGAAGGAATACTTCAACTACATGCCGCAGCACGCCTGCCAAGCCGTGCGTGAAGGCCAGGCCAAGGAGTTTGGCCAGTACCAGCAGTACGTCGATAGCCTGCCGAACCAGTCCTTCGCTGAGTACGCCAACACCATGCGCCAGCAGGGCGGAGGCAACGGTGAGGTAGAGAAGTTCGCTAGCCAGCTGGAGTCCATCCCGCAGTCGACCAAGCTGCAGTCTGTTAACGACATTGTGGTCAACGGTGACGATGCTTCTGCAACCGTGAGCGTGTCCAACTCTGAGGGCAATGAGACCTCTACGGTTCGCTTCCGTCGCGAGAATGGCAACTGGACCTTCTGCAACTAAATTGTCTCTTTCCCAGCGCCGCTTACCCCGCACCCTAGGTTTTGGTGCGGGGTTACTCGCGTGTGCGCTCTTGGTCTTTGGCGTGGCAGGTGCGCTGTGGGGGCTTTTCCGTCCGACACTTGCCGGCCATGAGGTAGACGATGGCGGTTATGCCATCGAAGCGATGGGCAGCGCCCAGTTCATCGCCTTCATTACCTTTGCCCTCATAACTGGCCTACTCGGACTGCTTTTGGGCTTGGGTGCATATCTGCGACGGCAAGGGCGGGGCTTGTCGATGCTCTTGTGGGTCGGCGTGTGCGCCTTGGCAGGCGCGGCCTCGTTTTACGTATTTGGCGGGGTCACCGCCACGCATCCGCCCGAAAACCCAGGAGAGTTCGTAGAATTTGCACCGAAATTCTCCCCGGCCATCTCTTGGGCGGTGGCGCCATTCATGGCGATGTTTTCCTACTGGTCCACGGCTTTTGTGAGTTCCGATGATGATTGGTAAGCCGCGCGCCTAGGGCCATTCCACGGGGGAGGCGCCGGTAACTTCCTGCGCGATGTCATCGATTCCGTGCAGGATGTGTTTAAGGCCGCGGCCGATAGCGCTAAAGAGTTGGGGCCGCGTTAGGCCGGCGGCGGCAATGGTGGTGGCATCCATCCGCACCTGCAGGCCTTCGGCGGTGTGGTGGCAATATGCAACGGCGCCGTGATGGGCGCGATTCCAGTCATTGCAAATGAGGAATAGGCGGGTAAATTCCGCTTCCTCCAAGCTAGGGTCCCAATGTCCCTTGATGATAAGGCTGGGGCCGTTGTCTAAAGCGAAGGAAAAGAGAACATCATTGACCCACGCGTAGATAGCCGTGGCGCCGTCGCTTTGGAAGCGTTGGATTCCGATAAGCGGCAGGATTTCGGCCAGGCTATCGAGGGTGAAGGGCTCTAAGGGGGCGTCGGCAAGCGGGTCTAGCTCCGGTGAGGCTTCGCGCACGAGGCCTGGACGGGATTGGGCAAGCAAGTCCATGAGGACCTCGGCATTGCGCAGCGCCGGTAAGACAAACGTCGCGAGCTGTTCCCGGCTCGGGGAGATATCCGCAGGTAGATAACTATGACCGGATACGCTCACGCACTCAGGCTGGTCAAAATCAACCACTACCGCCGGTGAGAGGCAATCGTGGTTCCACTCGTTGGCCACACGCGCTAGTTCGGATATTTCGCTGAGATTTACGCCGCCGCGGGGGCTGGTGTGTAGGTGGAGTACCGGTTCTTCTAGCTGGTCTATAAAGATGAAGGTAGATCCGCCGGCTGAGTGGGGTACTAAAAGTTCGCCTGAGGGTAGCGCCCAGCAGGACAAGCCATGTTCGCGGGCGATGGCGCGGACATGCGCAAGCAGAAGGGAAGGATCACTCTCGCTCATCACTGCCACCACCTTAAAGCTGTGTTGAGTCCGAGTCTATCGTCCAAACCCGCCCCCTCGCTGGCATTTGGACATTAGGATATTGGTTTAATAATAGAAATCCGATAAGAATAATGGGAGCCGGAAATGCTTCGAACCATCGATTTGCGCGGCACAGAGCTGCGCCCTGCCCAGCTGCGGCGAGTCCTGCCACGCGGCGGCACCGACGTCGCCGCTGTAGTGGACAAAGTGGCGCCAATGGTTCATCGCGTCCGTCAAGAAGGCGCCGCGGCGGCACTGGACTACAGCGAACTTTTTGATGGCGTGCGCCCGCTCCACCTGCGGGTACCGCAAGCGGAATTGGACAAGGCCGTCGCTGGCTTAGACCCGCAGGTGCGCCGAGCAATTGAGGCCTCGATTGAGCGCGTCCGCAAGGTCCACCTCGAACAAAAGCCGACCGCACATACCACCGAACTGGCTCGGGGCGCCACGGTGACCGAGGTCTTTCGCCCCATCGAGCGCGTCGGTTTGTACGTGCCGGGAGGCAAGGCCGTCTATCCCTCGTCTGTGATCATGAACGCGGTGCCGGCGCAGGCGGCCGGCGCAGAAAGCTTAGTGGTAGCCTCGCCGCCACAAAAAGAATTCGGCGGTCTGCCGCACCCCACGGTGCTGGCCGTGTGCCAGATGCTGGGCGTGGATGAGGTCTGGGCGGTAGGAGGCGGCCAGGCCGTCGCGCTGATGGCCTACGGAGATGATGACGCCGGACTAGCTCCGGTTGACATGATTACCGGCCCTGGAAATATCTTCGTCACCGCGGCCAAGCGGTTGGTGCGCGGCGTGGTGGGTACTGATGCTGAGGCCGGGCCGACCGAAATCGCCATTATCGCTGATGACACCGCGAATCCGGTGTATGTGGCCTATGACCTTATCTCCCAGGCTGAGCATGATCCGATGGCCGCGAGTGTGCTCATTACGGCTTCGCCCAGCTTAGCTCAGCGTGTGAATGCCGAGGTAGAAGCGCGCTACAGCGCCACCGCAAATGCGCAGCGAGCGGCCGAAGCCCTAGGCGGCGAGCAATCCGGAATTGTGCTGGTCGATTCCCTGGATGTAGCGGTGGCGGTGGCCAATGCCTATGCTGCTGAGCACTTGGAGATCCACACCGCAGAGCCCGGCGCGGTGGCCGAGCGGATTAAGCACGCCGGTGCGATCTTTGTAGGGGACTTTGCTCCAGTGCCGCTCGGAGATTACGCGGCCGGCTCCAATCACGTATTGCCCACCTCCGGTACGGCGCGTTTTTCTGCCGGCCTTTCTACCCATACCTTTATGCGGCCGGTCAACCTTATTGATTATGACCGAGCTGCGTTGGAAGAGATTGCCCCGCACGTTATCGCTTTTGCGGCGGCCGAGGGGTTGCCTGCCCACGGTGAGGCTATCCGCGCCCGATTCGAGGAGAATTAAATGACGCACTTGAATGATCTTCCCCTGCGCGAGGAGCTGCGCGGCAAGTCTGCCTATGGGGCGCCGCAACTCCACGTGGCCTACCAGCTCAATACCAACGAAAATCCTTATCCTCCCTCGCAGGCGCTGGTTGATGACCTAGTCGCGGAAACCCGCCGCCTTGCCACCACACTCAATCGCTATCCGGAGCGCGATGCGGTGGAGCTGCGCCAATCCTTGGCGGACTACGTATCTGAACAAACCGGCGTGCGCGTGGGCTATGCGCAGGTGTGGGTGGCCAATGGCTCGAATGAGATTTTGCAGCAGCTGTTGCAGGCATTCGGTGGTCCAGGCCGCAGCGCGCTCGGTTTCACCCCGTCTTATTCCATGCACCCTATCCTCGCGGATGGGACTCACACGCAGTTTCTGGAGTGCCCGCGCGATGAGAATTTCCGCATCGATATGGACCGGGCGCTCGCAGCTGTCGCGCAGCACCAGCCGGATATCATCTTTGTGACTACGCCGAATAACCCCACCGGTGGGGTGACCAGCGTGGACGATATTGCCGCGCTTGCCGACGCCGCCCCGGGCATCCTCATCGTCGATGAAGCTTATGGCGAATTTTCTTCCTCGGCATCTGCGGTGACGCTGCTGGAGAAATACCCCACGAAGCTGGTGGTCTCGCGCACCATGTCTAAGGCCTTCGATTTTGCCGGCGGCCGCCTCGGTTATTTCGTGGCGGACCCGGCCTTTGTGGAGGCCGTGATGCTGGTGCGGCTGCCGTATCACCTTTCCGTGCTATCCCAAGCGGCGGCGACGGTGGCGCTGCGCCATAGTGCGGATACGCTCGCCACCGTGGAAAAGATTGCCGCCGAGCGCGAGCGGGTGGCCACTCGCTTGCGCGAATTGGGCTATACCGTTTTACCCAGCGAATCCAATTTCCTCTTCTTCGGCCGCTTTGCTGACCAACACCGCGTGTGGCAACAGTTCTTGGATAAGGAAGTGCTCATTCGCGATGTTGGCATCGCAGGCCACCTGCGCATGACCGTGGGGCTGCCAGAAGAAAATTCGGCCTTTTTGGCCGTAGCTGAGGACCTTGCGGATACAGTAGTGGCTGATTTCCCGGTCGCAGGAGAAAGGAGCGAAGCATGAGCAACCGCGTAGGGCGCGCCCAGCGGGCGACGTCGGAATCGCAGATTTCTGTGGTCATTGACCTCGATGGCACGGGACAAAGCGATATTTCCACCGGACTGCCTTTCTTTGACCACATGCTCACGGCCTTTGCTACTCATGGCAGCTTTTATCTCACTGTGCAGGCTGAGGGCGATGTGGAGGTAGATGCCCACCACACTGTGGAAGATACCGCCATCGTGCTCGGCACCGCGCTGCGTAAGGCGGTGGGGGATAAGGCCGGCATTCGCCGCTTTGGCTCCCAGCTTTTGCCCATGGATGAGGCCTTAGTGGAAGCGGTGGTGGATTTTTCTGGGCGCGCCTATTTTGTAATGAACGGCGAACCAGAGCACCTGCAGTGGCAGACCATCGGTGGGCATTACGCCACGGTGATCAACCGCCACTTCTTTGAAACGCTTGCCACCCATGCTGCGGTAACGCTCCACCTCAACGTGCGTTATGGTCGCGATCCGCATCACATTACGGAAGCGGAGTATAAAGCCGTAGCGCGTGCGTTGCGCGGTGCGGTGGAATTCGATCCGCGCCAGACTGGCATTCCTTCGACGAAGGGAGCACTCTAGAACGCATGCATTTTATGATCTTGGTCCTCTTCCTCGTCGCCGGCATGTTGGTGGGCGGTGCGTGGTCTGCCTACCAACAGGGATCGAAGGCAATGACAGTAGTAGCCTCTTTATTGGCCGCAATCACCGTGGTGGCAGCAATCTCGTGGATGGTAGGAGCGTTCGGTAAATGAGCAATACCCAAGAAACTAATATCTGGAAGGTTCCGGGTTATACCGCGACCATGTTGGCCATCGCCGCAGCCTTCGGTGCTTGGTCCATCCTCCTTCCAGTGGTGCCGCTAGCGGTTATTGACTCCGGCGGCTCAGCTACCTTGGCGGGCTCATCCACGGGCATCTTCATGGCCTTCACCGTGCTTACCCAGATCATCTCCCCGTGGCTCCTACGCCGGTGGGGCTACCGCCGCGTGATGGCACTGTCCGCTTTTACCCTGGGTGTACCTGCCTTTGGCCACCTCTTGGGTACCGATGCTTGGGTTGTCCTGCTCTTTTCTGCTCTGCGCGGCGTGGGCTTTGGCGCGCTGACTGTTTCTGAGTCCGCGCTCATTGCGGAACTGGCGCCGGTACGCCTGCTGGGCAAGGCCACCGGCATGATTGGTGTTTTCACTGGCCTAGGCCAAATGGTCTTTTTGCCACTGGGATTGTCCATGGCGGAAAAGCTGGGTTATGCCTCGACGTATATCACCGCCGGAGTCATTGGGTTCGTGGGCTTTGGCCTGTGCCTGCGCATTCCCAAGATCAAGGTCACGCTCGCCTCCGATACCGAAGAAGAGCCGAACCTTATCCGCGTTCCTACGTGGAAGCTAGTGCTCGTTCCTGCGCTGGCGCTAACGACGTTTTCTATGAGCTATGGCGCCGTATCATCCTTCCTGCCGCCGGCGGTACAAGAACTCGATGCAGAGCGCGGCGCCAGCTTGGCCGGCATCATGCTATCCATTGTGGGCGGCGCCGCCATGATTTTCCGCTACCTCGCGGGCATGGTGGCAGACCGCGTGGGCACTCCCGGCCGGCTCTACATCCCCGGCCAGGTAATGGCTATCGTGGGCGTGCTTGCCATTGCCGTTCCTCTTTATCTCGATGGTTCCGTATGGTGGCTCGTGCTTGGTGCCTTCCTGTTCGGTGGTGCGTTCGGTATTGCCCAAAATGAGGCGCTGCTGTCGATGTTTGATCGCCTGCCGCGCGAGCGGGTCTCGGAGGCTTCTGCCATCTGGAATATCTTCTATGACGGCGGCACCGGTTTGGGCTCGACCCTCTTGGGTGCCTTGGTTGCCGGCTACGGCTATGCGGGGGCTTTTGGGGCCGGCGTGGTCATCCTCCTCGCAGGCGTTGTGATGACGTCGGCAGATTTTGTCCTTGGGCGCACCCGCGTGAGCGAAACCAACGATATCCGGACGCGTCTGCGTCGCATGCGTAAGGTATAGCCCATGGCAAAGACGGTCGCATTATTGGATTATGGCGCGGGCAATGTGCGCTCAGCCCAGCGTGCGCTGGAGCGGGTGGGCGCGGACGTCACCGTTACCGCGGACCCCAAGGAAGCGGTGGTAGCGGACGGTCTGCTTGTCCCTGGGGTGGGTGCCTTTGCTGCCTGCATGCGCGGGCTGCGGGCGGTGCAGGGCCCTCGGGTCATCGGCCAGCGCTTGGCAGGAGAGCGGCCGGTGTTGGGCATTTGCGTAGGCATGCAGGTGCTTTTCGACGCCGGAGTGGAACACAACATCAACTCCATCGGTTGCGGCGAGTGGCCCGGCACCGTGGAAAAGTTGCACTCTACGGTGCTGCCGCACATGGGGTGGAATACCGTGGAAGTACCCGTCGGCAGCGATATGTTTGCCGGACTACCGGAAGACGAACGTTTCTACTTCGTACATTCCTACGGCGTTCGCCGTTGGGAATTGGAAACGGAAATTACCCGTCCGCCGCAGGTGAGCTGGGCGGAGCACGCGGGCGATAGGTTCGTCGCGGCGGTAGAAAACGGTGCCCTGTGGGCGACTCAATTCCACCCTGAGAAATCCGGGGACGCCGGTGCTCAGCTTTTGGAAAACTGGATGCGCATGCTCTAGGTAGGATGAAGAATATGACTTTTACGCTTTTGCCAGCAGTCGATGTATCTCAAGGCCAAGCCGTGCGCTTGGATAAAGGCGAAGCAGGCACCGAGACCTCGTATGGTTCCCCGCGCGATGCCGCACAAAAGTGGCAGTCCCAGGGTGCGCACTGGTTGCATTTTGTGGATTTGGATGCGGCCTTCGGCCGGGGCTCCAACCACGAAGAAATGGCGATGATTACTCGCGATCTGGGGGTAAATGTGGAGCTTAGCGGTGGCATTCGGGACGATGCCGCGGTGGAGCGCGCGCTGGCTACCGGTGCGCAGCGCATTAATATTGGCACCGCTGCTCTTGAACAGCCGGAATGGATAGAAGATATCCTTGCGCGCTATGGCGATAAGGTTGCCGTGGATCTCGCCGTGCGCGAGGAAGGCGGCGAGTGGCGCACTGCGGGCAATGGTTGGGTTTCCGATGGCGGCGACCTGTGGGAGGTGCTCGAGCGCCTCGATGCTGCCGGATGCCAGCGCTTTGTGGTGACAGACGTATCTAAAGACGGCACGCTAAGCGGACCGAATATCGAGCTGCTGCGCGAGGTCGCCATGGCTACGGAAGCTAAAATCACCGCCTCCGGTGGTATCTCTAGCGTGGAAGACCTGCGCGAGCTTGCTCTCTATGAAAATGAGGGCATTGATTCCGCCATTATTGGAAAAGCCCTCTACGAGGGGAAATTCAGCCTCGAAGAAGCTCTCACAGCAGTGGCCGAGGTAGAGCCGCTGCCGGCGGAAGAAACCATTGACCCGTTCGACCCTGAGGACAACTAAGCCATGATGGAACCCCGCGAGTTGGTGGCCTTCGCGGAGGCGGCCGTAGACCAAGTAGAACCCATTTTTCGTTCCGGCCTCGGTGCGCAGCCCGCCCGCTTTAAAGGGCAGGGAGATTTTGCCACCGAGGTAGATCTCGTCATCGAGCAACAGCTGCGGGATATTTTGACTCAAATGACCGGCATCCCGGTCTATGGAGAAGAATCCGGCGGCAGCGTGCTAGATACCGTCTGGGTAGTAGATCCGATTGATGGCACCGCAAATTACTCCGCTGGAAACCCTTTAGCCGGCATCTTGGTGGCGCTCATCCATAAGGGCGCACCTGTTGTAGCGGTGTCTGATTTCCCATTATTGGGGCGACGTTTGGTCACTTGCGATGGCTCTCCTCTGCGCTCAGTAGGCGGGCCTGCTACTGGCTTCGGCGGTGGGGAGGACGCGATGGGCTTCGATGAAGCGCGCGGACACGTGGGCTGCTCTTCTCATCTGCCCACTGAGATCTTCCACGAGCTGCGCGAAACCGGCCTGCGCCCGCGGATGACCGGTTCAGTGGGGCTGGATAATGCCTTTGTTGCGCAGGGCGTATTTGATGGCGCGATTAACTTCTCCCCACACCCGTGGGATAACGCCGCTGGTGCACTGCAAATTCAAACCGCCGGCGGAGTAGTGACTGATCCGGAAGGAAATCCGTGGACTGCGCAGTCGCGTGGCTTGGTCGCAGGTACCCCGCAGGTCCATGCCACTATCGTGGACATCCTGTCCCGTCATAGCGGTTCCTTTCACCGCTAAGACTTCATTCTCACAAAGGAGGCGGCCGATATGGCTGTAGCCGTACGTGTTATCCCCTGCCTAGACGTGGACCAAGGCCGGGTGGTCAAGGGCGTTAACTTTGAAAACCTGCGCGATGCCGGTGACCCGGTGGAGTTGGCCGCGCGTTATGACTCCTTAGGCGCTGACGAACTTACATTTTTGGATGTATCTGCCTCAAAGCAAGGGCGTTCAACCATGCTAGAGGTTGTACGCCGCACTGCGGACCAGGTATTTATCCCACTAACAGTCGGCGGCGGGGTACGCAGCGTCGACGACGTCCGGGAGCTACTGCGCGCCGGTGCAGATAAGGTTTCCGTAAATACTGCAGCGATTAAGAATCCGGAAGTGCTGCGCGAAATGGCCGAGGTTTTCGGGGCCCAATGCATCGTGCTGTCCGTTGATGCCCGCCGGTGCCGGGAGGAGTTTGCGCCCTCTGGTTACGAGGTCACCACGCATGGTGGCACGAAGTCGGCCGGAATAGACGCCATTGAGTGGGCTCGCCGTGGCGAGGAACTCGGAGTAGGGGAGATTCTCCTCAACTCGATGGATGGCGATGGCACCAAGCAAGGATTTGATGTGGACCTGCTGTATGCCGTGCGCGAGGCAGTGACTATTCCCATCATCGCTTCTGGCGGTGCGGGCAGCGCCGCGGATTTCCCACCGGCCGTTGCGGCCGGTGCCGATGCCGTTTTGGCCGCAAGCATTTTCCATTTTGGTGAGGTAGAAATTTGCGACGTAAAGGACACCCTAGATGCCGCAGGTTACGAGGTGCGCCGATGAGTAACCCGGCCGACTATGAACTTGACGGGGACATCGCCAAGCAGCTCAAGCGCAATGACCAAGGCTTGGTGCCGGCCATTGCCCAGGCTGAGTCCGGTGAGGTGCTGATGATGGCATGGATGGATGACCATGCTTTGGCCCGTACCCTCGCCACCCGCAAGGCAACGTATTTTTCGCGCTCGCGCAATGAATATTGGGTCAAGGGAGAAACTTCTGGAAATACCCAAGAGGTGCTGGGCGTTCGCCTTGACTGCGATGGAGATACTATTCTGCTGACCGTGCGGCAGCGCGGCGGCGCCTGCCATACCGGTGACCGCACCTGCTTTGACGCCACCGATCTCCTAGGAGGGCAACCGTGAAGGCTAGACGCCTTGGACCACTACTTATCGCTGTAGGAGCCATCGTAGTGTGGCTGTCCTCCCGTGTTACGTGGGTGGGAGCCGCCAGCGAGGACGACAAAGCCGGCTCTGCGGCCAATGACATCATCGGCTCGGCCTGGTCGCTGGAAATCATGGCCTTGACCCTAGTTCTGGTAGCCGGTGCCGTCGCGGGGATGGCGCTGCGGCGCATAGGTAGGCGAGTAGTGGGCATCGTGTGCGCCCTCGCGGCCGCGGCTAGTGCATGGACCCCGGTAAATCTACTGACGGCGGGCGCGGACGCCGAGCGCGCGCAGAAGATCTTGCAGGGAGCCTCGGCCAATGAAAACGCCGTAGACTCTGCCCAGATTTCTGACTGGGCCACGGTCGTTTCCACCGAGGTGCATTCCCTAGGACCAATTCTGGCCCTAATAGGTGCGGCAGCGGCCCTATTCGGTGCGGTCATGCTTGCGCGCAATCCAGGCGTGGATAAGGCGAAGGCGTCTAGCAAATACGAAACCCCAGCGGCACGGCAGGCAAAGTTGGAGGAGGATTTGGAAACCTCTTCCGACTCTGGGCGCGTGATGTGGGACGCCCTTGATAGTGATATTGATCCCACCGATATGGACAAAAAATAGCCCCGCTGCCTGTGCAATTTCCGCAACTGTACCTGCGCGGGTTAACCTAAGTGTGATTTTAATCGCCCGTGGAGGGAGGTGCTGATGCCTACGCCCATTGCCGTTGACCACCTAGTTGCAGGAGTCTTGGAGGACGTCGCTGCGCGGGAAGCCCGCGTGTCTTTTAAAGAGGTGAAGGCGCGCTCGCGTGACATGGAACCTCCCCGGGATGCCCGCGCGGCTTTGCTGCGCACAGGCTGCTCGGTTATCACGGAGCTCAAGCGCGCCGTACCCTACGGCGGCGAAATCGCTCATGTTGGCTCTGCGGAACAGATGGCGGAATGGGCTCGCACTTTTGAACACTGCGGTGTACATCTCATGGCATGCCAGACTGATTTCCGCCGCTTCCACGGTTCTTTAGAAGACATGGCAGCTGCCCGTGCTGCGATTGATATTCCCATGATGTCGCGCGATCTCATCGTGGACCCTTATCAAATTCATGAAGCCCGGTGCTTTGGGGCCGATGCTATTCCGCTGCAGGTTGAACTCTTAGAGCAAGCTCGCCTGGAAGCACTTTTGGACCGGGTGGAATCGCTCGGGATGGCCGCCATCGTTGAGGTGCGCAACTGCGCCGAGGTCGACCGAGCAATCAAGGCAGGAAGTAGCATCATCGCCATTAATGCATGGTCGTTGGCTTCGGATGCCATTAACCGCGAGGCGTTTAACGATATTGCTCCAGGCCTGCCAGAATCGATCCTGCGCATCGCAGTAGGCGGGGTAAACAACGCGCGCAACCTATTTCACTATGCTTCACGCGGCGCCGATGCAGTTTTGGTGGGCGAATCAGTCATGGCTGCCCAGGATCCTACGGCGCTGGCGCGCTCTTTGGTGGCTGCCGGGCAGCATCCAGCGTGTCCCGCGCGCAAGATAGAATAAGGCCCCAACTAGCTGGTGGGGTGGGGGATAAGGCACACTGGCTACGTGCACACAGAAATTCTTGCAAATATTCCGTCTCCGCCGCAGGGCGTGTGGCAGTTGGGGCCCATTCCCATTCGTGCCTATGCGCTATGCATCATCGTAGGTATTATCGTCGCCTTGCGAATGACCTTACGCCGCTATACCGCACGCGGCGGTAACCCAGACACAGTATGGGATGCCGCCATCGTGGTCATCCCAGCCGGCATCATTGGCGGGCGGCTCTACCACGTCATTACCGATAACCAGAAGTACTTCTGCGATAGCTGCAATCCCGCGGACGCGCTAAAGATTACCAATGGCGGCCTTGGCATCTGGGGTGCTGTTGCTCTCGGCGCGCTGGCTTTGTGGATACTTTTCAAAGTGAAGAAGGTGCCACTCGGCCCCTTCGCTGATGCCGTGGCCCCGGGCCTGGTCCTCGCGCAGGCGATTGGGCGGCTAGACAACTGGTTTAACCAAGAACTCTACGGGCGCCCGACCGACGTTCCATGGGCTTTAGATATTTACTACCGAGTCAATGAAAATGGCGGCTATGCTCCCGTTTCCGGACACTCCACGGGGGAGGTCATGACCTCGGTGCACCCGACCTTTCTGTACGAGCTCGTGTGGAATGTCCTAGTCTGCCTTTTCCTCTTGTGGGCTCACAAAGCATGGAAGTTGGGGCACGGGCGCGTATTTGCCCTCTATGTCATGGGCTATACATTGGGCCGCTTCTTTATTGAAGGGATGCGTTCCGATGAGGCGACCCATATCTTTGGAGTCCGCGTGAATCTCATCGTCTCCCTAGTGATCTTTATCATCGCCGCGGTTGTCTTCTTCGTGCTTGATAGGCACCGCCAGGGCCCAGAGTCCCCCGAAGAGGTGGATCCTAAGTATTGGGCGGAGCGCCGGGATACTGATGGGCACAGCCATGAGCACGCCGTATCTGACGGGCAACAACCGGGTTCTTTATCGACGTAAACACTGCCCAAGTGTGTCCGGGTGGGTTTGGTTTTGTGGGAAATAGGGCATTTTGGGGTGTCCGTTCAGAAACTGAACCCGAGAAATTGTGGCCCCAATCCTTTCGAAGGAGTAGGTTGGGGAGTGTTCAATTTCCCCCGACGGAATAGGCCAATAATGCTGGATAGAAGAACGAAGATTGTTTGTACTCTCGGCCCTGCCGTTGCTAGCGAGGATGGCATCTTGCGCCTCGTTCAAGACGGCATGGACGTTGCCCGCTTGAATATGTCTCACGGCGAGCACGCGGACCACGAGGCGAATTACAACTGGGTGCGCCAGGCTACTGATAAGACCGGCCGCGCCGTCGGTATTTTGGCGGACCTGCAGGGCCCCAAGATTCGCCTTGGCCGCTTTATTAACGGCGAGGAGCAGTGGGATAACGGTGAAATCGTCCGCATTACCGTGGACGATATCGAAGGCACCCACGACCGAGTATCTACCACTTATAAGGGCTTGGCCAAGGACGCCAAGCCGGGTGACCGCCTGCTTATCGACGACGGAAAGGTCGCCGTTGTCTGTAAGGAAGTCGACGGCAATGACGTCGTGTGTGAGGTTACCGAGGGCGGCCCAGTTTCCAATAACAAGGGCGTTTCCCTTCCTGGCATGGATATCTCCGTGCCGGCCCTGTCGGAGAAGGATATCGCCGACCTGCGCTTCGCTCTGAAGCTTGGCGTAGACCTTGTCGCGCTTTCCTTCGTTCGCTCCCCGGCTGACGTGGATAAGGTCCATGAGATTATGGATGAAGAAGGTCGCCGCGTTCCGGTTATTGCGAAGCTGGAAAAGCCGGAGGCAGTCGATGCCCTCGAGTCTATCGTGCTGGCCTTCGACGCCATCATGATTGCCCGTGGTGACCTCGGCGTCGAGGTGCCGCTGGAGCGTGTGCCGCTGTTCCAGAAGCGCGCTATCCAGATTGCGCGTGAAAACGCTAAGCCGGTCATCGTGGCTACCCAGATGCTGGATTCGATGATTTCCAACCTGCGCCCGACCCGTGCAGAGGCATCTGACGTGGCCAACGCCGTGCTCGATGGCGCCGATGCTGTCATGCTCTCTGGTGAGACTTCCGTGGGCATTGACCCGCAGAACGTTGTGCGCACCATGTCCAAGATTGTGGCTAATGCTGAAGACGGCGGCAAGGTTCCACCGCTTACCCACGTTCCGCGCACCAAGCGTGGTGTGGTGTCCTACTCCGCTCGCGATATTGCAGAGCGCCTTAATGCTAAGGCCATCGTGGCCTTCACTACCTCCGGTGATACTGCCAAGCGTGTAGCCCGCCTGCATTCCCACCTGCCGCTGTTGGCGTTTACCCCGGATCCGGCCGTTCGTTCCCAGCTGGCGTTGACCTGGGGTGCTGAGACTTTCTTGAGTCCGCACGTTAAGTCCACCGATGACATGATGGCAGCCATCGATGACGCATTGCTGGAGATGGATAAGTACGAAGAAGGTGACATGATTGTCGTCATTGCTGGTACCCCTCCAGGAATTGCCGGCAATACCAACATGATTCAGTGTCACTTGTTGGGTGAAACCAAGAAGTAGATTTTTGGCACGAGCGCCGCGACCCACCCTTTAACACGTTCCACGGGTCGCGGCGCTTTTCTATATACATTTATACAAATGTAGATTTATATTTACCTCGAGTACACTCAGCGGTTGCTTTCCTGACATGCGGCTGCAGTACTTTTTGGTTGTTCATGTTTCAGCTTCTCTACACATTCAAAGGACAACTGCACAATGACCTAAATCAGGCCGACTTGGCCTCAGTGGCTGCGCTTACCGCCATCCATTTTCATTTAATTGTCAATAAGCGTCGACGGGGATAGGCTGAGTGCATGGCACACGAGCACCACGACCACGATCACTCCAGCACGCCGCTGCGCGCACTCTTGATTGCGCTAGGCATTACCGGCACCGTCTTCTTTGCGGAGCTGATCGGCGGCTGGTTGGCGGGTTCGATGGCGCTGATGGCGGATGCGATGCACATGCTTTCCGACGCTGCGGGGTTGATCATCGCGGTGTTAGCGGTGTTGGTTGGGCGCCGACAAGCATCGGCTCAGGCCACGTACGGCTACCGACGAGTGGAGGTGCTTGCTGCACTGGCGAACGCAGTGATGGTGCTGGCGATCTCGGTGTGGATTGTCGTCGAGGCGGTGCGCCGCCTGCAGAGCCCGGCCGAAGTGCAGGGAAAAACGATGCTGATCATCGCGGTGATCGGCCTGGTGGCGAATGCGCTATCGGCGTGGGTTCTGCACCGGCACCGCAAATCCTCGATCAACGTGGAGGGCGCGTTCTTGCACGTGTTAGTGGATATGCTCGGCTCGGTCGCAGTAATCGTAGCCGGCATCGTGGTACTGACCACGGGGTTTGTGGCGGCGGACGTGATCGCCTCCCTAGCGATCGCGGCGATGGTGCTGCCGCGCGCCTGGCAGCTCATGCGGCTTTCGGCGAGCGTGCTGCTCGAGCAAGTCCCGGCGGACTTCGACGCCAGTGCGATCGAGCCCGCGCTGCGGCAGGTCGAGGGCGTTGCTGACATCCACGACCTGCACCTGTGGAGCCTGGACGGCGTGAACGTGCTCACGACCGTGCATATCGTGCGCGACGGCACCGTCGGCACCGGCCCGCTGTTGGATGCCGCCCAGCAGGCCCTGCGCGAACACGGTATCGAGCACTCCACCATCCAGATTGAGCACCCAGAGCACGAATCCCACGAGACGGTGTGCTGATTCCCTTCTAACCTGACTTAGGCCAATTTTGTGCGGAAGTTCGCGGCCGGTGATTACTTGGATGGTGGCAGTGAGGTCGGGCGGGAATGGTACGGCGGCGTGAATGGTTTCGCCGCCAACGACGAGTTGAAAGCTGCGGTATTTCTTGAGTGTTCTCACGAGGCGTTTGATGAAGTGACCACTGCGGGTCTCCATCAGGTGGGTCACGGCTAGTGCTGCCATCACAATATTGAGATGTGCTGTGATCGAGTTTTGTTTCCTCGCATAGATTGGGCGTGCTTTCAGGTCTGATTTCGACATCCGATACGACATTTTCAATGTGGAATAGCCTGCGGTAATGCCCGATAACCTCCTGGGCGGGAAGAGCGGTCAGGTCGGTTTCATAGCCTTTAATTCCGGCTAGGGCTCGGTGTTTGGCAGCAAGAGCGTAGTTGACCTTCTTGTTCGGGGTGGAAAGATCGAAATAGCGGTTGCGCTTAATGGCGATTTCGCCGTCAACAGCGCGTTTGGCTTTTGCGACTTGCTCTTTGATTCCGCGCAGGCCGCGTCTGGCCCGATCATAGGAGTACTGGAAGTGGGTCACCGTATTCGGGGTTGTGTGTTTGCGCGCATCGCTTGCCGAGGCTTGTGTCCAGATCTGGCCGTGGGCGTAGGCTTCACCAGGGATTTCCCGCCGCCAGGTTTCAATCACCTCAGGCACGGTGGGGTTTCACCGACAAAATGTAGTGCAGACCTGCATCTATCAATGCTTGCTTGTTCGGAGGGTGTCAAGTTGTTTGTGTGTGGGGCTAGGTTTATAGGTATTTGTCGAAGCTGTCGGGGTAGGCCACGGCCATTTGGTTAATGGCTTGTTTCCAGCCGGAAACTCGGGTCCCTTCCATGAGTCTGCCGGTTGTCGCTGAGACTCGTTTGCCCTGCTTCGCTCTCTTGGCAGCTCGTCTGTCTTCGATATTGCAGATCATCAACCATAGCGTCTTGAGCGCTGATTCATTGTTAGTGAACTGCACCCTGTTGCGGGTAGCTTTCCGCAGTTCATTGTTGAATGATTCAATCGAATTCTTCGTGTAAATGACCTTGCTGGCTGCTGGTGGGAACTGGAGAAACGGTACGAAACGCGCCCATGCATCTCGCCAGACTTTGACTGAGCGTGGATACTTTTCTGCCAATTCAGAGGCTTCAAATTCGTCTAAGGCAGCCTGAGCTGTGGACTCGTCCGTGGCGGTGTAAATCTTTTTCAACGCGGCCGATACGCCCCGGCGATCCCTGTAGGCTACCCATCGGTTAGCGGCACGAATCAGGTGCACGATACAGGTTTGCACCATAGAGTTCGGCCAGGTTGCCTTTACTTCTTCCGGCAAGCCTTTGAACCCGTTACAGCAAACGATAAAGACGTCTTTAACCCCACGGTTAGAAAGATTGGCGCATACTTGCGCCCAGGATGAAGCGCTTTCTTCTTTGGCAATCCACGATTCCAAAAAGTGCTTGATACCGTCGAGAGCCACGCCGATTGCCATGTACGCGGACTTATTGACCACTAGACCGCCATCGCGGATTTTAATGCGCAGCGCGTCCAGGAAAATGACCGGGTAGAACTCGTCTAGCTGGCGGTTTTGCCAGACCATGACCTCATCGAGGACGGCATCGGTGACTGCGGAAATCGTCTCATGAGAAATATCAACACGCATCGCCGTTGCCATATGATGCTGGATATCCCTAATTGTCATCCCACCGGCGTACAAGCTGACAATCATGTCATCGACATCAGTCAAGCGCCTAGAACCTTTAGGGACCATAGTTGGCAAGAATGTTCCAGCCCGATCTCTCGGGACATCAACGGCAACTGGCCCGTAGTTAGAATCCACAGTCTTTGGATACGACCCGTTGCGGTGATTGTCTGTCCCAGCAGCAGCTTTAGCGCTCCTGTCGCCAGACTCGTAGCCCAGGTGGGCATCCATTTCAGCGTTGAGGCCTCTGGTAATCGAGGCCTGTAACATGCCGCGAACCAGGTCATTGGCATCCGTCGTGGACGTGCCTAGGTCATCAATCAGTTTCGCGATTTCTGGGTTAGCAAGCAACTTCTTTTCAATCGCATCAATCTTGGCCTTATCAGCCGGATCTCGTCTTGTCACAGTAGTCATTCTGGCTTATCTCCTTATGCAGGTTGGGAACCCACACACAAACCATCAGACACTCTCTATTCCGAAGCCACTCCGGCGGCGTGGGCCGCGCACAACATGGACCGCAATAAGTTGCCGGACATCAGCCGCGAGATGCTTGGCAGCGACCTCGACGTGGTCATGGCAGCTGGTCACCCGTTCTACGACAATGACCACCAAAAGGTCGATACTCCGGATTACAGCTTCATGTATGAGGAGGACTACGCCAAGCTTTCCGCTGGCGAGACCGACTGGAACTACTTTGAGTCCAACGATGACTTCAAGAAGATGGCGGAAGGCGACGTCAAGCCGGATCAGAAGTACTGGGGTATCGCACAGGTAGGATCCACCTTGCAGAACTCCCGCTCTGGCGAGGCGAAGGAGCCGTACTCTGATCCGCTTAACGACGTCGTGGATCTCCCCACCATGACCACCGGCGCACTCAACGCACTGGGACAGGATGAAGATGGATTCTCCGTCATGATCGAGGGTGGTGCCATCGACTGGGCCGGACACGGCAATAACCCGGTGCGCGATATCGAAGAAACCCAGGACTTCAACAAATCGGTCGATGCCGCCATCAAATGGGTCGAGGAGAATTCTTCCTGGGAGGAGACCCTGCTGGTTGTTACCGCAGACCACGAAACCGGCTATCTCTCCGGTGCGAACGAGGCTCCGACTGAGGATAACCCTGAGGCGGATAACCGCTTCAACGCTATGGAAGGTGAGAAGGGCAAGGTTGCTCGCCACGGTTGGTACTCCGGTCAGCACACCAACCAGTTGGTGCCGTTCTTCTTCAAGGGCGCCGGCTCCGGGGACATCATGGCCCGTATCTTTGGGACCGATTCGGTCCGCGGTGACTACATCGACAACACCCTGGTAGCCAACTTGACCTTTGATGAGTGGTGGAACGATGGCACCGGCCAAGCAGACGACCCAGAGCAGCCAGAAGACGCTGCCAACCCGTCCGATGACGCCGGCAAGGAAGGCAGCAGCAAGGAATTTGCCGCAGGCCTAGCTACAGGCCTAGGAATCTTGGGCGCTGTCGTTGGTGGACTCGGTTTCCTAGCTACGCAGATGGGCGTGCTTAACATTGACTTGAAGCCCATTTATGAGCAGCTCAAGCGCGTGGACCTGCGCTAAACAGAATCAGGCACACCGCCTTACCTAAAGGTCCTGCCCTTCGCCGTGGAAGCGAAGGGCAGGACCTTTTCTTAGCGCTGGGAAATCGGGGTCGGCTGGATCTTCCACACCTCGTTCGCGTAGTCCGCGATGGTTCGGTCCGAGGAGAAACGACCGGAATAACAGATATTTAGCCACGCCTTCTTTGCCCACGCAAGCTCGTCCTCTTTATACTCTGCGGCCATGCGGTCGCGGGTCTCGCGGTAGTCGGCGAAGTCACCTAGGACGTAGTACTGGTCTTGGGCGTGCTCCCCGAAGCCGTCGAGAAGCGAGGCGCGCAGATCGCCGAAGATACCGGCATTGTTTGCGCCCAGGGTGCTGTCGACAAGCGCATCCAGTACGCGGGCCAAGCCTGGCACGCTCTGGTAAAGCTCGCCCGGGTTGTACTCGGCGCGCAGCTGCGGCAACTCCTCATTGCGGGCGCCGAAGATATAAGCGTTGTCCTCGCCAACCGCCTCGACGATTTCTACGTTTGCTCCATCCATGGTGCCCAAGGTCAGTGCACCATTCATCATGAACTTCATATTGGACGTGCCGGAGGCTTCCTTGCCAGCCACAGAAATCTGCTCGGAGATATCAGCGGCGGGGATGATGTGCTCGGCAGGGGAGACGTTGTAGTTCTCCACAAAAACGACGCGGATGATGTCCTTGGTATCTGGGTCTTTATTGACTAGCTCCGCGATGCTGTTGATGAGCTTAATAATCGCCTTGGCGCGCTCGTAGCCCGGTGCGGCCTTGGCACCAAAGATGAAGGTGCGCTTCGGCACCGTCTCGCCCTGGTCTTTGATGCGGAAGTAGAGGTCGAGGACGTAGAGGGCATTCATCAGCTGGCGCTTGTACTCGTGCAAGCGCTTAATCTGTACATCAAAGATGGAGTCGGGATTAACCTCGGCGCCTTGGTGGTCTTTTACCCAGTTAGCAAAGTCGCGCTTGTTGGCCTGCTTGATGGCGATGAGTTCGCGAAGCAGGTTCTTATCCTCGGCCTTATCAGCGAGGTTGGCCAGTTGGGTGAGGTCAGTGACCCAAGCATCGGAGCCAGCCTGCTGCGTGAGCAGTTCTGCTAAGCGGGGGTTGCACATCTTGAGCCAGCGGCGCGGGGTGACGCCATTGGTCTTGTTATTGAACTTCTCCGGCCAGAGTTCGTGCCATTCGGCCAACGTATCGGCCTTGATGATTTCCGTGTGCAGGGCGGCGACACCGTTAATGGAGTAAGCGGCGTAGCAGGCGATCCAGGCCATGTGAACCTGTCCGTTGGACACCGGCGCCATGTAGTCAATGCGACCCTGATCCAGGCCGCGATGGGCCATATCTTCGCGGAAGCGGCGATCGATTTCTTCCACCAACTGCCAGATGCGCCAGAACAGCTTTTGGAAGATGGACACTTCCCAGCTCTCCAGTGCCTCTGCGAGCACGGTGTGGTTGGTGTAGGCGAAGGTCTCGGTGACGATTTTCCACGCCGCATCCCAGCTCAGACCATGGTCATCGAGCAATATGCGCAAGAGCTCTGGGATGGCGAGCACTGGGTGAGTGTCATTGAGCTGGATGGAGTTGTACTGCGCAAAACCGGTGAGGTCCTCGCCGTGCTGGGCAATGTAGTTATCCACCATGGTTTGCAGGGATGCGGAGACAAAGAAGTACTGCTGGCGCACGCGCAATACCTTGCCCTCGTACGTGGTGTCATTGGGGTAGAGCACGCGGCAGATGTCCATAACACGCTCGCGCTCGACGATGGCCTCGGTAAAGCGCTGGGAGTTAAAGGCATCGTAATCGAAGTCATCGATGGGCTCGGACTTCCATAGGCGCAGGGTGCCTACGTTATCGGTCCCGTAGCCGGTGATAGGCATGTCATAGGGAATTGCGCGCACGTCCATGTCATCGAAGTGGACGCGGCGCTGTTCAGAGGCACGGCGAATGACAAAGTCATAGCCGTTTTCCATCCACGCATCTGGCTGTTCTTTCTGGAAGCCATTCTCAAAGGACTGTCGGAAAAGGCCGTAGCGGTAGAGAAGGCCATAGCCGGTTACGGGGTAGTCCTGAGTGACAGCGGAATCGAGGAAGCAGGCGGCAAGGCGTCCGAGGCCACCGTTGCCGAGCGCGGCATCATGCTCGGCTTCGAGGACATCGCTCAGCTCGTGATCGGTTGCCTTGGCCGCGGTCTTGGCATCGTCAACAAGACCCAAGTTGGTGAGGTTATTGAGCAGCGCGCGTCCCTGCAGGAATTCCGCAGAGAAGTAGTGCTGTTGGCGCGTTTCCGCGTAGGCAGCACGGGTGCGCTCCCAATTATCGGCAATCTGCTCCATGACGGCACCGGAGAGGCCCGACCAGAACTTACGGTTGGAAGCGCTGTGCGGGCTCACGCCAGAGGCCGCGCGGACATGGGAGGGAACAGTGGATTCGAAAGCAGAATGCCGTGGCTGGCTCATTTTCAACCTTAAGTTTGTGGGGAGTCACGAAACGCCTGCCAGCTTAATAGCATTGGCCCTGCGCCGCAGGCGGGGGAATGAGAATACGCGTCTCGGGCACCTAGGGCGTGGCCAAGTAGGTCATTGCCGCACCATATGCCGCCCGGGTGGAGGCATAAACGGTGGGGGCATAGTCAGGCAGGAAGGTTGCTTGGTGGTTGACCGGAGGATCCTGCAACTCATCTTCCGGGGTGCAGCCGATGTGCCAAAAGACATAAGGTACCCCCCACGCCTGCGGCAGGTAGCAAAAGTCCTCGGAGGCGGTGGAGGGGGCCGCGATGACTGAGTCGGAGCCAAAAGCGGCGTCGAAAACCTCGCCTACTGGGGCATGGGCAGCGGCGTCATTATCGGTGACCTCGCCGTGGGCGTAGTACTCAAAAGTAGGGTCCTGCTCGCTTCCGGAGGCGACACACTCGGCCTTAACCATGCGTTCGAGGGAGTGGTAGACCTTTTCTGCCAACGCGGGATCATAGTAGCGAGTATTGAGTACCAGCTCGGCGGAGTCGGGGATGATGTTGTTTTTATCGCCGGAGTGAAGCTCGCCTACGGAGATGACAAAGAACTCGTGCGGGGCGACCTCGCGGCCCACAATGGCTTGGAGGCGGGTGACGATCATAGCCGCGATGTAGGTCGGGTCGATGGAGTTATGGGGCATGGAGGCGTGGGCGGATTTGCCAAAGATGCGGATACGCAGGGAGTCGCATCCGGCCATGATCGGGCCGGCGGTGTGGCGAACCGTGCCGGCGCGGCCGGGCATGATGTGCTGGCCAAGGCAAATATCGGGGCGCGGGACGCGTTCGATGAGGTTATCGGCCAGCATGAATTTAGCCCCCATGGAGGACTCTTCGGCCGGTTGGAAAAGGGCGAGGAAGGTGCCGGACCAGGAACTACGGGAGGCGTCGAGAAGCGCGCAGGCACCTAGCAGCGCGGTGGTGTGCATGTCGTGTCCGCAGGCGTGCATATTTCCATTGGCAGCGGAATAGGAAACACCGGTGGCCTCCTCTACCGGCAGACCATCGAAATCCGCGCGCAGCAAAGCGGTGGGTCCATCGCCATTGCGGAAGATGGCGACCATTCCGAAGCCACCAATGTTTTCTACTACCTCGCAGTCAAAATCGGCGAGCTTGGCGCGGATGCGACCGGCGGTTCGCTCTTCCTCGTGGGAAAGCTCGGGGTGGCGGTGCAGGTCCTCATAAAAGTCCTGCTGCCACTCCAGATCGGCCTGCTGGGAAGTGACGAGCTGGGCGATGCGGGCAGAATCAGACATGGTTTCACACCTTAGGAATTGGGTAGGGTTAGCGCTATGCCGGTTATTCAATTTGATGTTTTGGTTCCCAACGCACAAGCAGAGCGCGTCGCGGATATCTTTACCACTGCCACCAACAAGTTGGTAGAAAGCGGTTCATTAGCCTCCGCTGAGGTTACTCGCCCTGATGCACCGCAGTTTCCAGAGGGGTTGGAAGAACAGCTGCGGCAAAATTATCGCGATGAGCATGAGGACCGCGACCTTGAGGACGCGAGCGTGCACCGCTACGACATTGCGGTAACGGGGGTTAGCGGCTCGGTTAACCAGCTAGGTATGGTGCTCTCGCGCCTTCTTACCCCGCATGCCGTGCTGCCGAAAGACCACGTCTTGCTGGAAGATGAGCTAGCGCATGAACGGCCAGCTATCTTCCCATGGTCGCTGTCTATTCGGCCTTAGAGCTGCTTGACGATGTCCCTGGCGGCCGCCGCCAGCTGTTGCGCCAAGGGGCCTTCTTGGCTAAGCGATGCGCAGTAGGCGTCCGTGCCATGCTCGAAAGAACCGGCGACGATGCCCATGGGCGTGCCTGCGTCCCGGGCGAGAGCCGCAATGGTTCCGACGGCCTTTCCGGTCAAAGATTGCTCGTCAAACCTGCCCTCGCCGGTGATGACGAGATCGGCGGAGGATATTTTTTCTGGAAGCCCGAGTGCAGTGGCGACATGTGCGCCGCCGGATAAGACGCGAATATGCTCATCTGAGCCCCAGAGCGTGCGAGAAAGCCAGTGCAGGCCGATGGGAAGGCCACCCGCGGCACCGAAATATTCGGAGTCCGCATCGGCGCCGGTGACTTCGCATGCTTGCAACATGGCACCGGCCAGCAGCGCTACCTGCTCGCCTTGCGCTCCTTTTTGGGGGCCGTAGATGGTTGCCGCCTGTACTGGAGTAGCGCGGGTATCGGCTAGCAAAGTGAAGTCAAGCATGCCTGCTTTGATATTGAGCTGCGCGGTGTCAATGTGATCGAGCTGAACTAGGGGAGCGCCGCCCTTGGGCAGGGCGTAGCCGCGGGCGTCGTGCGCGGCAGCGCCGAGCGCGGTAAGGATGCCCATGCCAGCATCGATGCTGGCAGTTCCTCCCAATCCGAGCACAATCGAGGTGGCGCCGCGCGTTTCTGCATCCGCAATCAATACGCCGGTGCCATAAGAATCGGCGTGCAGCGGATCAAGGCTGTCCTGCACTGCGGGCAGGCCGGTGGCAGAGGCGACGTCGATAAACGCAGTGGTTCCGGCCAGAGCATAGCTTGCCTGAGTCAAGCGGCCTATAGCGTCGGTGGTAGGCAGGGTGATGTTTTCGACGGATTGTCCGCCGGCTGCGGCCGCTTGTGCGAGGACGGCGGCGGTTCCCTCGCCACCATCGGCCATGGGCAGGGTGGTAACCGTGGCCTCGGGAAGAACCTGGCGCACCCCCATAGCAATGGCTGCTGCGGCCTCGGGCGCGGAGGCGGTGCCTTTAAACGAGTCTGGCGCGACGACAATATGCATGCCCGTGATTATAAAGCCCGCCTGCGAAAGGAGTCTGTGCGGCTGAAGATCCGAACGTTCTACAGAAAATATTTTACTTTATTGTCGCTGGTAAAGACGGTTCGGATCTATGCAAGGTCTAGAAACTGCTTGCTTTATCGGTAGTTTGATAGGAAACTGGTATCTGTTCTTATACGTCCACAGAATGGAATGCACGCCATGTCAGTAGATAGCCAAATTTCTGAGTACTACGACAAATTGCTCAAGCGCAATGCGGGAGAACCAGAATTCCACCAAGCGGTTTCTGAGGTTCTGGACTCGCTGAAGATTGTCCTAGAAAAAGACCCGCAGTACGCGGACTACGGCTTGGTGGAGCGTCTCTGTGAACCTGAGCGCCAGCTCATCTTCCGCGTGCCGTGGATCGATGACAATGGTGATATCCAAGTCAATCGCGGTTTTCGCGTCCAGTTCAATTCTGCGCTCGGCCCCTACAAGGGCGGACTGCGTTTCCATCCTTCGGTCAACCTGGGCATCATTAAGTTCCTCGGTTTTGAGCAGATCTTCAAAAATTCCCTGACCGGCCTGCCCATTGGCGGTGGCAAGGGCGGTTCTGACTTTGATCCCAAGGGCAGGTCCGAGGTGGAAATCATGCGCTTCTGCCAGTCTTTTATGACGGAGTTGCACCGCCACATCGGAGAATACCGCGATGTTCCAGCTGGTGATATTGGCGTCGGCGGCCGCGAGATCGGCTTCCTCTTTGGTCAGTACCGCCGCCTGACTACCCAGCATGAATCCGGTGTCCTTACTGGCAAAGGCCTGACCTGGGGCGGTTCCCTGGTTCGTACCGAGGCCACAGGCTTTGGCACGGTCTATTTCACCAATGAAATGATGAAGACCCATGGCGAGTCCTTTGATGGTGCCAAGGTCATTGTCTCTGGCTCTGGCAATGTTGCCATCTACGCCGCAGCGAAGGCCCAAGAACTGGGCGCCACCGTGGTGGCCATGTCCGATTCCTCCGGCTATATCACCACCCCACAAGGCGTGGACATCGAGCTTCTCAAGAACGTCAAAGAAACTCGTCGTGAGCGTATTTCCACTTATGCACAAGAGGCTGGCAGCGGCGTGGAATTCCATGAGGGCGGAAATATCTGGGAAGTAGGGGCGGACGTGGCACTGCCGTGTGCTACCCAAAATGAGCTGGACGGCGACTCGGCCAAAAAGCTTGTGGAAGGCGGCGTGCGCTACGTGGCCGAAGGTGCCAATATGCCGTCCACCCCGGAGGCCGTCCACATATTCCAAGAATCCAAGATCAACTTCGCGCCGGGCAAGGCCGCTAATGCTGGTGGTGTTGCTACCTCCGCGCTGGAAATGCAGCAAAATGCGTCCCGTGATTCTTGGTCCTTTGACTACACCGATGACCGCCTCCACGCGATCATGTCTAATATCTTTAAAAACATCGACAACACGGCGAAGGAATACGACCGCGAAGGCGATTACGTAGCCGGCGCAAATATCGCCGGCTTCAAGAAGGTAGCGGATGCCATGCTGGCACAGGGCGTCATCTAAAAATCGGCCTTTATTCAAGCTCCCCTTTTGCGCCACAGAGCGTGGCGGTAAAAGGGGCGCTTGTTTTTGTATATGCGTGCCATAAATTCTGTATGTGTGGGCGCGGACTGGCAAGACCGGTTGTGGAAGTAAAATCTGCAGTACACACTCGGTGCGTGGCCTCCACGCATGGCGGGTGAGGGTATGTAAAATTCGCGGTATGTACCGTGTCTTTGAGTCTCTAGATGAATTAGTTCAGCACTTGGAGGGGGCCCATGGCTTCCCCATGACCTCTAATTGCGTAGTTCCGCGCCATGAAATGCTCGCGCTTCTCGACGACCTCCGTAACGCGCTGCCCGTTGAGATTGATGACGCGCAGGATGTGTTGGATAAGCAGGATGAAATCCTGCACGGCGCTGAGGAGCGCGCGGACCAAACCATCAATGATGCTAATGCCCAGGCAGATGACATTGTGGGCCACGTCCGCGAGGAAGCAGATGCCACGGTGTCCCATGCAGAACAGCATGCCGCCAAGCTGGTGGCTGATGCTGAAGCTCGCGCTCAGTCCATGGTGGAGCAGGCCCGCGCGGAAGCAGACCGTACTATCGCTCAGGCGAATGATGAATATGAGCGTTCCGTCGCTGAAGGCCGCGCAGAGCAAGAGCGTCTGGTTTCGGAATCAGAAGTTGTTCGCCGCGCCGATGAAGAAGCACATCGCATTGTGGAATCCGCCCACACCGAATCTAACCGTCTGCGCAGTGAATGCGATGAATTTGTGGATGGCAAGCTAAGCGAATTTGAAACCACCCTTAATGGTCTGCTGCGTACAGTAAACTCCGACCGCTCTGCCCTGCGTGGCGGTGCCGGAGTGCGCTCCCGTGGCGGCGACTATTCGGCTCCGGGACGCGCCGGCGGCGCCGCAAGCAACACACGTTACGCTGAAGGCGAGACCTATGAGCGCCGCTATAACGAGCGCTAAAACTTTAGTTTCTTTATCGGCCTTAAACTCTATGGTTCGGTGCACACCGGGCCGTAGAGTAAGGGGCTAGGAAAGACCTATGCACTAGGCACGGCCAAAGGCCTTATTTGGTGAGCAGGCGGTTCGTCGTACACCGTCTACTCACCAAATAGGGCCTTTATTCATCGCCGCTGGTCTGAGTAAATTAGGTGGTGGCACGAGTGCGAGGTTGCTTAGCGGCAATGGCCTTTCCTTTTTCATGGGGAGTAGGCGTTATGTGGGTGTGTAGGGGAACGGAGATGTCTTCCTGCTGCGGGAGAAGGTGTGCAGGCGCGGCGGATTGGACGGCCATGCATGCTGCAATAATCGCGGTTACCAAGCCTGGAAAAAGGAACGCAACGAGTGCAGTGAAGAAATAGGAAGACAATGATGTCAAGGGATTATCACTGAAATTTTGTGGAAAGCACACGGCACACACGCTAAGGAGCGCACCGGTAGCTAGCACCATCGTGCCCACAGAAATGAGCGCGGTAGGAATGGTCGCGCGGGAGAACCAAGTAATAGCACCTGCGCTTAGGGAAAAGATGAGCGCGCCGGTAAGGACCGAAAGGTCCATGCCGGTGGGCAATACTAAAATGGCACCGGCTACCAAACCGGCAACGACGCTACAGATGAGTGCGGTAAAGAGGCGAATGCCACGCGCGCCGTACATGCCTGAACGGTCCGGGCGTGGAGTGGCGTGAACGAGCATACCGGCAGTAGCTAACACCGCAGCGGGAAGACAGCTAAACACGGTGAAACCGAGCGCTATGCTGCGTAGATCCGTGGAGGCTAGTGCCAAGTGGTAGGTCATGCTTCCAGACTAAGGACGGCTTTCGCTCGGGAAAAGGCTAATCCGCAAAGGCATATGTCCTTTTACATTAAACGCCAGATTCTTGACAGAAACTTTCCTCGCGCGGGCCGCTAGGCGGAGTTTGCGGGGCAAGGTAGACTACCTAGTGTTATGACATCACCATTGAAGTTCGATGTGGGCGAATTGTTGAACGCCCAAGGCGCTGACGCACTGCCGGAACAACGCACCCAAACCGGCCCCTCACCTGAGAGGATCGGCGTGGAGATGATCGCCATCCCGCAGGGCGAAGAGCTCACCGTAGACGCTACCTTGACCCCTCTTGGTGCAGGTGTCTTAGTGGATGCCAACGTATCCGGACAGCTGACCGGGGAATGCGCTCGCTGCTTGAAGGAATTGCACCCACAGTTGGACTTGCACGTCACACAGGTCTTTGCAGCCGACGAATCCTTTGTCTCGGGAGATACCCCTTCAGACGGCGACGAAGGATCCGGAGATGAGATTCCAGAGATTGAAGATGATGAGCTGGATCTCTTGCAGGCCGTGATCGATGAGGCAGGCCTTAATCTTCCCTTTGCCCCAGTATGCGAAGATGGCTGCGAGATTGACACGCCTGAGGGCGTAACCACGGGTATCTCTGGCGAAAAGGATGAAGAAAAGGTCGATCCCCGCTGGGCTGGTTTGGAGAAGTTCCTATGAGCCGCAAGAAGAAGCTAACTGGGGAAGAGGCACTGGCTGCCGAGTTCGCTGCAGTAGACCATTCCCCGTTGTTGGAATCGCTCGGTGTGGAATTGCAACCAGAGCACCTGTGCCTAGCATTGACCCACCGTTCATTTGCTAATGAAAATGGGCACTTGCCAAACAACGAGCGCTTGGAGTTCTTGGGCGATGCGGTGCTGGGCCTTTCGGTAGCCTCTCAGCTCTACATCACCTACCCGTCCCGTCCGGAATCGGATATTTCCAAGATGCGCGCATCGATTGTCTCGCGCTACGGCCTGTCTGATATCGCCCGGGAAATAAACCTAGGACCGCACATTTTGTTGGGTAAGGGCGAGCAGTCCACCGGTGGCCGCGATAAAGATTCCATTCTTGCGGATACCACTGAGGCAATCTTTGGTGCCATTTACCGCGAGCATGGTTTTGAAACGGCGCGTGACGTCATCTTGCGCTTATTTGCGGAAAAGATCGAAAATGCGACTGTGAGCGGGCGCCACTTGGATTGGAAGACCTCTTTGCAGGAGCTGTGCGCGGAGCTAAAGGCGCCGATGCCGGTTTATTCGGCTACTTCCACCGGACCAGAGCATGACCAGACCTTTAATGCAGTAGCTACTGTGGCTGGTCTGACCGTAGGAAATGGTGTGGGCCACAATAAAAAGTTGGCCGAGCAGCAGGCAGCTCAGGAGGCCTGCCAGACCCTGCGCGAAACTCCGCTTTTGGTGCAAGGCACTGCACATAAAGAGGGCTGAGCATGCCGGAATTGCCGGAAGTCGAGTCCGTCCGCCGTGGCCTTGCACCACACGTGGTGGGACGGACTTTTGAGTCTGTAGAGGTGTTACACCCGCGTTCCAATCGTGGCCAAGATGAGCCGCTTTCCGGTCTCCTTGAGGGCAAAGAGATCTCTGCGGTGGCCAGGCGCGGGAAGTTTATGTGGCTGGAATTTGTGGGCGAAGATGCCATGGACCCCCACCGTGACGTCCTCTTTATCCACCTAGGTATGTCGGGTCAGATCCGAATAGGTGCCACCGAATCTTCGCACCTTCGCATTACCGCCCAGCTGAGCGGTGGGGTAGAGGTGTGCTTTGTTGACCAGCGCACCTTTGGGTATTGGTTGTATGCGCCGTGGGACAAGATTGCGCACATTGGCATTGACCCGCTGGAACCGGATTTCGATAGTGCGGCTACAGCACGGCGCCTGCGTGCGAAGAGGACCGCAGTGAAGACCGCGCTTTTGGATCAAACGCTGACCTCTGGAATCGGCAATATTTACGCTGATGAATCCCTGTGGGACGCGCAAATCTCACCCCGCAAGAAAGCTTCGACCTTGCGGCAAAAAGATGCTGTTGCTCTGCTTGCAGCAGCTCAGGAGGTCATGACAGCGGCCCTAAAAGTGGGTGGCACGAGTTTTGATTCCCTGTACGTAAATGTGAACGGCGAATCGGGGTATTTTTCGCGTTCCTTGGCCGCGTATGGGCGTGCTGGCCAGCCCTGTCTGCGGTGTGGAACGCCCTTGGAGCGCTGCATAATTTCAGGGCGGTCCACCCATTTTTGCCCCCATTGTCAATAATTTATGGCGTATGGGGTTCACGTTGTGAACCTTAAGGCAGTAAATTATTCTGCATGGATTTTCTTGAAAATGTCGTAACGACATTTAATGACGGCGTGTGGTCGTGGATTTTGCCGTGGCTGCTGATTGCTGCGGGCCTATTCTTCGGCATCCGTACTGCTTTGGTGCAAGTGCGCATGGTGCCGGATATGTTCCGCGCCGTCGTCGAGCGCCCCAAGGGGGAGGGCCGCGATGAGGACGAAGACTATGGCGGAATCTCCGCGTTTAAGGCCTTCACCATTTCAGCTGCTTCCCGCGTTGGCACCGGTAACGTTGCCGGCGTGGCAGTGGCCATTTCCGTTGGCGGCCCAGGTGCCGTCTTCTGGATGTGGCTGATTGCCATCCTGGGTGGCGCTACTGCGTTCATCGAGTCAACCTTGGCCCAGCTGTGGAAGGTCCGCGATGGCAATGGGTACCGCGGTGGTCCGGCGTATTATATGAAGCGCGGTTTGGGGTGGGGACCGCTCGGCGTGCTTTTCTCCATCGCCATCGCCTTTACCTTTGGCTTGGTATATAACGCCTTCCAGACCAACGCCATTGCGGATGCGGTGTCCTTTTCCTTTGACCGCGATGACACGATGTTCCGCTCCATTATCGGCATTGTTATCGCCGTGGTTGCGGGTCTTATCATCTTTGGCGGTGTGAACCGCATTGCCAATATCACCCAGGTCATCGTGCCATTTATGGCGGTGGCTTACCTGCTCATCGGTGGTTTTGTCGTCATTACCAATTTTGACAAGGTACCGGGAATGATTGGCGATATCGTCGGTCACGCCCTAGGAATCAAGGAAATTGCGGGAGCCGGTCTTGGCGCGGCCATGATGAAGGGTATTCAGCGCGGTCTGTTTTCAAATGAGGCCGGCGAAGGCTCTGCCCCTAACGCGGCGGCAACTGCGGCCGTATCTCACCCAGTCAAGCAAGGCTTGGTGCAGACCCTCGGCGTGTACTTTGACACCTTGGTGGTATGTACCATCACTGCTTTCATTATCTTGCTGGGACCAGAGATTGCCTATGGTGCAGAAGCAGAAGGCGTGTCCTTGACCCAGGCAGCCCTATCTTCTGAGGTGGGCGAGTGGGGAATCCACTTCGTCAGCTTTATCCTCTTCTTCCTGGCCTTCTCTTCCATCCTGGGCAATTACTACTTGGCGGAGTCTAACCTGGAGTACCTCACCCAGAGCAAGCCTGCGCTGGTGATTTTCCGCCTCGTCGTACTTTTCTTTGTCTGGTTCGGTGCGGTGGGCTCCTTGCCGCTGGTCTTTGCCTTGGCCGATACCGGCGCGGCAACCATGGTTATCCTCAATATCCTCGCCATCGTGCCGCTATCCGGGGTGGCCATCAAACTGCTCAAGAACTACAACGAGCAGCGCAGCCATGGCATTGACCCGGTATTCCACCGCGATATGCTGCCGGAGCTTAAAGGCGTGGAGTGCTGGGACGGCTCCGACCCCGTCACTCGTCGCAGCGAAGAGGACCGCCGCGTCCTGCGCGATAAGGGTCAACAAGATCACTACTAGGAGCTAGGGAGGCCGCTTGACCATGGAAAGAATGACCGCTTTTGTCCACGGGCACGTCCAAGGCGTGGGCTTTCGATGGTGGACGCGCTCCCGTGCCCTCGAGCTCGGCTTGAAGGGGCATGCTACTAATTTGGCCGACGGTCGGGTTCAGGTTGTAGCCGAGGGACCGCGGGAGAAATGTGAGGAGTTGCTAGGACTCCTCAAAGAACAGCCCAGTATGACTCGCCGGCCAGGAACGGTGGACCTAGTAGTCGAGCAATGGGCTGCCCCCAAGGGAGAGTCTGGCTTCATTGAACGCTGATGCATAGCACATGCCCGCAGTTTCGAGCCTTGAGGCTCGGCTGGGCAGGCGTGCTCTAAGCTTGCTAAACTAACCCAAATGCACCTGAAATCGCTGACGCTCAAAGGCTTTAAATCATTTGCGTCGGCGACGTCTCTGAAATTTGAGCCGGGCATTTGCGCTGTTGTCGGACCGAATGGTTCCGGCAAGTCCAATGTGGTCGATGCGCTAGCTTGGGTCATGGGCGAGGGAAGCGCCAAGACGCTGCGTGGCGGAAAGATGCAAGACGTCATCTTTGCCGGCGCCGGCGACCGCAAGGCTTTGGGGCGCGCCGAGGTAACCCTCACCATCGATAATGCGGACGGCGCGCTGCCGATCGAGTATTCGGAAGTTTCGGTCACCCGCCGAATGTTCCGTGACGGTGCCAGCGAATACGAAATCAATGGCGCCAAGGCGCGCCTTATGGATATTCAGGAGCTGCTCTCTGATTCGGGTATTGGCCGCGAGATGCACATTATCGTCGGCCAAGGCAAGCTTTCTGAAATCCTCGAATCGCGGCCCGAAGATCGGCGCTCCTATATCGAAGAGGCAGCGGGTGTGCTCAAGCACCGCCGCCGCAAGGAAAAAGCGCAGCGAAAGCTCACTGGCATGCGGGCCAATTTGGATCGCCTGCAGGACCTTACGGATGAGCTAGGAAAGCAGCTTAAGCCTTTGGCCCGCCAGGCCGAGGCCGCGCAGCGTGCGGCCACGGTGCAAGCTGATCTGCGCGATGCCCGCCTGCGCTTAGCCGGCGATAGGGTAGTGCGGCTGCGCAGCAAGTTTCAGGAGGCCGAGCGCACGGCCGAAGTTCTCGCCGAGCAGGTTGAAGAAGTTACGGCGCAGCTGGAAGAAGCGACAGGCTCCCAGCTAGAGGTAGAAGCCCAACTAGAAGAAATAAGCCCCAAGGCAGATGCCGCCCAAAAACTGTGGTTCGATCTGTCTACGCTTTCTGAGCGCATTTCCGCCACGCAGCGCATCGCGGAAGAGCGAGCGGCCAATGCTGGTGCGCAGGTGGCTTATTCTGGCCAAGATCCGGAGGACCTAGAGGCACGGGCCACCCGTGCAGATGAGGAGCATGCGGAGCTTCTCGCCGCGGCGGAAGAAGCTGCAGAACGCCTGGAAGCGATCCGCGAAGAGGTAGCAGAGCGTCGCGAAGCCTTTGAGGCGGCCGAGCGCGAACACATGGCCCAGCTGCGCGCCATTGCTGATAGGCGCGAGGGCGTAGTCCGCCTTATCGCGGCGGAGGAAAAGGCGGCAGGCCAGGTTACTTCGGCGGAAGAGGAGCTAGCGCGGCAAGAGGAAACCCTTGCTTCTACCAGCCAACGCACCCAGTCTGCCCAGGCAGAGGCCGATGAGGTGGCGGATAAACTGCAATCTTTGGCTGGCGAGCGCGAGCCGCTCGAGGAGGCACATGTGCGCGCAGCCAGTGAATCGGGTGCGGCCGACAAACGCTTGGAACAGCTGCGCGATGAGCAGCGCGAACGCGAGCGCGCCGTGTACACGTTGCGCTCCCGCATCGATACCCTGGCCCAGACTGCACCAGAAAAAATCGATGTAGGTGAGCAGTTCCAGCCGCTGGCCACATTCATCAGCACCTCATATGAGACGGCGGTTGCTGCCGCATTGGGCGCCTTCGCTGAGGCTCAGGCCGGCGAGATTTCCGTTCAGCTCATTGCGGACCTGGAAAAGGGTACGCGCTCCGCGCTTATCGATGTCTCTGTGGCCGCCCCCGCCACTTCCTGGCGCGTGGATGCAACTTTGCCCACCGGAACCTCGTGGTTGCTCGACCACATTGCTGTGGTTCCGGAGGTATCCGCCGCGCTGCACCGCCTCCTTGCGGATGTCGTGCTCGTTCCCGATTTCGCGGCGGCGAAAAAATTGGTGGCAGAGGATCCTCGCCTGCGCGCCGTTACCGAATCGGGCGTGGTACTGGGCGAAGGTTGGGTAGAAGTAGGCACCGGTGCCTCGTCTACCGTAGAGGTCACCGCTCGCATCGCAGAGGCAGAGGAACAGCTGGAATCTGCGACGCAGGAGCTAGAAGAACTATCCGGCACACTTGAGGGCGCAAAGATTGCGGCAGAAGATGCCCGCGTGACCGCCGCCTCGGCGAAGGCTGCCTTGCGCGAACACGATACCGAGGTTGACGCGTGGAAGCGTGATCATCAGCGCCTGCTTAAGCAATACGAGGCCAATAAATCGGAACACGAAAAGGCCGCTGCGCGGGCGACCGAGATTGAGGTAAAGATCGCAGAAGCCCGCAAGCAGCTTGCCGACGCCCGCGATAGGCTCGCCCGCGTCGATGCGGACGAGCAGCCAGATGAGCCTTCTTCGGCGGAACGTGACGAGGCTTCGGCCGCATTAGAGCAGGTTAAGTCGATGGAGATGGAGGCGCAGGTTGCAGCCCGCTCTGCTCAAGACCAAGTGGGTCAGGTAGCGGGGAAGGGCGAGGCATTGCGTCGCCAAGCGCAGCATGAGCGCCAAGCCAAGGCTCGCCATGAGCAGGCCATGGCCCGGCGCAAAGCCCAAGGGGAATTGGCCGGTGCAGTGGCAAGGCATTCGCGTGATTTGGCCGCGCGCGCCACGCAATTGCTAGAGCGCGCCACCGCTGAGCGCGATGACTACTTTGCGCAGCGCACCTCCTTGAACGCGCAGCTGCAGCAAGTAAAACAACAGGTCTCGGCCGCGCGACAGCAGCTGGACCGGCTAACCAACCGCGCTCATGACTCAGAAATTGCTCGCTCACAAGCACAGGTGCGCGTCGATGAAGCAGAAGCCAAGATTGTGGAGCAGCTCGGCATTGCGATTTCGGACCTTTTGCAGGACTACACCCCAGGCGAGGATTTCGATCGCGGGGCGGAAAATGCGCGCCTGAAGCAAGCAGAAAAGGACTTGAATTCTTTGGGCAAGGTTAATCCGCTTGCGTTGGAAGAATATAAGGCTTTGGAGGAACGTTATTCCTTCCTGTCCACCCAGTTGGAAGATGTCATCCAAGCCCGCAAGGATCTTGCCGGGGTGATCGAGGACGTGGATGCGCAGATTTTACAGCTTTTCACCGATGCCTGGCATGACGTGGAAGCGGAATTCCCCAAGGTCTTCCAGACCCTTTTCCCTGGTGGCGAGGGCCGCCTCATCCTCACGGAGCCGGAGGACATGCTTACCACCGGTATCGAGGTGGAAGCGCGCCCACCGGGCAAGAAGGTCAAGCGCCTGTCCTTGCTTTCTGGTGGTGAGAAGTCGCTCACCGCGCTGGCAATGCTGGTAGCAATCTTCCGCGCCCGCCCCAGCCCGTTCTACGTCATGGATGAGGTTGAGGCAGCGCTTGATGATGTCAACCTGCGCCGCCTCATTGCCCTTTTTGAAGAGTTGCGCAAGGATTCGCAGCTTATCGTCATTACGCACCAAAAGCCGACGATGGATGTAGCTAACGTGCTGTATGGCGTGACCATGCGCGGCGACGGTATCACCCGTGTTATTTCGCAGCGCATGAATCCCGCAGGTAGTGCCCCTGGAACAGAGCAAGCCAGCGAGGACGCTACCCGCCTGGGCGTTGATGCTCCACGGGGCGACTAGCCAGGGTGGTAGCCGCGGGCGTCGCCTGCCGGTAGGCCCCTCTATCCGGGATAGGAGGGGGTTTGGCGTGCCGCGAGCCCGCAAGACTGGCACTATAGAGACATGAATTCTTTATGGTTATGGATCGGCATTGCGATCGTCGTCATTGTGCTGATTATTCTTCTCGTAGTAATCGGCAAAAAACGCGGCGACGCCAAGAAGGTGTCCTTTGACAAGCCCACTGAGGAAGAACCGAAGCAGCTTACTCAGGAGCAAAAGTCCGGCAATTATCAAGCTAAGTCCGGCTTTAACTTCGCTCCTGCCGGTAGTGCCAAGGAAAAGCAGAAAAGCCCGGTGCAAGCGGAAAAGCCCGTGAAGAACCAGCCAGCTGCGGATAAGTCAGCTCCGGCACATCAGGAGGCAAAGGCAGAGCCTAATGCTACCGACATTGCCAACGAGCAGCTTAGCGGCAAGACCCCACAACCACAGGCCAAGCCGCAAGCACCTGCGGACAAGCCACAGCCTGCTCAGGCTAAGACCGATGCTGCGGCCGACAAGCCCGCGGTAGAGCAACCAAAGGAAAATAAGCCGGCACCACAACAGCAGGCAAAGCCGGCAGAAACCAATAAAACTACTGAGACCAAGAAGCCGGCAGATGTCAAAGAGCAGCCGACTGACTCTCTCCCAGATAAGTCCGAAAAGAACCCGTCCACGGGCGCTGGAGCCACGGCGGCAACCGCTGCCGGTGCAGCAGGGGTAGCGGGTACGGCAGCTGCGGCTGCAGAAAGTAAAGAAACGCCTGCGGATAATGTCGCAGAATCGGTCGAGCAGCCAGCAGCAACATCCGAGCCGAAGGAGCCAGCGGAAGAGGCTTCGCCAGCTGCTGAAAAGGCAGAAGCTCCTGAAGATACCGTGGCTGTGGAAGACGCCGCAGTAGCAGAGGAATCCCCAGTCTTTGACGAGGTCGTTGAAGACAAGAACGCGGAAGACATTGAAGAGCGCGTCGATGACCGCGAGGAGGCCGAAGAGGCTGCGGCTGCAGCCGAGGCACAAACCGGCGCGGCCGAAGCAGCCAAGGAGCAGACCGAGGCTCCAGAGGGAGAGCCAGCCCCAGCGCCAGTACCACAGGAAGACATTGCTCCCGCAGGCGGGCGCCTTGGGCGTCTGCGTGGACGGCTGTCCCGTTCGCAAAATGCCATCGGCCAGGGACTTATGGGGATTCTTTCCGCAGGCGATCTGGACGAAGATGCCTGGGAGGAAGTAGAAGATACTCTCATCATGGCGGACCTAGGCACCAAGTCCACTATGAAAGTGACTGACTCCCTGCGCGAGAAGATTGCTGAGCGCGGCGTCTCCAGCGAGGACGAGGCCCGTGCCATGCTGCGTGAATGCCTCATCGAGGCAGGCCACCCAGAGATGGACCGTTCCATTAAGGCCATGCCGAATGAGGGTAAGCCAGCCATCGTTATGGTTGTCGGCGTTAACGGCACCGGCAAAACCACCACCACGGGCAAGCTTGCCCGTGTGCTTGTAGCCATGGGTCATAAGGTACTTCTGGGCGCGGCGGATACTTTCCGTGCTGCGGCCGCTGATCAGCTCGAGACATGGGGTCGCCGCGTTGGCGCCGATACCGTGCGCGGCAAGGAGGGCGCTGACCCAGCATCGGTCGCCTTCGACGCGGTAGCTCGCGGTGTAGAACAGCAAGTAGATGTGGTCTTGGTAGATACCGCAGGCCGCCTGCATACCTCCACAGACTTGATGGACCAGTTGGGCAAGGTCAAGCGCGTGGTGGAAAAGAAGACCGATGTGGACGAGGTTCTGCTGGTACTGGACGCTACCGTGGGACAAAATGGTCTGACTCAGGCCCGCATATTCCGCGAGGTAGTAGATATCACCGGCGTCGTCCTAACCAAGCTGGATGGTACTGCCAAGGGCGGAATCGTCTTCCAGGTGCAAGAGGAGTTGGGCGTTCCGGTCAAGCTCGTGGGCTTGGGCGAAGGCGCCGATGATCTCGCACCGTTTGAGGTCGAAGGCTTTGTCGACGCTCTCTTGGGCGAGAAATAACGCCTAACTTCAAAGCTCCCCCTGCATATCGGGAAGCGCGAGCGTGCGCCACGGTGTGCTGGGGGAGTTCTTCGTTTTCATGGCTGAGTTCCAGCGTGTACCTTGCTCGCGAATTCTTTTCGTCGATTTGGGATCACCACTTCGCAAACTATGCGGAATGGGCAATTCAATTGCTATGGAAGAATGTCCTGCTAAGTGCCTGTGGTTTTTCTGACTATAAGCGTAATTGGTGCGGTTGTGCTCGCCTTTTATCAGTCGCCAGGGAATGCTGCAATGTGGTTTGGCCTTGGTGGGAATGGTAGCCTGAAGGGGCTGTATTTAATGCGAAATTCGCATTAAACCTAGACCAAGGTTCGTGAGGCAAGTATTTCGTGACGCTACTTTATGCAGTCCTCCTCGCGGCGCTGGCAGTGATCTTGGCACCGGTAACCGTAAAGGTTATTGACCGAAAGGCAGGCTATCCACTAGCTGGCCTTTTTGTTATTGCAGCGGTCCTTATTGCCAAGGAATTTCCTGCCATTGCAGCCGGGGAGGAATTGAGTTTCCACGCCACTTGGGTGCGCGATTTTATCGCACCGGGCGTCGACGTAAGTTTTGCTCTCCGCGGGGATGCGTTGAGTATTTTCTTTGCTATGTTGGCGCTGGTCATTGGTGCCGTCGTCTTTACGTATTCGGCGGCTTATCTGCCTAAGAATGAGGGTAATACCAGCTTCTACACCTTGATGACAGCGTTTACGCTGTCCATTTTATTGCTGGTTTTGGCCAATGACGTTGTGGTTTTGTTCCTTGCCTGGGAGCTAGTCTCCTTGGCTTCCTTTATGCTGATTGCGCGCTCCGGTTCGGGCGGCGAAGCTGGTTCGCAGCGCACCTTGATCCTGACCTTCGTTGGTGGATTGACCCTGCTGACCGGGTTGGGTATTGCTGCGACAGTGACCGGATCGACTGCGGTATCTGAGATTCTGGCGTCGCCGGTATGGACACAGCGCCCAGGTGTAACAGCGGCCGTAGCCGTGTTGATCGCGGCGTCTGCATTTACCAAATCGGCGCAATTCCCATTCCACTTTTGGCTTCCTGAGGCTATGGCCGCCGCCACTCCGGTTTCGGCTTTCCTTCACGCAGCCGCAGTGGTCAAGGCTGGCGTGTATCTGCTGATTCGCTTTTCCACGATCTTCCACGATGTGGCGGTATGGAATTGGCTGCTCATCGTGGTCGGAATGGGTACCGCGGTAATGTCCGCGGTCTTTGCGGTGCAAAAGACGGATTTGAAGAAGCTCACGGCTTATTCGACCGTGTCCCATTTGGGCTGGATTGTCGCCACCATTGGTGTGGGAACCCCATTCGCTATCGCCGCAGCGTTGGTACACACGTTGGCGCACGCGCTATTTAAGTCCTCGCTGTTTATGCTTATTGGCGTCATCGACCACGAGGCCGGTTCGCGCGATATTCGCCGCCTCGGACCACTGTGGAATAAGATGCCGTGGACATTTGGCTCGGTAGTCATCGGCGCGGCCTCTATGGCCGCGGTACCACCGCTTTTGGGCTTTGTATCCAAGGAAGGCATGCTCACTGCGTTTGAAGACGCCCCGATTGGTGGCACTGGCCAGGGCATCTTGCTCATCGTTGCCGCCATCGGCGCCTTCTTTACCTTTACCTACTCCGCCAAGATCGTCTTCGGCGCCTTCTTTGATGGACCTCGCGATATGGGACATGTCCACGAGGCTCCGGTTTCCCTGTGGCTGCCTGCCGCACTACCGGGCTTTATGTCCCTGCCACTGGTATTTGTACTCGGAATCTTTAATAACCCGATTAACCATGCAGTGGCTGCTGTTGGTCTGGAACATCATTCGCACCTTGCCCTCTGGCACGGGCTTAATGTTCCTTTCCTTATCTCGCTCGTGGTCCTTATCGCCGGTATTGCCGGTATCTTTGCCCGCAAGACGATGTGGGCAAGCTTTGAGGACAGGGAGTTTATGCCGCGCAGCGGCAATGAGTTGCTGCACTCTTTGCAGTTGGGTTGTTCGCGGCTGGGACGAGTCTTGGCCAAGATGTCCGATTCGCATAATCCGTCCCGCCACATGCTGCCTATTGTCATTTTGGTTATCGTGTTGGCCGCGACCACCCTCATCCGCGAGGGCGTCGATGGGGTAGCGCTGCAGCCGAGGGTAGATGGTCTGGATAACCCATGGGATCTGCTGCCATTAGGAATCATCGCGCTGGCCATGTTTGGTTTGGTGCGCACTCAGAATCGCTTGACCGGTGCCATCATGATCGGCATTGCCGGCACTGGTGTAACCCTGCAGATGTTCCTGCTCGGGGCGCCGGACGTAGCTTTGACTCAGTTTATGGTGGAAGCCCTATCCGTCATCGTCATGATGATGGTGCTGCGCTACCTGCCGGAAACCTTCCAACCGGTGAAGGATAAGTCCCGCAAGACCGGCTCTATTATCATCGCAGTTTTAGCCGGTGTGGCTGCATTCTTGGGCGTGTGGGGACTAATGGGCCGACACGAGCGTTCGGATCTAGCCATGTGGTATCTCGATAATGCGCCGGATATTACAGGCGGCGATAACGTTGTGGCTACCATCATCGTGGAATTCCGTGCGCTTGATACTTTGGGCGAGCTTTCCGTGCTGGGCATGGCAGCAGTGGTTATCGCAGCCATTACTACGACGTTGCCGCGGTTCCCGTTCAAGTCAGGTACACGTCCTGCGCCATTTGGCCAGTCACAGCTGAACTCTGTGCCACTGCGCAAGGGCGTTCACGTGGTAATCCCGCTTCTGGTAATCATGTCTGTCATCGTTTTCTTCCGCGGGCATAATGCCTCTGGCGGTGGCTTCCCGGCAGCGTTGATTATGGGCGCCGCAATCGGGCTTATCTACCTGTCCCGAGGCTCTGATGAAATCGTCTTTGGCCGCATGACCCCGATTCACCTGACCGGCATCGGCATTATTACTGCCTTGATTGCAGGCTTCGTGGGCTACTTGCACCACGGCCTTGGAAATGGTGGCTTCCTCGCGGCTATTCATGCTGAGGCCTTTGGTCAGCACTGGACTACCTCGCTCATCTTCGATTTGGGCATCTACCTAGCGGTGTTGGGCATGTTGACCATGGCGATTAATGCCCTGGGCGGTTACCTGCGCCCTGGCACGGAGCGTGACTTCCTGCCGTGGATTCATGATGATAATTCCGCGCTGCCAACCACGCCGCGCATTTCGCTTGAGGATGTCGATGATCCGTATCCGGACCCGATTAACCCCTCGACCGATCCTTTGGCTTTGCTGACGCCATCGGAAGCAAGGACGAAGAGGAAAAATAAACGGTCCATGCCTAAGCGAGGAGGAGAGAAGTAATGATCCTTGCATTGACTATTGCTTTGCTCATAGGCAGTGCCGTCTACCTCATCCAGCAGCGCGGTTTGGTGCGCATCGTGTTGGGCATGATGGCCTTCGGACACGGAGCTAACCTAATGCTGCTGGCTACGGGCGTGTACTCCTACCGCGGCGAGTCCTTCCCCTCCCAGGTTCCACACGACCAGATGGCAGATCCGCTGCCGCAGGCCTTCGTGTTGACCGCGGTGGTTATTTCCATGGCAACCTCGACCATCCTGTTGACGATGGCGGCAATGGGCAAGAACGACGACACCGATGTGGTGGAGCCGGTTGATGACAACACCATCGACCATGCCTTTTCAACCTTGGGCCGTGACGCCCAAAATCGCCAGATTCTGGAAGAATCCACCAACCAACTTGACCGTATCGGTCAGGTGGACCACGACACTCCCGTAGCAGAGCGCGGGGCAGCTGAACAGAAGGAGGATGATAAATAATGACTGATGCTGTAGCTCAACTCCTTCCGCTATTCCCAGCGGTCCCGCTGATTGCAGCAGCCTTTGCACTGCTGGCACCGTGGCGTGCGGTGCGCGATTCCATCATGTTGATCATCCCGGGCATGGGAATCTTCGCTGGCCTGGGTCTGCTGATGTACACCATGAACAACGGGGTAGTTGCCCACACAGTGGGCCTATACCAAGGCAATGTGGGTATCCCGTTTGCTGCGGATGCTTTCTCCGCGTTGATGATCATCACCACGATGATTGTCGCTTTTGGCGCCAACTGGTTTGCCATTGCGGGCGGGGAGACCAAGTCTCGCTTTTATCCATCGCTCACCTTGATTTTGATTACCGGTGTCTGCGGTGCGTTGCTTACTGCTGACCTCTTTAACTTCTTCGTCTTTATTGAGGTTATGCTTCTGCCGTCTTATGGCCTTATCACCATGTCTGGTACTTGGTCGCGTCTGGCGGCCGGACGTGCCTTCGTCTTGGTGAACCTTTTCGCCTCCACCTTGCTGGTCGTTGGCGTGGGTTATATGTATTCGGTTACCGGCGCGGTTAACCTTGGCGCATTGAAGGGTGCGGCAGCAGGTAACGGGCCCGTCACCGTCGCCGCGGGTTTGATTCTCATTGCAATCACCGCCAAGGCCGGCGTATTCCCTGTGCAATCGTGGTTGCCTCGCACTTACCCGGGGACCTCAGCTGCGGTGATGGGCCTGTTTTCCGGCCTGCACACCAAGGTGGCCGTGTACATGCTCTATCGCCTCTACGTGCAGCTATTCGGTCTGGATCAGCGCTGGAATGTGTTGATCATCGTGATCATGATCATCTCCATGATGATCGGTGCCTTTGGCGGCCTAGCGGAGAACTCCATTCGCCGCGTGCTCGGCTATCAGATGCTCAACGGCATGCCTTTCATCTTGGTAATGCTTGCTTTTACCTCTGATGACCCACGCCGCGCACTAGCAGCCGGCATTATGTACACGATTCACCACATGTTGACTGTTGGTTCGCTGATCTTGGCTTCTGGCGCCATTGAGGAAACCTACGGCACGGGCCTGCTAACCAAGCTGTCCGGTCTCGCTCGTCGGGACCCCATTATCGCGTGGATTTTCGCTGCCGGTGCGTTCTCCGTCGTAGGTTTCCCGCCGTTCTCCGGAATGTGGGGCAAGCTGATGATCGTCTTCGAGATTGCCCGGGTAGGAGGCGCGTGGGCGTGGATCGCTATCGCGGCTATTATCATTGCCTCCTTTGCCGCCTTCTTGGCCATGCTGCGCGTATGGCGCAAGGTTTTCTGGGGCAAGGGCTTGCCGGAAGATAAGGTTCCGGATGAACTGATCATCCGCAAAAAGCTCATGGCCCCCTCTGCCGCACTCATCCTTGGTTCGCTGTGCATGTTCATTTTCTCTGGAAACGTTCTGGACGTTGTGGATAGCGCCTCGGAGCAGCTGCTTGATACCACCGCTTATACTGAAACCGTCTTGGGAGACGAGCCGATTGCAGTTCCCAATATCGATGAAATTCAGGAGGGCCGTTAAATGAACGCAGTGGTGTATGCATTGTGGCTCATTAAGGAAATCTTTGTGGCCGGCATTAGCCTGGCGATGGCGGCCTTTAAGCCAGATAACGAATACCACCCGGTTATCATTCGTTATCCACTGCGTGTGACTGGCGCATGGGAGATCTTCTGGTTTACTTCTTCCATCACCGCAACGCCAGGAACGCTTTCGTTGGGTTTGCGCGAGCCACCCCGCAAGGGGCTGCCGCGCATCGTGCTGGTGCAGGCAGTTCAGGGATCTGACCCGGCGGCAATCGTGGCTGACTTGGCTGATATGGAGCAACGCCTTGCCCCACGGGTGAAAGACATCGACTACGGCGTCCCAGGCCAAGGAGGGACGACGGAATTGGATGAGGCATTCTACGAGTATCCCCTCGAATCTGTCGGTCGCTTTATGCGCTCGCCTGACTTGGCGCGGGCGGAGGACACTCCGCTTTCAGAAAGCGAAGCGGACGTCGAAAAGCCAAAGCGTCATGCCCGGAACATAAAACGCAGGAAGGAGACCGAGCGATGATTGATTTTGCCACACTGTCCCCGTTCGGCTGGGTCGTATTTGTATGCGTATTCATCATTGGCGTCGCCACATGGTGCGGCGTGCTGCTTGCACTGCGCACACGCGATGAGCTCACTCGCGCAATTACGTCTGACATCGTGTTCTACGGCATGATCTGCATGTACTTGGCATGGTCGATGACCAATAACGCCCCGATGGCCTACTACATTGCACTCCTCGGTGCCATTGCCGCGGGCGTGCTGCCCACGCTATCTATGGCCCGCATTATCTCGAAGGGCAGGCGATAAAATGGCTATTTCTGAGATTATCGCCTCGGTGCTACTTATTATCGCCACCATTTTGGTGGTCGCGACGGTTATATCCCTGTGGCGGGCGCCCGACGCATTGACGCGCGCTAACCTGCTGGGGCCGACCGTGGGTCTTGCGGTACCGCTGATTATCGTGGCCAAACTAGTTGTAGATTTTGGCCGCGATGGCTTTTCCCTGTGGCTGCTCATTCAAGCCCTGATCGCCTGCTTCGGTGTGTGGATTATCGGTTCAGTAGGTTCCTTCTACCTGGGACGTTCCATCTACGGCGTAACAGTTACTGACGTCAAACACGCCAAGCATAACCACAAAAAAGTCCAAACCGTGCAAGCCAAGGAAGACGATATCTAGTCACCCTCAGCGCCTTCTGGCGGCGAGTCTTATCTGCAATAGCGCTCAATGGCGGAAATGCAGACGAGCTCGCCGCCTTTTGGTTTTACTGGATTGTGGCATTCACCGGGCCCTAGATTCATGACGCGAATATAGTGCACAGCAACTGCCGTGCTCGGGCTAGAATGGATGCACACTATTCGGTGCTTCTAGCCCGCCCCGAAGAGAAAACAAGGAGTAACAATGAAACTCATCACGGCCATCGTTAAGCCCTTTACCCTGCCGGAAATCCGTCAGGCGCTAGAGCAGCAGGAAGTACGCGGTCTCACTGTTACTGAAAGCCAGGGCTTTGGGCAGCAGCGAGGGCATAGCGAGGTATATCGCGGAGCAGAATACGCCACCGATTTTGTGCCTAAGGTCAAGCTGGAAGTAGTAGCGGCGGATGACCACGCTGAAGACATCATTAACGCCATTGTGGATGCTGCCTACACTGGCAAAATCGGCGATGGCAAGCTGTGGGTAACCCCAGTAGAAGATGCCATTCGTGTACGCACCGGGGAGCACGGCGAGGCGGCACTGTAAAACCAGCATGCTTAACGCCGCACAGATTCGCGCCGAGGCCCATGCCTCGGCGCTTCGTGTATTGCGCAGCCTCGAGCTCCCAGCGGGGACTGCGCTCGCTGCCACCGGGTCCTTCGCCCGCAATGAGATGACCCCGCAATCGGATATTGACGTCATCCTTATCTATCCGGAGGGCCACGATCCAGACCCAGCGCTGGTGGAGAAGCTGTGGTTGCCCGTATGGGATGCCAAGTATCGCCTAGATTATGCCCTGCGCACCCCGCAGGAGTGTGCGGCGATTGCTGCAGAAGATGCTTCTGCTGGCTTTGCACAGTTGGACTTGGCCTTTGTCGCAGGGCGCAAGATATTAGTGGATGAGGCGCGGGCACAGCTGCTCGCAGCGTGGCGGCGCCAGCTGCAGCGCGGCTTTGATGACTTTGTGGATACCGCGATTATTCGCTGGAAGCGCTCGGGCGCGGTAGCAGCAATGACGAATCCAGACTTGAAAAATGGCCGTGGGGGACTGCGCGATATTCAGCTTCTGCGCGCGATGGCTTTGGGTAACCTGTGCGACTTTCCTGATCTAGACGTCGAAAAGCAGCTGCTTCTCGACGTCCGCACACTCCTGCATGTCAAAGCCCGACGCCACCGCGATATCTTAGACCCCGAGTTCGCCGCGGACGTGGCTGCGGATTTGGGCTTTGAAAACCGATATGCCTTAACCGCCGCTTTGGTAGGCGCTGCAGCCACTGTTAATAAGGCCGTAGAACGCGGCCTGGCCACCGCCCGAGGGGTGCTGGGGAGAAATGCGCTGGCGGCGGGCCGCGGGCAGCGCCGTCCACTCGATGTGGACGTGGTGGCAGAGGGCGGCGTTATCTACCTTTCGCGCAAACCGAATGTGGAGGATCCGTGGTTGCTTACACGCGTTGCGGCAGCCGCAGCACGCACGGGATATGCCGTTGCCGAGACCACCTGGCACCAGCTCCAAAAATTGCCGATTCTGCCGCCACGCTGGCCGCGAGCAGCGGTGGATGATTTCTTCGCCATTTTGTCGTCCCCGCAATATACGCCGCGGGTTATTCAGGATTTGGACCGCTATGGCCTGTGGGAACGTCTAGTGCCGGAATGGGGGCATGTGCGCGGTTTGTTGCCGCGCGAGCGCAGCCACGTCAGAGCGGTGGACCATCATCTCATTGCGACGGTTACTCGGTGCGCGGAGGTGCGCACCTCGGTAGCTCGCCCTGATCTATTATTGCTGGCCGCGCTTTACCATGACATTGGTAAGGGCTACGAGCGCCCCCACGCTCAGGTAGGCGCGGAAATGATAGCTCGCCAGGCAGCCCGCATGCGGTTGAGCGTGGCCGATAGGTCGCGTGCTCAAATTCTGGTGGCAGAGCATATCACCTTAGCGCGGCTAGCTGCGACAATGGACCCGTTCTCCGATGCCGCTCGCGACGCATTGTTGGCCGCAGCGCATTACGATCCGCTGATTATTTCGCTGCTGGCGGTATTGGCTAAGGCTGATGCACAATCGACAGGGCCTAGCGTCTGGACACCGCGGGTAGAGCAAGCGCAGAAGTTTATCGTCTCGCGCGCTCTGGAAGCACTCAAACCAGGCGTCCTTCAGCGCCCCGCGGTGCACGTGCCGCTATCTACTGAGGGCGTTGCGCTTACGGTGGATTGGGAAGACCAAGAAGTTACTGTGTCCTGGTGTGGCTCCTCCAAAGGGGAGCTCAAGCGCATTTTTGCCTTGCTGTCCGCTTTGGGGTGGACCATCGTGCGGGCCAATATCGTCAAAGAGGATGACGGTACTTATAAGGCGGAGTTTTTCATCCGCACCGTACAACAGACCCTAAAGGAAGCGGCCCAGGAGATAAGGTTTATCCAGTCTTATAACTCCCGTACCTATACGGAGCTGCCAGATATCGAGGGAGAAGTAACCACCGCGGCTTTTGATGTGGGCGGCATCTTGGTGATCCGTACCGTCGAGCGCATTGGCGCTTTGGGGCACTTGATAGAGGCATTGCCAGACTTTGTGTGGCTGCGCCATGAGATTATGGGCGCGACAATGATCGTCAATGTCTTCCTTGCCGGGCAGGCTTCCCGCGCTACGGTGGTGGGGAATGTGACCAGGGCCCTGGCAAGGGACTAAGATTAAATAGTTGAACTTTAGATCGATCTAAATTAAGGGAGCGCATCCGTAGTGTTTGACTCACTATCAGACCGCCTACAGTCAGCCCTGGCGGGCCTGCGCGGTAAGGGCAAACTGACCGAGGCTGACATTAATGCCACCGCCCGCGAGATCCGCCTCGCGCTGCTGGAAGCTGACGTGTCTTTGACCGTCGTCCGTGGCTTTATCAAGCGCATCAAGGAACGTGCCCGTGGCGCGGAAGTCTCTGAGGCGCTCAACCCAGCCCAACAGGTAGTCAAGATCGTCAATGAAGAGCTCATTGAGATCCTCGGCGGTGAAACTCGCCGCCTGAACCTAGCGAAGAACCCGCCGACAGTGATCATGCTCGCCGGTTTGCAGGGTGCCGGTAAGACCACGTTGGCCGGCAAGCTGGCCAAGCACCTGGCCAAGCAAGGGCATACCCCGATGCTGGTGGCTTGTGACTTGCAGCGCCCGGGTGCGGTGCAGCAGCTACAGATCGTCGGCGAGCGCGCCGAGGTGCCGACCTTCGCGCCAGATCCGGGTACCTCCCTGGACTCCAATGAGCATGAAATGGGTACCTCCCACGGTGATCCGGTGGACGTCGCCAAGCGCGGTATTGCTGAGGCCAAACAGAAACAGCACGATGTGGTCATCATCGATACCGCCGGCCGCTTGGGCATTGATGAGACACTGATGACGCAGGCGCGCAATATCCGCGATGCCGTGAACCCAGACGAAGTCCTCTTTGTCATCGACTCCATGATCGGCCAAGATGCCGTGCAGACTGCCGAGGCTTTCCGCGATGGCGTGGACTTTACCGGTGTGGTTCTCACCAAGTTGGACGGTGACGCCCGCGGTGGCGCGGCCCTGTCTATTCGTGAGGTCACCGGCAAGCCCATTATGTATGCCTCTACCGGTGAGAAGCTCGATGATTTCGATGTCTTCCACCCCGAGCGCATGTCCAGCCGCATTTTGGGCATGGGTGACTTGCTTTCCCTCATCGAGCAGGCCGAGGCCACCTTGGATCATCAGAAGGCCGAGGAGGCCGCCTCCAAGCTTGGTTCTGGCGAGCTGACGCTGAATGACTTCCTTGAGCAGATGCTGATGATCCGCAAGATGGGGCCCATCGGCAACCTGCTGAAGATGATGCCCGGCGGCAAGCAGATGAATGAGATGGCTGCCATGGTGGATGAAAAGCAGCTGGACCGCATCCAGGCCATCATCCGTGGTATGACTCCGCAGGAGCGTGAGAATCCGAAGATCCTCAATGCTTCGCGCCGCAAGCGTATTGCTAATGGCTCTGGCGTGAGCGTTTCTGAGGTCAACCAGCTCATCGAGCGCTTCAACCAAGCTAAGAAGATGATGTCTAAGATGGCTGGCCAATTCGGCATGGGTGGTATGGGTGGCCGCTCTGCTACCAAGAAGAAGCCGAAGGGCCGCAAGGGTAAAAACGGCAAGCGCAAGAAGGGCAAGGGCGGCGGTGGAAACCGCGGCCCGAAGATGCCGGGCGGAATGCCGGGCATGGGCGGAATGCCAGGTGGTGGCGGCATGCCGTCCATGGAAGAACTGCAAAAACTCCAGCAGCAAATGGGCGGCGGCGGTGGCATGCCGGGAATGCCGGGCATGCCAAAGATGCCGAAGGGAATGGAAAATATTGATCTCAACAACTTGGACTTTGGCAAGGGCAAAAAATAGTCTGCCTCAGTCTTAAGACATAGCAAAGGAGGCTCCCACGTTATTGTGGGAGCCTCCTTCGTTCTATGCAGGCAGTTGGGTGCCTTATCCCCAGCGCCCGTGCTCGTAGGCGTTGGCGCGTGTTCGCGCGCTATGGCCTAGACGGCGTCGTCGCGCACAGTGTTGGGGTAGGGGACTGGGTTGGCATGTGGCTTGCCGGCGTCGGTAGGTGCGGCGGGTGCCGGCTCCACAGCTGCTGCGGCCTGCTCCGGGGGGATATCAGGGGCTTGCTGTTGGACCTTTTCCCCGTTGAGGAATGGCTTCAGGGCCTCGCGAATCATGGGCATAGCCGATTCCGCGAAGGCATTGGTGATGTGGTGCATGTCGCGGTAGACCATCGTATTGCCGATGATGACTGGGCAGTCACCATTGTCATCGCAGAACCACGGGGCGGTATCTACCGAGAGCATATTCTGGTACTTCGAGAGCACTACTGCACCGGGGTCATAGGGCTGGTAGACCTGCTCAAAGCGCATGCCGCAACCATAGGCATCTTCGGTGGCTACATAGCACTCATCGAACTCGCGCGGACGGCCTTCCTCATCGAAGCCCCACGGGTTATCGCGGAAGCCCAAGAAGGGGATATCGCGCTCGGCTAATTCATCCCAAAATGCCTGGTATCCAGCGGGAACAGCATCGGGGCCCGTGCCGTACTCATTTTGCGGGCGCGTGGTATTTGAAATCACCAAGGCTGGGTTTGCTTCTTCGATGCGATCCATCACTAGTTTGCCCCATTCGGCGCACTCAGGGGTCACGGTGACATCGTCACCCAGCTCGATGGGGCAACCTTGGCGTAGCAACGGAACCAATTTAAAGCCCATTTCTTTGCCCAGGCGGTCAAGCGCGGAAGAATACTGTTCCGCGTGGGAGCCGCCAACCAAATAGACTTCCTTTTCTGCGTTTGTGTCACCGAAAATGCACGGAGTTTTGCCGTCTTTGCGGGTTTCGAAGAAGAAATCAGCGGGCTGGCTATCCGGAACAAAGCACCAATTAGCAGCCACTGGTGGCTGGATGCCGCCGGCCAGAATTGGGTCAGGCTTAATCTCTACATTATCCGGTGGGGTGAGGTGATTGATGAACGTCGTCGCACCGGGGTAGAGGGAAGGATTCAGAAGTTCTGCGTCGGCATCATCAAGCGTGCGCATCCACAGCGGCTGAATGGCCAGAAGGCCGACAACGGCCGCAGCAACCACGACACCACCGACGCCGCGAGCAGCGCCTGCCGGCTTCCGCAATGTCGATAGGCCCTTGCGTACCGGCAGATCCTCGGCGGTGGGGCGCTTGCGATGCTGGCGCAGTGGCCGCTCCAAAAAGCGGTGCGTGAGGTCCGCCAGCACCAGTGAAATGGCGATAATGATAACGCCCAGCCACCACGATGGGGTTTCTTGACCCAAATAAGAGGTGGACAGGATAAGCAGAGGCCAGTGCCATAGGTAGAGCGGATAGGCTACATCGCCCAGCCAGCGGGCCTGTTTGGAGGCCATGGCCTTGGAAATCTTGCCACCGCCACCCAAGATGATGAGCACGGCGCCGCCCAGCGGCAAGAGCGAAAGCGGGCCAGGATACGCGGTGGTATCGGCGATGATGGCACCGGTAAAGATGAGCATCACAAGGCCCAAACCCGTAAAGAGGTCATAAAGGCGGGGCGGAATCTTCCAGGCGGAACCGTAGATGGCTAGGACAGCACCCAAGGTCAACTCCCAAGCGCGTGACCAGGTGGAGTAGTAGTTCTCCGGGGTGCCGTAGAGGCCGTGGCGTGAAGCATAGGCGAAGGAGGCAATGGTGGCCACAATGAGGATCGGGCCCGCAATCTGGTTGACTGTGGGGAAGCTGCGCTTGCCCAGTGGTTGGTGCTTCGGCCGGAACTTCATGATGGCTGCCAAGATGGTCGCAAAGGCAATGCCCATGATGTAGAACTGGCCCTGTACGGCCATGGACCACATGTGCTGCAGCGGGGAGGTATCCGCTGCGGCCGCCGTGTAGTCGGCGTTTTGTTCCGCTAGCTCCCAGTTCTGGTAGTACAGCATGGTGGCTGTGATCTGCTGGGTGAGCTCGGTGCGCATGAGCTGTGGGGTGAAAATGCGCACCAGAATGTAGGTCACGCCAATGACCAAAACTAAGCTGGGTACCAAACGTCGCAGGGTGCGCCAGATGGGCCACCAAGGGTTTAAAGAAGCGTTGGGCTTGCTGGCGTAGCGCAGCTGGGAGCCCAAGAAGAAGTAGCCGGATAGCAGCAAGAATACGTCCACGCCGCCGGAGACGCGTCCAACGAAGACGTGGTAGATAACTACTAGGCCGATGGCAATACCGCGAAGACCATCAAGGTCATAGCGGTACCGGAAATTTCGCGGTGATTCTTTAGTCATAAACTGTCTTTTCGTGCGTCAACGCCTTTACAGTGAGGCAGAAGGCGCGCCATACATATGAAACCAAATGTCTATATTCGGCCCTTAAGGCTACTCTGCTTTAGTATCGATGGCATAACGAACCTGCGTGAGTGGCGTCGTGATTTTTAAAATTGCAGATACTCGCGCTAAAATACTTCAGGTTATCTACTCGGATACTCCGGGCTAGGTAGTCCACAGAACGTAATATTCTGCGTAGCACCGTTCCCGTCTACGGTCGGCCGGTATGTCACACGCAGATTAAATCCAAGGGTTGAACCGGCGCACTACCTGGTGCGCGTCTGTACTGCCCAGTGACTAGAAAAGGAGCCGTCATGGCTGTCAAGATTAAGCTGCAGCGTTTGGGCAAGGTCCGCGCTGCTGAGTACCGCGTTGTTATTGCTGATGCCCGCACCCGTCGTAACGGCAAGGTAATCGAGAACATTGGTATCTACCACCCGAAGGAAGAGCCTTCCCTCATCCAGATCGATTCTGAGCGTGCGCAGCACTGGCTGTCCGTCGGCGCACAGCCAACCGAGCCGGTTCTTGCTCTGTTGAAGGTCACCGGTGACTGGCAGAAGCACAAGGGCCTGCCTGGTGCAGAAGGCACCCTGAAGGTTGCTGAGGAGAAGAAGTCCAAGCTGGAGATCTTCAACGAGGCACTGGCTGAGGCTAACAACGGTCCAACCATCGAGGCCATCACCGAAAAGAAGAAGAAGGCCAAGGAAGAGGCTGAGAAGAAGGCCGCTGAGGAAGCTGCTGCTGCAGAGGCTGCCGCTGCTGCTGCCGGCGAAGCTGATGCCGAGGCCGAGGAGAAGGCTGAGGAAGCTTCCGAGGAGTCTGCAGAGTAATCTGCCTTCCTTTGCTAAACGCGCAGCGCTTCTAACTTCGGGCCCTGCCTACACCACTGTGCAAGTTGTGTAGGCGGGGCCTTTGTGTTGTGTGGATGAAATCAACCGGCCCAAAGAGATGACCGCGCACGCATGTCCTTGGTGGAGGTGCGTGCGCGGTCATTTTTAGAAAAGGTACGTTGAAACCCTGCAAGCTACAACGGGTGGGGGAGGGTGAATGTTTCCCTTAGCTCTGTGGCTTGTAGTCGGCATAGCGACTGTAGACATTAGACGGATCTTTAAAGTCCATGCCACGCAGGCCGCCGGCAACAACCGGAGCAAAAAGTTCTAGGATTTGCTCGCGTGGTAGCTGTGACATGGGGCCGTTGACGGCAAGAACGGTAAAGCCATGGATGGTAGACCATGCCAAAAGGGCGTTCTGCATGAAATATGTGGGGTCAGTAGTATTGTCCAAAGCTTGCGCGTGGCGGGCGAGAAGGGCGAAGAAATCGCGAATCTGCTGAAGGTGATCCATCTTCGGATCATCTTCGGTGTGTGGATCCACACCGAGCATGAAGCGCAGCGCCTTCCATTCCAACATGCAACGGAAGAAATTGGTCTCATCCAAGGCAAACTCGAGGTAAGCGTAACCGATTTGCACCAAGTGCTCTGGAAAATCCAAGTGCCCGGCAGCTTTAGTAGTCTCATGCAGGCGCCGGACCAGTTCGTCGGTGGCAAGCTCTGCTACCTTATCGTGTAGTTCTTCTTGATCCTTGAAGTGGCGGTAGGCGGAGGTAGGGGATACTCCGGCTTCGCGGGTAACGGCACGGACCGTGATGGCATTGGGGCCGCTTCGCTTGCCTAGCTGGACTGCGATGCGGAGCAGCTCATCGTGGAGGTTTCCATGATGGTAAGGCTTATTATGCGATTCCATGAGAGTCATTTTATCACCGAAACTTATGTTCCTATAAACTATTTTGTCAGCATAGTGAGCAACAAAATTGCGGGGGTAGAGGTACCGGAATCCGCAGCTGCAGCCTCGACTTTATGCACCTCATATGCAGGAAGATGCACGATCGTGCCCGGCGTAAGGGTGACGGTTTCTTCACCATAGGTGAAGTTGAGCTGCCCGCGGAGCGTCTGCACGGTAATGGGATGAGCGGCCTTGTGGTCCGGTAGGGACTGTCCTGGTGCAAAGCTAAAGAGAATGAGATTAGCGCCATCGGTGCTCAAGACGCGCTGTACGCCTGGGCGGGGCCGCTGCGGATCCGTATCCGGTGCGATATCGAGCAAATTAAGTGTAGTCATAGCGGAAGCAGTGCCCAGATGGGAAGCCGTGCCAAAAGTATCCGGGGAATTGGTAGGTAAATCGCTCATGTGCCTACTTTAACGACAATGAGCCCCAAAAACTGGAACTTTTTCGAAGTAGCTGAAAACCCATCACTGACAAGGGAAAAGGCTCGTGCTGTAGAATTTCCGCTATGGAATTGATGATTGGTCGCGTGATTAAATCGCACGGCGTGAAGGGTGAAGTAGTAATCGAGGCCACTACTGACGAACCGGAGGTGCGCTTTGCGGTGGGGGAAGCGCTCCATGGCACGCAGGGCAAAAAAGAGCACACGCTAACTATCAAGGCAGTCCGCACTCACAAGGGAAGGCTGCTCGTTACCTTCGAAGAAGTAAAAGACCGCAATGTGGCGGATAGCCTGCGCGGCACGAAGTTTTTCGCCGCGCCGCTCGATAGCGATGATGGCGGTTTTTATGACCATGAGCTGGAAGGACTACGCGTACTTCTGGCGGGCAAAAACATTGGTGAGGTTACGTCGGTCATCCACGGTGGAAGCCAAGATTTGCTAGAGGTAAATCTCGACACTGGCAAGGAAGCACTCATTCCTTTCGTGCATGCCATTGTTCCTGACGTGGACCTTGCAGCAGGGACGTGCACCATTGACCCGCCGGAAGGATTGCTGGACCTATGAGGCTTGATGTTGTCACCATCTTTCCGGAGTACTTGGAGCCGTTGCGGCATGCACTTTTAGGAAAAGCCATTGAACAAGGTCGCCTTGAAGTAGGCGTACATGATCTGCGGCAGTGGGCGACTGATGCGCATAAGTCTGTCGATGATTCGCCGGTCGGCGGCGGCCCTGGCATGGTTATGAAGCCGGAAGTATGGGGGCCGGCACTCGATAGTGTTGCTGCTCAGGAAAGTGCACCGAACCTAGAATCGGCCCTTCCGCACTTGAACCGTCCCCGCCACGATGAGCTTGAAGGAGTAGAGGCGCACGCCTATGCGGTTGACGCCCAGCCCGAGGAGGATAGTGACCTCCCACTGCTCATTGTGCCTACCCCAACGGGACAGCCGTTTAGTCAAGCGGATGCGCGTGCGTGGTCGACTGAGGAGCATATCGTCTTTGCTTGCGGGCGTTATGAGGGAATCGATCAGCGCGTGGTGGATGATGCCGCGCGTCGCTACCGCGTCCGCGAGGTATCCATCGGTGATTATGTGTTGATCGGTGGGGAAGTAGCGACGTTGGTAATTGCAGAGGCCGTCGTGCGACTCATTCCAGGCGTGCTGGGCAATAAGCGCTCCCATGAAGAGGATTCCTTTTCTGATGGTCTCTTGGAGGGCCCGAGCTATACCAAGCCGCGAGAGTGGCGGGGTCTGGCCGTACCGGACGTTTTGACCTCGGGAAACCACGCCTTGGTGGATAAGTGGCGGCGCGAACAAGCATTATTGCGCACTTGGCAGCGCCGTCCCGAGCTGCTGGAAGTAGCCGAGCTAGACAAGGATGATAGGGCTTTCATTGCGCAGTTGGAGCAGGAAGCTAAGGCTAAGGGTGAAGGCTAATGGAGGTTAGTGCTGATCTTTCCGTGCTTCTAGGAACTCGAGAGAATGAGGATTGCCTCGCAGGACTGCCTGACAGGCTACGTGCTCAGGGCTTTCATCCAGCTAGCATTTTCGTCATTCAGGTAGCGGAGTCATGCCCGGAGAGCAGCCCTTTAGCGCAGGAATACCGTTTCAGGTTTGGTCAGCGACCGCAGGGAATTCCGGTGTGGCGGCTTATAGTTAACGGTGAGACCGCACACCCCTTAGCCACCGTGGCCCCCACTGTGGCGGAATGTTTGCCCCCGGAAGCGCTGTGGTTGGGGAGCGCGGAAATCGGTTTTACAGAGATGGGGCTTGGTACCCCAGCGGTATGGCGAGCGGAAGCTGCGCAATAGGCGCCGACGAGAAAATTAATCGCCGCATTTTCACGCTAAATCTGCAGCGCTTAGGCCGTTTGGGGTTATAGTAAGGGGACATTCCCTCCAAACTTCTATTCCCAAGGTGGTCCCTAAACCATGACGGCTCCCAATAGCAATAATTACGGTGGATTTAACCAGCAGCCGCCCCAGTACAACCAACAGTATTATCCCCAGCAGAACAATGACGGCGTCAGCGGTGCCACGATCGCTGCGATTATCGCAGCCATTGTGGCGGTAATCGCGGTGGCTGCCATGGTCATTATGTTCGTGACCAATAACAAGAGTGACTCTACGGATAGCGCTGCAGGGGATAGCCAATTCCAGCAGGCGGATGCGAATAGCGGATCCGGAGCTGGGTCGGGGTCCGGCAAGAAGTCCGGTTCCTCCAAGGATTCTGCAGAGGATGAGGACTCCAGCCCGGTCACGGTGACCGAGACCAAGGAAGCCCCGGCACCAGCACCGGCACAGGCTGGTTCCGCTGGCTCCAGCAATGGACATTCCTGGGGTGATTACCCTAACTATTATGCGACTGGCCCGACTTCCAGTCCTTTTGCTCGCAACGTCTACACCACTTTTATGAATAACTGGGTTGCGGGTGGCGGCACTAACGTCACCTTGAGCGTCCATTCGCCGACCACCGGTGGTACCTACACCATGTACTGCTCCGGTAGCTCCGCCCGGGTTACTTGCACCGGCGGCGATAACGCCCGCGTGGTTATCCACTAAGCACGCGCCGCACCTTCCTCCTTTCCTTGCTGGAAAGGAGGTTTTTGCGTTGAGAGGGGCGTCGGCAAGCGAAGGCGGTGAAGGGGCAGTGCGGTAAATTGGGTGGGTCTAATCCCAAACCTCGAGAAAAGAGTGAGGAGACCACGTGAATATTGCGGCAACCATCGCCGCCGAGCTCAACGTGAAGGAAACACAGATTTCCACCGCGTTGCAGCTCCTTACGGAGGGCAATACCGTGCCTTTTATTGCTCGCTACCGCAAGGAGGCCACCGGCGGGCTGGATGACTCCCAGCTGCGCACTATTGAGGAGCGCGCGAATTACCTGAAGGAATTGCAGGAGCGTAAGGAGACCATCCTTGCGGCGATTGAGGAGCAGGGCAAGCTTAGCGACGCCCTGAAGAAACAAATCCTTGCCTGCGAAACCAAGGCGCGCCTGGAGGACCTGTACCTGCCGTATAAGAAGCGCCGTAAAACTAAGGCGGATATTGCCCGCGAGGCCGGCCTAGAAGAGCTGACCGATAAGCTCATCGCGGATCCTCACGCCACCCCAGAAGATCTAGCGCAGGCCTTCCTTTGCGAGGGCTTTGAAGATACAAAGAAAGCCCTCGACGGTGCCCGCGCCATCCTGGTGGATCGCTTCGCACTGGACGCTGACCTGGTGGGTGAGGTGCGAGAGCGCATGTTTACTGAAGGCGTTATGGGCGCGCACGTCATTGAGAGCAAGGAAGCAGAAGGGGCGAAGTTTAAGGATTACTTCTCCTTCAACGAGTCTTTCCACACATTGCCCTCGCACCGCATTTTGGCGCTCCTGCGGGGCGAGAATGAAGGCGTATTGCAATTGCAGCTTGATGCTGGCGATGACGCGGACTATGAGGACGTTATTGCCTCCCGCTTTGAACTGGATCGCTCCTCCAAGTGGCTTGCTGACGCCGTCCATTGGGGCTGGCGCACCAAGCTTTATATTTCCTCCAGCCTGGATGTACGTATGCGCCTGAAAGAAGTGGCAGAGGAAGGTGCGCTCAAGATTTTTGCCACCAATTTGCGGGACGTGCTACTTGCTGCGCCGGCAGGTCAGCGTGCCACCATCGGACTGGATCCGGGATACCGCAATGGCGTCAAGTGTGCGGTTGTGGACAAAACCGGCAAAGTGCTCGATACCACTATTGTCTACCCGCACCAGCCGCAGAATCAGTGGAGCCAGGCGCTACAGACCTTGTCTACCTTGTGCGCCAAGCATTCGGTGGACCTTATGGCCATCGGAAATGGTACTGCCTCCCGTGAGACCGAGAAGCTCGCCCAGGAGATTGCGGACCTCATCAAACAGGCCGGAGGCCAGCGTCCCACGCCCGTCGTAGTCTCAGAGTCCGGCGCTTCGGTGTATTCTGCCTCGCAGCTGGCGGCGGAGGAATTCCCCGATATGGATGTCTCGCTGCGTGGTGCAGTCTCCATCGCTCGTCGTTTGCAGGATCCTCTGGCGGAGCTGGTAAAGATCGATCCGAAGGCTATTGGGGTGGGGCAGTATCAGCACGATGTTAACCAGACCGCGCTCGCTCGCACCCTTGATGGTGTGGTGGAAAGTGCCGTGAACGGCGTGGGCGTAGATCTCAACACTGCTTCCGTCCCGCTGCTGGAGCGGGTGGCTGGAGTTAATTCCACCATCGCTGCCAATATTGTGGCCTATCGCAATGAAAACGGGTCCTTTGCTTCCCGCAAGGAACTGAAGAAGGTGCCGCGTCTCGGACCTAAGGCGTTTGAGCAGTCAGCCGGCTTTCTTCGCATCAATGGCGGCACCGATCCGTTGGATGCCTCCGCCGTGCACCCTGAGGCTTATCCGGTGGTCTCCCGCATTGCGGAAAAGACCGGTCTGGGCATTTCCGAGCTTATTGGCAATACGCGCGTACTTTCCAAGCTTGTGCCAACAGATTTTGCAGATGAGACCTTTGGTATCCCTACGGTGACCGATATCATCGCTGAGCTGGATAAACCCGGCCGCGACCCGCGTCCGGAATTTAAGACCGCAACCTTCAAAGAGGGGGTACATAAGGTCTCCGATCTCACCCCGGGAATGATCCTTGAGGGCACAGTTACCAACGTGGCGGCCTTTGGCGCTTTTGTGGACGTTGGAGTACATCAGGACGGCCTCGTCCATGTTTCTGCCATGAGCCACAAGTTCGTCTCTGATCCGCACGAGGTCGTGCGCTCTGGCCAAGTGGTCAAGGTAAAAGTCATGGAGGTCGACGTCGAGCGGCAGCGCATCGGCTTGTCTTTGCGCCTCGATGATGAACCGGGGCAGCAGGCTCCCAAGCGCCGTGGCGATGCGCAACATGCCGCAAACTCTGCCGCCAGGGGAGAAGGGAAGCGCTCCGGACACAAATCCGGGCGCGGTTCCCGGGGTGGCTCGCGCGGCCGCACTGGCGGTCGAGGTGGCTCCGGCGGTGGTGGCGCCATGGCCGATGCCCTGAAGAAGGCAGGCTTCTAACCGCCGTGGTCTAGTGTTTTGCCTGCTGCTTTAGCTCCCATCGTTGCGTACGGTGGGAGCTTTTGCAGTCCGGAGGGAGGATTCTGCCACGATGTTGTCGGAACCATGATGCGGGCGAGGTGGAACCCATCCAATCACCTGCGCAAACTTCACCTAGCGGTGGTGGGGGCGGCCGCTTAGCAGTTTCCCTCCTAAGCTGCGGCGGCGTAGCTTGGGCGGGGGAGAGAAAGAAGTGCCGGGAAGGAAATTTGGTTCCTGCAGGTACATATGGAAAAATAGGGGGCCGTTCTATGTAACGGGCACGAACCGGTTAGGCTTAGCGCCGCTAGGGTCCTCTGTCCCAAACTGAAAAGGAATATTGGCATGTCCAACATTATTGACAAGGTCGATGCAGCACAGCTGCGCGACGATATCCCGTCCTTTCGCCCAGGCGATACCCTCGACGTTAACGTAAAGGTTATCGAGGGTAACAACGAGCGTGCACAGCTGTTCAAGGGCATCTGCATCCGTCGTCAGGGTTCCGGCATCCGTGAGACCTTCACCGTCCGTAAGGTCTCCTTCGGTATCGGCGTTGAGCGTACCTTCCCGGTTCACTCCCCGAACCTGGAGTCCATCAAGGTCTCCCGCCGCGGCCGCGTTCGCCGTGCGAAGCTGTACTACCTGCGCGATCTGCGCGGTAAGAAGGCTCGCATCAAGGAGCGTCGCTAGTATTAGTGCGCTGCGCGCCACCATCCCCCTTGCACCCTTGTGGGTGCAAGGGGGATTTTTGTGCCTATTGCCAGCTATTTCCTGGTGTCAGCCGGCAGGCTTTAACCGGATAATTGCCTGTGAATTCTCCAGCCGCGAGGGGGATAAGGCGGGAACCGGGACGTGGGGTTGCTAGGATTTAGCGCGTGAATAAAGACAGCATCTCGCAGGAACAGTCGCCTGAAGGTGAGGGGGCCAACCCCGTAGAGGGGAACGCTTCCCCGCAAGGCGAAGGGGCAACCAAGAAAAAAGACATGCCGTGGCTGCTGGAAACCCTTCTGGTCGTGGCAACGGTCCTTGTTATCGTGGGCCTTTTCCAGAACTTTATCGGACGGCAGTATGTGATCCCTTCCGGCTCGATGGAGCCGACACTGCATGGCTGCGAGGGCTGTACGAATGACCGTATCTTTACGGAAAAGATCTCCTATTACGGCGATGGAGAGCCAGAACCAGGCGATGTTGTCGTCTTCAAAGGCACCGAGGACTGGAATTCCAGCTATGTCTCGCCGCGCTCGTCCAACCCGGTAATCCACGGGGTGCAGGATGCATTGAGCTTTGTATCCTTGGCGCCGCCCGATGAAAATACCCTGGTTAAGCGCGTGATTGCTACCGGTGGGCAGACAGTGTCTTGCCAGGAGGGCGATCCTGCAGTCATGGTTGATGGCAAGCCCATCGAGCAAGACTACGTGCAAGACCCGCCAACGTACCCGGTAGATAAGTCGACAGGCTCGGAAGCTTGTGGAGGCCCGTACTTTGGTCCCGTGGAAGTACCGGAGGGCAATATCTGGGTCATGGGTGATAATCGCACGGCCTCGGCAGATTCTCGCTATCACATGACCGATAAATTCCACGGCACAGTACCGGTGGAAAATGTCCGCGGCAAGGTGAAGTTCGTCTTCTGGCCGTTTACCCGCATCGGTGGCATCGATGACCCGGACATCCAGGAATAAACCTTCTTCCCAACGCCTGCGCACCCGGGATTTTTTCTTCCCCGTGGTGGCAGGTTTTGTCCTGCTGGTGCTCTTACAAGCATTGGTGGGACGGATGTATGTCATTCCTTCTGCGTCGATGGAACCTACCCTGCATGGTTGTCCCGGCTGCGAAAACGATCGCATCGCAGTGCAGAAGGTCAGCTATTACTTCACAGACCCACAACCTGGGGAGGTGGTTGTCTTCGAAGGGCCGGAGTCGTGGAATAACGAGTTTCAGGTCACACGCTCGCGCAATATTATTGTGCGAGGTGCGCAGAATGCTTTGGCGGCAGTTGGGCTTTTGCCCAACGGGGAAAATATCCTCGTCAAGCGGGTAATTGCTACCGGCGGACAAACGGTGAGCTGTGAGGCTGGTGATCCTTCGGTGATGGTGGATGGTCAGCCGATTGATCAATCATTCGTGCTTGATCCACCGGAGATTCCCGTAGACCCCGGTGTTGGCTCCCAGGAGTGTGGCGGCGAGTACTTTGGCCCCGTCACCGTCCCGGAGGGGCATCTCTGGGTAATGGGAGATAATCGCACCAACTCCCTCGATTCGCGTGCGCACTTGGGCGATAACCTACAAGGCACCGTGCCAGTGGACAATATTCGCGGCCGAGTTGAGGCTGTCATCTTGCCTCTGTCGCGGTGGGGTGGGGTGGAACACCCAGAGATTTCGCATGCGGCGGCTTAAGCAACGACGCACCTATGAGCTGGCGTTGAGCAAGGCTGGGCTCGGGCCGGTGGCTGGAGTGGATGAGGCCGGGCGCGGCGCGTGTTGCGGGCCAATCACCATCGCGGCCTGCATTATGCCTAATCGCCCGATCAAGGAGCTGGCGGAGCTTAGCGATTCCAAAAAACTGACTCCCCGGCAGCGCGAGCGGCTCTTTCCACTCATTAAGGACAAGGCTGTGGACTGGTCTGTGGTGCACATTAGCGCGGGGGACATCGATAAGCGCGGCATCCAGCACGCTAATATTTCCGGTATGCGCAGGGCGGTAGCACGCCTGGATATCCGCCCAGGCTATGTGCTTAGCGACGCCCTCTTTATCCCCGGCCTTACCCAACCCCAGCTGCCCATCATCGGCGGCGATGCAGCCGCGCGGTGTATCGCCGCGGCAAGTGTCTTGGCAAAAGTGAGTCGCGACCACCTGATGCGCGACCTTGATGCGCGCTATCCCGGCTATGAATTGGCCAAGCACAAAGGCTATGGGACTAAGGCACACGAGGCTGCAATTTCGGCGCTGGGAGCGTGCCCGGAACACCGGATGAGCTATGACAATGTCCGCCGCGCTCATGCGGAGTTCGCCGCGCGTGCCTAGCTAGAATCTAGCCTCCTGCGCGCTAAGCTTAAGCGAGCTAACCCACAACCTGGAGGTCCACCGTGAGTGCAGAGGAACTCGATAACTACGAGGCTGAGGTAGAGCTGTCCCTCTACCGCGAGTACCGAGACGTTGTCAGTCAGTTTTCCTATGTCGTTGAAACTGAGCGGCGCTTTTACCTGGCTAATGCGGTAGAGCTCATTCCGCATACCTCTGGACCTGATGTGTACTACGAGGTGCGCATGTCCGATGCTTGGGTATGGGATATGTACCGCTCCGCCCGCTTTGTGCGCTATGTTCGCGTCATTACCTACAAGGACGTCAATATCGAAGAGCTGGATAAGCCGGAATTCATGATGCCGGAGTAATTTTGTCAACTCGGCACTACAAGCGTTGTGCCCTGCCTGTGGATAACAGTGCCTCGAACCCTAGTTATCCACAGCCGGGGCACTTTCCGTTTTGTACACCTTGTGCACCCCATGCTAGCTGCGGTGTTCTGTGCAGGCCGATGAATTTCACGACGCACAAGGATAAACTGCAATGCAATTTAGTTCAGAACACCACCTAGCCACGAAGAAGCCTCGCCATAAGCAAGTCTTAGGGAAAAGGGGAGAGGCCTTCGCCGCGCGCTACCTCCGTGAACGCGGGGCCGAAATTATTGCCGCTAATGTCTCTTATAGGGTAGGAGAAATTGACCTCATCGCGCGCGAGGCGGACGGAACCATCGTCTTTGTTGAGGTTAAAACGCGTGCCACTGCCAGCTTCGGGGTGGCAGAAGCCGTAACCCCGCAGAAGCTAGCGCGCCTTCGCAAGGCTGCAGCGCAGTGGCTCGATGGAAAGCCACTGTCTTCGGTGCGATTCGACGTTATAACGTTGTTGGAGCGCGGGCAGGGATTTGCGCTAGAACACTTCAAAGGGGTTGAAGATGGCTCTAGGTAATTGCTTGACGATGTCCCTCAACGGAGTTCTAGCACAGTTAGTCGATGTAGAAGCGAACGTTGGCCACGGCCTGCCAGGGATGCATGTTGTGGGTCAGACGGATACCGCGATCTCTGAATCGCGGGATAGGATCAAGACTGCAGCCTTTAACTCCCACCTTCCTTGGCCCAAGACCAAAGTGGTCGTCTCGATGTCTCCAGCGTCGCTTCCCAAATCCGGTTCCCACTTTGACTTACCCATAGCGCTCGCGATCCTGGCGGCGCAGGCAGAAGGTGACTTTCCGCGCTTTGGCAATTCGCCTTCGCCCGCGAGGCGGCTGCAGCGCACCTTGGTTTTGGGAGAGCTCGGTCTCGACGGATCCGTTCGGCCCGTCGCAGGTATTATTCCGGCCCTTCTAGCCGCAAGGGAGCAGGGAATATCAACTCTTATCGTGCCGCCGGGTAACGCAGCCGAGGCAACCTTGGTGCCGGATTTGGACGTACTCGTCGCAGCATCTTTGAAAGAGGCTTTTAGCTGGGCGTGCGGAAACCGCGGGTTACCGCAGGCGGCGAGTTTTTCTGGCTCGCTCGAAGCTGCGCCTGCAGCCACGATGCGCTTGGACTTTTGCGATATCGCGAGCCAAGCTAATGCAAAATGGGCCGCCGAGGTTGCTGCGGCCGGTGGGCACCACCTTATGATGATTGGCCCTCCCGGGGCGGGAAAGTCCATGATTGCCTCCCGTCTGCCCACCATCCTGCCTACACTTACCCCGGATCAGCAGGTAGAGACCACCGCGATTCATTCGCTTACCGGAACGCCAGGTGAGGTCATTGAGCATGCTCCGTTTATCGCCCCGCATGCCTCGGTTACTCGGGCCGCGCTGCTGGGTGGCGGATCCGGGCATCCGCGCCCAGGAGCGGTAAGCCTGGCTCACAATGGTGTGCTCTTCCTCGACGAGGTCAGCGAGGTTGCCGCACCGGTACTCGATGGCCTGCGTGCCCCGTTGGAAGAAGGGCAAGTACGGCTTGCGCGCTCGCGCCGAGAAGTTATCTATCCTGCTCGCTTCCAACTGGTCATGGCAGCAAACCCGTGTAGGTGCTCGGCAGAAGATCCTTCGCAGTGCAGGTGTAACCCCCACGAGCGCATGAACTATCTGTCCAACCTCTCCGGTCCGCTCCGGGACCGTCTAGATATGGTGGTCACCTTAAGTGGGCAGGCGGCGACGATTAACGCGGAGGGCGAAGAAGACTCCGCAGTCATTGCCGAGCGAGTTGCCGCTGCCCGCGAGCGTGCCGCTGCGCGGTGGTGGGCGGATGGCATTTCCGCGCGGACCAATGGCGAGGTCCCTTCGTCCTACTTGCGCCGAAAGCGGCCGGCTGCGGATGCTGCAATGGTGATGTTGTCCGCCTACCTGGCGGAAGGCGACATTTCCCAGCGCGGGGTGGACCGTGTGCTCAGGCTTTCGTGGACCCTAGCTGATTTAGCAGGGAAGATGCAGCCGGACTTGGATGAGGTGGGACGCGCACTCGACCTGCGTGGCTCCATCAACGTGGGAAGGCTCGCGGCATGAGCGAATTAGATCTCTCCACCCCTTATGCCACCTGGGTATACCTCAACCGCGTGGTAGAAGGCCCTTCCGCTGCTTTGCAGGCCCTGCTTACGCAGTATCCGGCTGAGGAAATCGCCCATGGAATTTACCATCGTGCCGATTGGACAGGACCGCTGCTTGCGCGCACGGCCTCCCGTTATGATTGGCTGCGTCAAGCGGAGGATATGGCAGCAGCCGAACGCGTTGGGGCTCGGCTCATCACGGCAGAAAGCCCAGAGTGGCCAACGGAGGAGTTTGATTCCGCATTCGGCTTCTATCAAAACAGCGGGGAAGCCCCAGCTACCTTTGATGACCAAGCACTGCCGCCGCACAGCCTCTGGGTGCGTGGCGCCCCTGTGAAACAGGAGGTTGCTCAGGCTGTAGCGATTGTTGGCACTCGCGCCATTTCTCGCTATGGCTGGCAGGCAACCCAAAACGTAGTGTCCGGATTGGTCCAACACGAATGGACTCCTATATCAGGCGGCGCCCTAGGCGTTGATACCGTGGCGCATGAAACTGCTTTGCACAACAACGGGCACACGGTAGCTATAGCAGCGTGCGGCATCGATAGGGACTATCCGGCTCGCAATGCCAACCTATTTGCCAAGATCGCGGATAACGGGTGCGTTATTTCTGAATTCGCACCGGAAACCGCACCGAAGCGACACCGGTTCCTAACGCGCAATCGTTTAGTAGCAGCACTCAGTCACGGCACCGTAGTTATGGAGGCGGCTTTTCGATCCGGCGCACTTAATACTCTCAACTGGGCAGAAGCGCTAGGACGCGTGGCCATGGCTGTACCGGGGCCGATAACCACTAGCGGCTCGCTGGGCTGTCACCAGCGCATTCAGGAAGGCCGTGCACAGTTGGTCACCAGCGCCGATGAAATTCGCGCCTTAGTCAGCCGCGCCGGGGAAGTAGATCCAGGTGCACAATATGAAATCAATTTTGCGGCAACAATGACACAACGTCTCTCCCGCAATGAGTTGCGAGTCTTTGATGCAACACCGCCGCCAGGCCAAGAAAAAGCTACGGCAGAGGACATTGCCCGCGACGCCGGATTTCGTCTGCCGTTGACAGTTCACCTTTTATTGGCGTTAGAGAAGATGTGTGTCGTTGTCCGCCACGGCAATACCTGGGCGCGCCGGGAAACGGAATAGATCGCCCCAGCGAAAGGCGAGTACACTGCTGTGACATGAGTGAAGATGGAGTTTCCGCGAAGGCGCCGGATATTCAAGGGCAGATGGCTGAGGCTATCGAGGATTTCGTGGATTTCCAACTGCACGTGAAAGGCCGTGCGGAGGCAACGGTACGTGGGTATCGCTCAGATCTGCGCGACCTTGCTCGCAGCGTTCCTACCTTTGCGGAATTTAACCTCAACAGCCTGCGCCAATGGCTGGCAGAGGCCGTAGCGGAAGGAAAGTCGCGCTCCACCTTGGCGCGGCGCACCGCAGCGGTCAAAGGATTTTCCACTTGGGCAGTGCGCGAAGGGCACCTCGAGCGAGATGTAGCCGCACGGCTGGTCACGCCCAAGGTGGGCCGTCACCTACCGACGGTTCTATCCCCCGAGCAGGCCGGTGAGCTCATGGGCAATGCGGTTTCTGCAGACGAAGCTCACTTCCTGCGCGATAGTGCCATCTTGGAGTTGCTGTATGCCTCCGGGATGCGCGTGGCGGAGCTGGTGCGCCTAGACCTGAGCGATATTGATTTTCATCGCGGCACCTTGCACGTAACCGGTAAGGGAGATAAGCAGCGCGTGGTGCCTTTTGGTCATGCGGCGGACGACGCCTTGCGGCAGTGGATAGAAAAGGGCCGTGGACAACTCGCTGAGGAAGGAACTAAAGCCGTATTCGTAGGCAGCAGGGGAGGGCGCATTGACCAGCGCCAGGTGCGGCGCATTGTGGATAGGGCCGCCAAAGTTAGCGGTGCACAAGGGCTTACCCCGCACGGAGTGCGGCACTCGGCTGCCACCCACCTCCTAGAAGGCGGGGCAGATTTGCGGGTTGTGCAAGAACTATTGGGGCATTCCTCGCTTAATACCACGCAGATCTATACCCACGTATCTGCGCAAAGATTGCAACGCGTATATAACCAGGCGCATCCTCGAGCTTAAAGTGGCTTGAGGCGTATCACTGGCATATCCAGCAAGGTTAAAGGATCAATATAGGTATCTTTTGCAATGAGGGCGCCCCAGTGCAGGCCGGGATAGCCATCGACGGGATTGCCCAAGCGGCCAATGACTTGTCCTTCGCGAACCTCTTGGCCTTGTTTTACGGTGCCGTGTACGGGCTGATAAGTCGTCCTTACCCCGTCTGCATGGGTGATGGAAACGACCGGTTTTCCTGCCACCGTGCCGACAAACGCGACAACGCCATCTTCAGCGGCTACCACCGGAGAACCCACGGCAAGGGCCATGTCTACACCGCGGTGGCCGGGACTCCACTTTTGTTCGGGAGCTTCAAACCCGCGCAAAACCCGCGCCGGGTTTGGCTTACCCGAGGCAGGATCAACGTAGGCCGTGGCCGGTGGGCAGCACAGTAGTAGTAGGAGGGAAGAAACGACGAGGAAGGCAGTGGTGGTGAAGGTGGGGCGTCGGAAAGCGGGCTTTGAAAAAGACACAGCAAAATGGCTCATGGGAAAAGCATTAACCAGAGGTGAGCTGTCAGAAAGCCCTTGCCTGTGGGGCTGTGGATTACGAGTAGCGGATGGTCCAATTGGGGTGAATGTGGCGCATGATGCTTAGCAGCTTCGACCCTAGTGTGAATAAGTTGTATTCGGTTTGGAAAAACCAGCGTAGAGGGATTATTCTTTGAGACAGCAGTGTGTCCACCGTGTGGAGGCATTGACTACGCGCGGCGAAGTTGTCGCTTCCTGCTGGAAGGAAGAGACAGCCTGGCGGCTGACGTGGTCCTTGGAAACAAGGTGTCAGCGGGGCCTTCGTTGCTAGGGTGCGGAATAAAACACCGCACAATTGGAAAACCGAAAGACAAGATAAAAGAAAGCGAGCGAATCATGGCAGTTGTAACCATGCGCGAGCTCCTCGACGCTGGTGTGCACTTTGGCCACCAGACCCGTCGCTGGAATCCGAAGATGCGTCGTTTCATCTTCACTGACCGTAACGGCATCTACATCATCGACCTGCAGCAGACGCTGACCTACATTGACGAGGCTTATGAGTTCGTCAAGGAAACCGTTGCACACGGCGGCACCATCCTGTTCGTTGGTACCAAGAAGCAGGCTCAGGAAGCAGTTGCTGAGGAAGCAACCCGCGTCGGTATGCCTTACGTAAACCACCGCTGGTTGGGCGGCATGCTCACCAACTTCCAGACCGTGTCCAAGCGTCTGAAGCGCATGAAGGAGCTTCAGGCTATGGACGAGCGTGAGGACGGCTACAAAGGCCGCACCAAGAAGGAAGTTCTCATGCTCAACCGTGAGCGCGCCAAGCTCGAGCGCGTTCTGGGCGGCATCTCCGATATGGCTAAGACCCCGTCCGCTCTGTGGATTGTTGATACCAACAAGGAGCACATCGCGGTCAAGGAAGCTCACAAGCTGAACATCCCAGTTGTTGCCATCTTGGACACCAACTGCGACCCGGACGACGTTGACTTCCCGATTCCGGGCAACGACGACGCCATCCGTTCCACCAAGCTGCTTTCTGGCATCGTTGCTTCCGCTGTAGAGGAAGGCAAGAAGGCTCGTGAGGAGCGTCAGCTGGCTGCAGCCAAGGAAGCTGCCGGCGACTCTGCTGAAAAGGAAAAGCGTGACGCTGAGGCGGCTGCCGCAGCTTCCGATCCGGCTTCCGCAGAAAAGTCTGAGGAAGCATCCGCAGACAAGGCCGAGAAGTAATCGTACTTTCTTGGTAGGAACCTTCCTTACCTGCTTTTAACTGAATACCCCACGCACTTTTGGTGTGGGGCAGCAAGGGAGTAATACCTGCCCAAGGCTGTTTACCAACCCCCGCCACCGTGCTCAAACGGCGGCGGGGGTTGGTTTTATCTATGCTGGGTGCTGCTGAAGCCAGCTCCACCTTCATGCATAGGTGAGAAAAGGGGTGGTTTCTGCCACCCTAAAGCGGCGCGATTTCACCGCGTCGACTACGCTGTTTGAACGAACACTGTTTGATTTTCAAGGAGGATCGCCCCAACTATGGCGAACTACACTGCTGCAGACGTCAAGGCACTGCGCGAAGCTACCGGCTCCGGCATGCTCGATTGCAAGAAGGCTCTGGAAGAGTCCAACGGCGACTACGATAAGGCCGTTGAGTACCTGCGCATCAAGGGCGCTAAGAACGTCTCCAAGCGCGCTGACCGCGAGGCAACCGAAGGCCTGATTGCTGTTTCTGGCAACACTATGGTCGAGATCAACTGTGAGACCGACTTCGTTGCTAAGAACGAGGCTTTCAAGACCTTCGCAGCCAAGATTGCTGACGCTGCCGCTGAGGCCAAGGCAAACTCCGCAGACGAACTCAACAACATTGAGATCGACGGCAAGAAGGTTTCCGAGGTAGTGGACGAGGAGTCCGCTAAGACCGGTGAGAAGCTGCAGGCACGCCGTGCAGTTACGGTAGAGGGCGACAACATTGCCGTTTACCTGCACCAGCGTTCCGCTGATCTGCCGCCGGCAGTGGGCGTTCTGGTTTCCTACGAGGGCAACGAGGAAGGCGCTCACGCTGCAGCCCTGCAGATTGCTGCAATGAACGCTGAGTACCTCACCCGTGAGGACGTTCCTGCAGAGATCGTCGAAAAGGAGCGCGAGATCGCTGAGGCCACTACTCGTGAGGAGGGCAAGCCGGAGGCAGCCCTGCCGAAGATCGTGGAAGGCCGCCTGAACGGCTTCTTCAAGTCCATCGTTCTGCTGGAGCAGGCTTCCTTGTCTGATAACAAGAAGACCGTAAAGCAGGTTGCGGAAGAGGCTGGCACCACCATCACTGGCTTCGTTCGCTACGAGGTTGGCGCTTAAGCACGCTCTCGCTTTTAAAACCTAGCCCACAAAGGACCGTCCTTTGTGGGCTTTGTTGTGCGCTAATGGGGTGACCGGCGCGAGGTTCTCTCTTCTCTAGGTGCCTTTTTGATGCCTAGCTTAAACCCACCGGGCTGCATCGGCAGGTGGTGTGAGGATGCGAAAGATATATGGGTAAGATGGGGCGGAGATTGAAACTGCCCCGCGTTAAGGAGACGAAGTAGGCGTGACTGCTGCAGATATTAAGCGAACCGGATATAAGCGAGTAATGCTGAAGCTGGGCGGTGAGATGTTCGGCGGCGGTAAGGTCGGTATCGATCCGGATGTGGTTGAAAACGTTGCCCGCCAAATCGCCGAGGTCTCCCGCCAAGGAATCGAGATTGCAGTGGTGATTGGCGGCGGAAACTTCTTCCGCGGCGCGGAGCTATCCCAGCGCGGTATGGACCGGGCACGCTCGGACTACATGGGCATGCTCGGCACGGTAATGAATTCCCTTGCACTGCAGGATTTCCTCAAGCAGCAAGGTGTTGATTGCCGCGTACAGACCTCCATCAACATGGCGCAGATTGCTGAGCCGTACCTGCCGCTGCGTGCGGACCGCCATTTGGAAAAGGGCCGCGTAGTTATCTTCGGCGCTGGCATGGGTATGCCGTACTTCTCCACGGATACCACCGCCGCGCAGCGCGCCTTGGAAATTGGCGCCGAGGTTCTGTTCCTGGCTAAGGCAGTCGACGGCGTCTACTCGGATGACCCGCGCACCAATCCGGATGCAGAGTTGTACTCCGAAATTACCCCGCGTGAGGTCATTGAAAAGGGCCTAAAGGTGGCAGATGCAACGGCCTTTAGCCTGTGCATGGACAATGATATGCCGATTTTGGTCTTTAACCTGCTGGAGGAGGGCAATATTGCCCGCGCAGCTGGCGGTGAAGTTATCGGCACGCTGGTGCAGTCCTAATACTGTAGCGGCTGCGAACCTGCTACCTTTTTATACAGCCACCCCTATTCGTTTAAGGATGATTTAGCCTCATGATCGATGAGATTCAGCTCGAAGCAGAAGAGCACATGACCGCTTCCGTCGAGCACACCCGCGAGCAGCTGGTGACCATTCGTACCGGCCGCGCGAACCCCGCCATGTTCAACGGCTTGGTAGCCGAATACTACGGTGTTCCCACCCCGATTACCCAAATGGCTACCATATCCGTACCAGAGCCGCGCATGCTGCTCATCAAGCCTTATGAGCAGTCCATGATCCATGAGATTGAAAATTCCATCCGCAACTCGGATTTGGGCGTCAATCCCACCAACGATGGTCAGGTTCTGCGCGTGACTGTCCCGCAGTTGACGGAGGAACGCCGTAAAGAAATGGTGAAGCTGGCTAAGAGCAAGGGTGAGGATGGCAAGATCGCTATCCGTAATATTCGCCGCAAGGCCATGGAGCAGTTGAAGAAGCTGCAAAAGGACGGCGATGCCGGCGAGGACGAAGTCATCGCAGCAGAAAAGGAAATGGAAAAGATTACCTCCGGCTACATCGAGCAGGTAGACAGCTTGGTAGAGAATAAGGAAAACGAGCTGATGGAGGTCTAGGACCTCCGCTTTGTTGCCGCCGTGCCTGTCTCCTCGGCCGGCGGCGCTTTTTCTGTTCCAAGGCCCGCCGCTCCCACAAACGGGGCAGAGCCGGCGGAACTGAGCATGTTAGCCGGGGAATCACACAAGACAGCGAAAGGAGCCGGTCACGGTGAGTGACGCCATAAACCGCCGATTGCCACAGCCAAAGAATGGTGCAGGCCGCGACTTGCCGGCCGCTATCGGTGTTGGCGTGGGGCTCGGCGCTCTTGTGGTGCTTGCCGTGTGGGCTGGTCCGCTGGCTTGGTATGCGGTCGTAGCGCTTGCAGTAGGCGTTGCGATGTGGGAGGTCCTCAGCCGCCTGCGGGAGCATTCCTACTATGTTCCGCGTACGCTGCTTATTATTCTGGGCCAAGCCATGGTGTGGATCTCATGGCCCCTGGGTGCGCCAGGCCTGGTAGCGGTCTATGTCACTGCGGTGCTGGCACTTATGTTTGGCCGCCTTTTCCATAATGGCCGTCATCGTCCGCCTATCAACTACCTGCGTGATATGTCCGTCGGTATTTTTGTGCTGACGTGGATTCCCCTTTTTGCCACCTTCGCAGCTATGTTGTCGCTAGTGTCGACTCCATTTTCTAGTGGGGCTGCCTCCATCGTCGTCTTTATGCTGTGCGTTGTGGCTTCCGATACCGGCGGATATGTCGCGGGCGTGATGTTTGGCTCCCACCCAATGGCCCCCGCAGTAAGCCCGAGAAAGTCCTGGGAGGGGTTTTGCGGGTCCATCATCTTCGGCGTGGTGACCGGAGCGCTCACAGTGAAGCTTTTGCTTCATCACGATGCCTGGGTGGGTGGCCTGATGGGGCTCGGTCTAGTTATCTGTGCCACCTTGGGAGACTTGGTGGAATCCCAATTTAAGCGCGAGCTAGGTATTAAGGATATGTCGGCCTTGCTTCCTGGCCACGGCGGCCTCATGGACCGTTTGGATGGCATGCTACCTTCTGCCATGGTCACCTGGGTAGCGATTAGCTTCCTGTCTACGTTTACACCATAGGAACATCAGACAAACAAAAGCCGCCTCTCCCGTATAAACTGCCCGAAAAAGACGGCAGAACAGGGGAGAGGCGGCTTTTATATAGATTTATACCTGCTGCGCTTGCTTGCGTAGCTGGCGACGCAACTCAAACATGCGCCAGCCACCGACTAGCGCCATGATGAGTGCGCCGCCGATAGCAAAAATGAGGAAAGCAATTCCGGCGGGGAACTCGCCAGACCAGCCCAGGAAGTTCATGGGAACCTCGTGCTGGTTTTGCATGATGAACACAATGAGGACAATCAGCAGCAGGAATCCTACGATAAGCGCCATCCACGTGCTGGCCGCGAAAGATCCCTTCGCCTTGCCAGAGGGCTGGGTGGAGTGAGAAGTAGAGTCAGAAACGGCTGGTTCTAGGTCAGAACTAGTCTCCGGTTCAGAAGCGTTCAGCTCCGCCGAGGAGAGGTCTGCGTCGGAAGAAGAAAAATCATCTGCAGGATAATTTGGATTTGTCATGTATCCATTATTTCTTTAATCCTGTCGATTATGCCACTTGGCACGGCCTCCAATTGGAAAATCCCACGCAGACCGTGGAAAGATGGGCAATATTATGGCTCAACCAGTGAAACTTAACTTTTCCGCCCCGCGCCGCGGATTGCCTCCTAAGCATTTTGCGGACCTGACCGAAGACGAGCGCATTGACAAGCTCGCAGAAATTGGCCTACCTAAATTCCGTGCGAAGCAGCTGGCTAAGCACTATTACGAGCACTACACCGACAACGTCGAGGATATGACCGATATCCCCGCCGGCAAGCGCGAAGCAGTCAAGGAAGCCTTCTTCCCTGAGCTGATGAAACCCATCCGGACCACCTCCACGGACGACGGCGAGACCACTAAGTCCCTGTGGCGGTTGCACGACGGCACGCTACTGGAATCAGTGCTGATGCGCTACCCAGGTCGCGCTACTTTGTGTATTTCTTCCCAGGCAGGGTGCGGCATGGCCTGCCCGTTCTGCGCTACTGGCCAGGGCGGCCTTGATCGTAACTTGTCCACGGGCGAGATTGTCGAGCAATTCCGCCACGCTGCGTCCGCCATGGCTGCAGAAGGTGGGCGTTTGTCCAACGTTGTCTTTATGGGCATGGGTGAGCCGCTGGCCAACTATAAGCGCGTGGTCCAGGCCGTACGTCAGATTACTGGCCAGGATGGTACGGGTTTTGGCCTTTCCCAGCGCAACGTGACCGTCTCCACCGTGGGCTTGGCTCCGGCAATTCGCAAGCTTGCGGACGAAGACTTGGCCTGCACTCTGGCCGTTTCCTTGCACACTCCGGACGATGAGCTGCGTGACGGTCTAGTGCCGGTCAACAACCGGTGGTCTGTTGATGAGGTGCTGGATGCCGCGCGCTACTATGCGGATAAGTCCGCCCGCCGCGTGTCCATTGAGTACGCCCTGATTCGCGATAAGAATGACCAGGATTTCCGCGCCGATATGCTGGGGCGCAAGCTGCACCAGAAGTTGGGCTCCAAGGTCCACGTTAATGTTATTCCGCTGAACCCCACGCCGGGCTCAGAGTGGGATGCGGCCCCGCAAGACCGCCAGGACGAGTTCGTGCGTCGCGTGCAAGCCCAAGGCGTTCCCTGCACGGTGCGCGATACAAAGGGCGATGAGATTGCGGCGGCTTGTGGTCAGCTTGCAGCGGATGAGCGGGAAGATAAGTCAGCCTAACTGATAAGATTGGCGGACATGATTGTTCCGAATTATCCGCCACTTGCAGATGATCCGACCACGCAGGCCTTTGCCGTGCGCGGTCTGAACAAAATTTTCGCTGGACGCCCCGTGGTGTCGAATTTGAGCCTCGACATCCCGCGGGGCTCTATTTATGGCATCGTTGGCCCCAATGGCGCGGGCAAAACCACCATGTTGACCATGGCGTGTGGCCTCCTGCGCCCAAATAGCGGCGAGGCCTTTATCGCCGGGCACAATACCTGGCAGGAGCCACTGCCAGCCAAGGCGGCCATGGGCCTGCTTGTCGACGGCGCTCCGGTCTTCGACCGTTTATCGGGCCCAGAGTACTTGTTCTATCTCGGCGCATTGCGCCGCATGAATCAAGCCGAAGTCGAGCACCGCAGCGCACAGCTTTTGGATGCCTTGCAGCTTGCCGACGCCGCCGATAAACCCATCGCGGACTACTCCGCCGGCATGACTAAAAAGATACTTCTGGCGGGCGCGCTCCTGCATAACCCAGAGGTCGTGATACTAGATGAGCCCCTAGAGGCAGTGGATCCCGTTTCGGGGCAGCTTATTCAAGAGATCCTGCGCGCCTATGTCGCCCGCGGAGGCACAGTAATCCTGTCTTCACATGTTATGCAATTAGTGGAAGGCTTATGCGATCACGTAGCCATCATCGCCGGTGGCCAGGTGCTCTCCGCCGGCCACGTGGAAGATGTGCGCCAAGGCGGCAGCCTGACGGATGCCTTCATTCACTTCGCCGGCGGAAGTGAATTTGATGCGGACTCTTTCGAGTGGTTGCGCAGCGAAGGCAGCACAACGCAGCGCGGGGAAGGGGAGTTGTAGACGCAATGACTTCGACGCTTCTCAAGCTGCACCGCACACTATGGGTGCGAAGCCTTAAAGCGAATGCTGCAGCGGTTATGATCCCGATCTGCCTTTTGCTCTATGGACTCATCGGGCTAGCATCGCTCGCCGCTCTTGCTGCGGCAGATATTTCCACCGGAACTGGGAACGTGCAAGCCTTAACCGTGGCCCCTGGTCTTGGCACGCTGGCTTTCATCGTTATCACCCTCATCATGCCCAGCGGAGAGAACCAGCTATCTGCCCGCGAGCTTTCCGCGTTTCCGCTGCGGCTGAAAGACATCACACCGGCACTCGCTATCGCCTCGGTGCTTAATCTGCGTGCCCCGGTCTCAGTCTTGCTGTCCATTGCTTATGCGGTGGCCGGAAGCGTGATCCTGGCGGCAAACGGGAAGGCATTGTTCATCTTGCCTTTCTGTCTAGGAATGCTTTTCGCCCTTGTGCTGACGCTGGTGCTGGTGGATCTCGCGGTTCATGTCGGGTCAACTGTCGCGGAGCTTAGTTCCACGAAGCTTAAGGCCTTGGGTTCGGTGGCGGTGTTCGTCCTTATCTTTGGCTCTACTAAACTTTCTTCTCTCGCGGGCTCTGACTTTCCGTTGGGAACTGTAGGTGAAGGATTAGCGTGGACGCCTGTTGGAGCACCGGTGGGGTGGGCGTTTGCGCTTGCTCAAGGCGAGCTAGTGAAAGCCTGCGCACAATTTCTCATCGCCGCAGTGACTCTGGGCGTAGCTGTGTGGGCGTGGCATTGGTTGTTGCGGCGGCAATTCGAGCACCGTACGGTTTCCCCGTCGGCACGCAATCACCGTGAGAAGTCCAAGGGGATAAGCCGCTTTTCCCTTGGTTCCTTTTCCTATAGCAGCCCTGCTGCCATGGAATTTACGCGCTCGCTGCGCTATATTTTCCGTGACTCCCGCCTTATTGGCAGCATTATCATGCAGCCAATTCTGGCAGTCGTCTTGATTATCCAGGGCTTTGCTACTGACTCCGATTTATCTTCAGTAGGTTTGTTATTCCTCGGGCTGATAGGCGGAATCGTCGCCACCAATGATTTTGGTTATGACGGTCCAAGCCTGTGGGTAAAGATGGCCGCCCCAGTTCGTCCGCGCACGCTGCTCTACGCGCGGCACTGGGCGCACGTGGTGCTTTCAGCCATAATTGTTGTGCTCACGGCGATGCTGCTTTTTGCGCTAAGTGCGGATAAAGCTCTCACTGCCTGTTTGGTGGTTGCTGCCTTGGGAATCTTCATTTCTTCCGCCGGATTGTCATTGCTGCTCACCACCTTTAATCCCTTTGCCACCGCGCGGCCTGGCGGGAATATGTGGGCGGATAAATCCGGCTACTCGGCTAGCGCCTTCTTAAGCGCTATTTTGAGTTTGTTTATTGGCTGGACGCCCATCATCCCAGGCGTCATCCCAATGGCTATCGGCTACGGCTCGAACATGGTGCTGGTCGCGCTGGGGTTTGTACTCGTCATAGCCGTGCCTGTTGCGTGTTATGTCCTCGCACTGCGGGTCAGTGGCAAGCGCGTCGATAACACCCTGCCCGAGATCTACGCCAAGGTGGGCCACTGGGTGTCTTAAAACTCGGGCGCTTCTTAGCAAGTATCGCCCACACCGCGCTCTTGCTAAGGGTGGGTGTGGGCAGGGCGGCACCCAGCAGAGTGAGCGCTGAGTAAGGGGAGAGGCGTCGGCAAGCGGAGGCAAAAAGAAACCGCCGACCTTCGCGGGGAAGGGCGGCGGTAGCTAAAGTGTGCTGAAAGCTTAGAGCGCGTGCTTGCTGGAGGAAACCGGGGTGGCGTTGTTAGTGCCTGGCTCAACGCGCAGGTGAGAAACGCGGGAAGGCTCGATATTCAGCGCGCGCAGCTGGGAATCGCTCAGCTCGGCGTACACACCGGTGTTGGTCTTTTGGTCGTAGACCCAGTCTGGCTCCTGGTGGCCCACCGGCTGGTTGCGGGCGGTCACGGTGCGCACCTGGTGCAGCTTAGGCTGGAAAGCATGAATGAGCAGGCCGATTACCAGCAGGACAGTCAGTACGACGAGCCAGACAGTCTCAACGTGGCCCTTGTGATTACCAAAGTGGTAGGCGATCAAGAAGAGAACGGAAATCCAACCGGCGATCTGCACGCCCGAGCGGCTGATGCGGGACCAACCGAATCCTGCGGATGGGACGTCCTCAGTAGAAACACCGTCATATACCTGCGGTACCGGCTTGTGGGAAGACACTTGCTCTCCTTCGCTTCTGCGTATGCCCGTCTGCGCGATGGGCGTGCGGGCACACCAATGCCATTTGTCTGCTACACATTCTAAATCATCGCGCCTTAGATGGCGATTAAACACCCCCGCCGCAGTACTGGTTACCTGCCATGCCCGCCCCGTGGTGATGGGCGCTAGGGTGGAAGGGTGACTACACAGCGAATACTCATTCTTGGTTCCACCGGTTCAATCGGCACGCAAGCTTTGGAAGTTATTGCGGATAATCCCGATAAATTCGACGTGGTGGGAATCGCGGCGGGCGGCTCCAACCCGCAGCTCATCATCGATCAGGCCCGTCGCCTCAATCTTTCGTTTGACCACGTTGCAGTGGCTAAAGAGGAAGCTGCTGCCGAGGTTTCCGCTGCCTTAGGCGGTTCGGTACTAAGTGGCGCCGATGCTGCAGAGAACCTAGTGCGTTCGACTCCGGCCGATACAGTCCTCAACGCCCTGGTAGGCTCCCTGGGCCTTAAAGCCACCCTGGCGACACTCGAAATGGGAGAGTACCTGGCCTTGGCTAATAAGGAATCCCTCGTCGCCGGTGGCAGGCTTGTTACCCGGGCGGCGCGCCCTGGTCAGATTATTCCCGTCGATTCGGAACATTCCGCCATGGCGCAGTGTCTGCGCGCCGGCGAGGAAGGGGAGCTGGACAAGCTTGTTCTTACCGCCTCAGGCGGGCCATTCCGCGGGTGGTCGCGCGAAGAGATGTGGGATGTGACTCCCGAGGAAGCGGCGCAGCATCCCACGTGGTCGATGGGCCAGATGAATACCCTCAATTCAGCAACGCTCATCAATAAAGGTCTGGAGCTGATTGAGGCTACGCTGCTTTTTGACATCGACCCTGAGCGTATCGATGTCACCGTGCATCCACAGTCCATTATTCACTCTATGGCTACTTTCAAAGACGGCTGCACCATCGCCCAAGTTTCGCCGCCTTCGATGAAGCTGCCGATTTCCCTGGCGCTCAATTGGCCGCACCGCGTGCCGGGTGCGCAGCCTTCCTTAGATTTTGCGCAGGCGCATGAGTGGCGTTTTGAGCCGCTTGACGATGCCGCCTTTCCCGCCGTCGATCTCGCCCGCCGCGCCGCGGCCGAGGGAACGGGGGTCATTTATAACGCAGCCAATGAGGAAGCGGCGGCCGCATTTTTATCCGGGCGTATCCACTTCCCAGAAATCGTGGACGTAGTGGGCAAGGTCCTTGATTCCGCTTCTGAGTTTGCTGGTGTAGTCTCTAGCCTCGATGTAATCCTCGCAGTAGAAGGCGAGGCGCGCAGGCGCGCGAACGCGCTGATTGATTCGCTGGCTGATTAGAAAGCTTTTCACACCATGGCAAATTTGCTGGGCATTGTGTTTTTCGCCCTTGGCATCGGGCTTACCGTAGCGCTGCATGAAGCAGGCCATATGCTTAGCGCGCGTGCCTTTGGTATGCGCGTGCGCCGCTACTTTATCGGTTTTGGTCCGCGCGTATTTTCCTTCCGGCAGGGGCACACTGAATACGGGCTGGCGGCCTTCCCTGTGGGCGGCTTTTGCGATATCGCCGGAATGACTGCCCAGGATGAATTCCTCACCGAGGACGAAGAACCCCACGCCATGTATAAAAAGCCATGGTGGCAGCGCATTATTGTGATGGCCGGCGGTATTGTCGTCAACCTGATTTTGGGCTTTGTCATTCTCTATTTTGTCGCGATGACGGCTGGCCTGCCCAACCCGGATGCCGATGTGCGCCCCCGCGTAGGCGAGGTGACCTGCTCGGCCAATCAGAAGCCGAACCAAGAGCTGGAAAAGTGTACGGGTCCAGGCCCCGCCGGAAAGGCCGGTGTGCGGGAGGGCGATATCATCGTCGCCTTCGAGGGCCAGAAGATAGACTCTTTTACCCAGCTGCGCGATGAGGTAATGCAGCGTCCTGGTGACACCATCACGCTGACAGTTGAGCGCGATGGAAAAGATAAAGACATCCCAGTCCACCTGGATACCGTTAAGCGGCTCAATAAGGACGGAGAACTTATAGATGCCGGCTCTATCGGGTTGAGCAATCAGCTTATCGACGTCGTCGAAAAGCACGGCCCTGTTGACGCGCTACCAGCAACGTGGCGGTTTAGTACCTACTCGTTGGAAGCAACGGTAGATGGCCTCAAGCAATTTCCTGGCAAGGTGCCGGGCGTGGTGGCCTCCATCTTTGGTCACGAACGCGAAGCTGACGGCCCGATGTCCGTTGTCGGCGCTTCCCGTGTGGGCGGCGAATTGGCGGAGCGTTCCCTGTGGTCGATGTTCTTTATGATGCTGGCAACGCTGAACTTCTTCCTCGCTCTATTTAACCTAGTTCCGCTGCCGCCTTTCGACGGCGGGCATATCGCCGTCATCATCTATGAAAAGCTGCGCGATGGCATCCGCAAGCTCGCGGGCAAGCCGGCCTTGGGCCCGGCCGATTACACCAAGTTGATGCCGGTGACCTATGTGATGGCCGCACTGCTGATGGGCGTCGGCGTCATCGTTATCGTCGCCGATGTAGTTAACCCTATCCGGCTATTTGGTTAGCAGCCGTGTCCCCACAGCGCGCACTTCAGGCATAAAGCAAGCAGTGCTAGAGTGGGGGCGTTAATCACCCACCTTATAAATTTCTGTGCTTCAACAAGGAGAATTCATGTCGACCCCCATCGGTCTAGGAATCCCAGACGGCCCGCCACCAGTACTGCACCCGCGCCGTAAGACTCGGCAGTTGCAGGTGGGCCCGGTCGGTGTCGGCTCTGACTCACCAATTTCGGTGCAGTCGATGACCAATACGAAGACGCACGACATCAATGGCACACTGCAGCAGATTGCGCAGCTGACCGCTTCCGGCTGCGATATCGTGCGTGTGGCTTGTCCTAAGCCCATCGATGCGGAAGCACTTCCGGCCATTGCTAAGAAGTCGCCCATCCCGGTGATTGCGGATATCCACTTCCAGCCTAAGTACATCTTCCAAGCCATCGATGCCGGCTGTGCCGCCATCCGTGTTAACCCGGGCAATATCCGCGAGTTCGACGGTCGCGTGAAGGAAGTTGCTAAGGCTGCAGGCGATGCCGGCATTCCTATCCGCATCGGCGTTAATGGTGGTTCTTTGGATAAGCGCCTGCTGGAAAAGTACGGCAAAGCCACCCCGGAGGCACTCGTCGAGTCCGCCATTTGGGAAGCTGGCCTGTTTGAGGAGCACGGCTACGGCGATATCGCTATTTCCGTCAAGCACTCCGACCCTGTCCTGATGGTGGAGGCGTACCGCCAGCTGGCGGAAAAGACTGACTATCCGTTGCACTTGGGTGTGACCGAGGCAGGCCCGAAGTTCATGGGAACCATCAAGTCCTCGGTTGCCTTCGGCGCGCTACTGGCAGAGGGCATTGGCGATACCATTCGCGTGTCCTTGTCCGCGCCGCCAGTAGAGGAGATCAAGGTAGGCGACCAGATCTTGCAGTCGCTCAATTTGCGCCCGCGCAAGTTGGAGATCGTGTCCTGCCCTTCCTGCGGCCGCGCTCAGGTGGACGTCTACAAGCTGGCAGAGGAAGTTACCGCTGGCTTGGAGGGCATGGAGTTCCCGCTGCGCGTTGCCGTTATGGGTTGCGTTGTCAACGGTCCGGGCGAGGCACGCGATGCTGACCTCGGCGTTGCTTCCGGCAATGGTAAGGGTCAGATCTTTGTCAAGGGTGAGGTCGTTCGCACCGTGCCGGAAGACAAGATTGTAGAAACCCTCATTGAAGAAGCCATGCGCATTGCCGATGAGCAGGGCATGGAGGCCGTGGAAGGCGCTAAGGCTGAGGTTCGCGTAACCCAGTAATCCACCCACATTAAGTAGACTGCCCCGCACTTCGGTGTGGGGCAGTCTTTTTTAGCTCTTGCGCTGCTAGAGTGCCAAGACATGAAGAAGTTGGTCGCGCTGGTTGCAACTATCACGCTCGCTTCCACCAGCGTGGTTGCTTGTACCCCGAAGCCGGTATCTGCAGAACCGGTGGCGGAGGAATTCCTCGAAGGGATGGAATCCCGCAATAACGACGGTTTGGCCGCGCTTACCGATTCCCCCTCTGACGCCACCTCCGCCCTGGACGCCACCTACTCCGGTCTGCAGGCCGAGGGGCTCGACATTGAGCTTGAAGGCGTGGACCAGGATGAAAACCTCGCCACGGCGAACTACAAGGTCACCTGGGACCTGCCCAAGGATCGTACCTTGAGCTATGACACGCAGATGACGCTGACCAAGACTGAAGATGAGTGGACGGTGCGGTGGAAGCCGAGCCTTATCCATCCAGACCTGGGAGCAAACCAGCACCTAGAGCTGCGCGCATTGGAGGCAAAGCGTGCCAGCGTGGTCTCTTCCAACGGAGTGGAATTGATGAGCCCGGGGCTGAACTACCGGCTGGTGGTAGATACCAGTTCCTTGGAGGATGTGCGCCCTACCGCGTCAAAGATTAGCGGTGCGTTGGCAGCCGCCCATCGCCAGGATGATTCAATTGCGGAGATTGATGCCAAGGATTTGGCCAAGAAATTGGAGGATGCGGATGGTTCTTTCTCCGTAACTATGTTCACCGAAGACCAAGCCAAGGCTGTGCGTCCCAAGGTGGAGGGCATGGACGGTGTGCGCCTCAACGAGGAGCCAGCCTTGGTTACCCGCGACCGCGGTCTTGCGCCCGATCTCATGTCGCGCGTGCGTTCTGCGGTCCAAGACGAGGTGGATGGCCAAACTGGCTGGTCCATCTCCGTGGTCAATGAAAATGGTGCGGCGCTATCGGACGTCGAAAAGCATGATCCCAATGCTGCGCCATCGATCAAGGTTGGTCTCGATTACGATGTGCAGCGAGCCGCGCAAGAAGCGGTAAACGAGCGTGCCGATTCGCAGGCAATGCTCGTAGCCATCCGACCTTCCAATGGCGATATTTTGGCCGTAGCGCAAACCGAGAAGGCTGATGAGGACGGCGACGTCGCCCTCCAAGGCCAGTACCCGCCTGGTTCTGTTTTTAAAATTCTCACTGCCGCGGCTGGCGTGGACAAACAGGGCCTAAATACCGATACCATCGTTCCGTGCCCGGGCACTATGGATATCTATGGCCGCGTAGTGACCAACTACAATTCCTTTTCTTTGGGCAGTGTTCCGCTTAGCCAAGCCTTCGCGCAGTCCTGTAACACCACCTTTGCGGATATCTCCACCAAGCTCAAGCCTGGTGAGTTGAAGGATATGGGCAAGAAGTTTGGCTTCGGCGTTGAGTATGACATCCCCGGGTTGACGACCATCACTGGCTCTATTCCAGACGGAAAGGAGCCATTGGAGCGCACTGAATCCGGATATGGTCAGGGTTACGACTTGGCAAGTCCTTTTGGCATGGCCCTTGTTTCTGCCACGGTTGCCAACGGCAAAACGCCTACACCGACGCTTATCGAGGGGCACAAGACCAAAGCATCCGATAAACCGCAGCAGATTCCCAAGCCCGTGCTGGACAATGTCCGTGCCATGATGCGGCAAGTGGTTACTAGTGGTACTGCTCGCAGCATGGCCGCTGGCGGGACTATTTACGGCAAGACCGGTGAGGCGGAAATCAATGAAGGCTCGCACGCCTGGTTTACCGGCTACCGGGAAGAAGATGATATTGCCTTTGCCACCCTCGTGGTTTTGGGTGGCGGCTCCGATGCCTCGGTCAATATCACCAGCAATTTCTTGCAGAAGGTCGATGCCTACCGCTCCGGTCCGCACGAAGGTGCAGCGCCGCCGGCCGAGGGATAGTCGCCGCGCTGCGTCTGCAACCCCGCCGCAGGACCCCGGCTCCCGCGTTCGCGGTGGAGAGGACTACCATGGGAAACCATGAGTAATCGAGGAAAGCTAAAGCCAGGCAAGCCCACTCCGATCCTCACCGTTCCGGAAAGCATTGAGCGCCCAGAGTACGTGTGGAAGGATGAGGTACAAGAGGGCATTGGCGAGCCCTATGTCCAGTCCCCAGAGGTCATTGAGAAGATGCGCGAGGCCTGCAAGATTGCGGCCAACGCCCTCAAGGAGGCTGGAAAGGCCGTTAAGCCGGGGGTAACTACTGATTATGTAGACCGCGTGGCACACGAATACATGTGTGACCACGGCGCTTACCCTTCTACGCTGGGGTACCGTGGCTTCCCTAAGTCCAGCTGCGTATCCCTTAATGAGATTGTCTGCCACGGCATCCCAGACACCACCGTGATTGAAGATGGCGACATCGTCAATATCGATATCACCGCTTATAAGAACGGGGTGCACGGCGATAATAACGCTACCTTCCTTGCCGGCGATGTCTCCGAGGAGCACCGCCTGCTGGTAGAGCGCACGAAAGAGGCCACGATGCGCGGCATTAAGGCTGCAAAGCCTGGCCGTGAGATTAACGTCATCGGTCGAGTTATCGAGTCTTATGCCAAGCGATTTGGCTATAACGTCGTGCGCGACTTTACCGGCCACGGCGTCGGCCCGACTTTCCACAACGGCCTAGTTGTCTTGCACCATGACTCGACCGTCTACCGCGATATCCTCGAGCCGGGTATGACGCTTACCGTCGAGCCGATGATTAATCTTGGCTCGCTGGATTACGAGATCTGGGATGATGACTGGACCGTCCAAAACACGGACGGCAAGTTCACCGCCCAGTTTGAGCACACCCTCGTCATTACTGAGGACGGCAACGAAATCCTTACCATCCCCGATGAGGACTAAGCTTCGCTAACGAAGGCCGCCTCCACGACCCCAAGCGGGGAAGTGGAGGCGGCCTTTTGCGTACTTTGCTTGCCGACGTCCCGCGCAAGGCATCAGCACTCAGCACGTAGCTGCACATAGCAAAGGGGCCCCGTTCTTAAAACGGGGCCCCTGCAAGTCCTAGCTATCTAGAGCCAATCTGCGGCTAATAATTAGCGGCGGAAGATTGGGTCCAAGATGTGCTGCGGGACGATGCCGGTGTAAACGGCGTAGTTGTAAGCGCCGATGATTGCGCCGACAATGGAGGTGATGCCCAGAGCAACGGTGCCGTCGCGCCAGATCTCGCCCCAGCGAGGGTTGTCCTTGTCCTTCTCTTCGCCGAGGAGGGCGTGGCCGGTTACCTGCTGATCCTTGTCAGCGTTAGCACCGATCTTGGAGGACAAGGTCTCGTACTCGCCGTTGTCATCCTTGGTGTCCTTGATGACGGAGGACAGGTTCTCGCCCAAGGAAGCACGATCGTTGGTGGTGTCCTCAGCGGAAGCGACAGCGACGCCGCCGAAAGCGACGGTAGCAGCGGTAGCAGCAGCAACGGCTGCGGTGCGGAAGTTACGCATTGTGAAAATTACCTTTCGGAAGTTTTGATGAAGCCGTAGGGCTGTTGCTTAGAAGGAAGGGCCGTGGTTGATGAAGTTGACGACTGGTCCGATGACGCCGCCCAGAACTGCACCGATGCCACCCAGGATGGTCAGGGAGTACAGAACCTTAGCCCATACCGGCTGCTCGGAGAAGTCCTTGGAAGAGCCGAAGATCTTGGTGCCGTCAGCTGGCTTCTCGCCTTCAAGCTGGAGGTCCTGGTCAACCTTGTTAGGGAAGCTCTGGCCCTCGTTAGAGGAAGCCTGCTGGGAGGAGCCCTCGTTAGCGGTGGTGGTCTGGGTAGCCTCAGCGGAGGAGGAACCCTCTGCTGCTACGGCAACGGTGGTGCCGCCGAAAGCAACGGCGAGAGCGGTTGCGCCAGCGATAGCTGCATTGCGGATACGCATATCAAAATTCCTTAAAGGTCGTACTTGCAAGGCTTCCACACTGGGAAACCAAAGTGTTATTGAATGTACAGGGAACATACAGAAACACGCGGTAGCCGTGTTCGTATCGGCTTGAGCCGGTGCCCCCAGTAAATCTAGTAAAACTCTTGTCCTTTTGCGCGTCAAAGACCGGAATTTCATCCATTAAATTAACGTGTGTCCCTAAATGGTGGTGAATTTCCTGCAGTCACGAATGTGACTTCCTTGGCGTGAAATGGGAATATGCCCTGGAAGCTGGGAAAAATCTGGGTATGTATGAGGAAGGTCACGTAACAATTTACTTTTGCCACTCCAGTCCCAAAAGGGCGTTTTCCACTACTTCTGGTAGCGCGGGGTGAATCCAATATTGGTTGCGGGTGAACTCCCGCATGTCCAACGAGTAGGCCATCGCGGTAATCAATTGCTGGATGAGGGTAGAAGCCTGCGGTCCCATCAAGTGAGCTCCGAGAAGCTGCCCGGTAGCGCGATCTGCCACTAGCTTGCATATACCGGTTTTATCTTCCATGGCCCAGCCGTAGGCAACATCGCCAAAGTTCTGCACCTTGACGGTTACATCGAAGCCTTCCTCGCGAGCCTGCTTTTCGGTCCGGCCCACCGTTGCGATCTGCGGGTGGGTAAAGACGGCGGCAGGGACATTGTCATGGGGGAGCGGGCGGAGGTCTTCTGGGTGCAGCAGGTTGTGCTGTACGGAGCGCATCTCGGCATTGGCTACGTGCTTGAGCATGTACGGCGAAGAGACGTCGCCAAGCGCCCATACGCCCTCGGCAGTGGTGCGGCCGAACTCATCGGTTTTTACGCGGCCGTCGGCAAGCAGCTCAATGCCTGCCTTATCCATATCCATCTGATCGCCATTGGGGGTGCGCCCAGTGGCAACCAGAATGGCCTCTGCCTCAATAGAGGTGCCATCATCTAGCTCCAACCGCACTCCCTTGTCGGTCTTCTCGAGCTGGGTGCCATTGGCAATGCGGACGTCGAAGCGCTCGCGAGCAATCTGATTGAAGCGACTAGATAGATCATCATCAAGGTGGCGCAGCAAAGTCTCGGAGCGATTGACCACGGTGACCTCCGTGCCGAGCCCGTCAAAGACATGGGCAAACTCCATGGCGATATAGCCACCGCCCACCACAATGAGGCTTTGTGGCTGATGGTCCATGCGCATGATGTCTTCATTGGTGTAGTACTTCACGCCAGACTTGGCATAGACCTCTGGAATGACCGGGCGGGAGCCGGCCGCGATGACGATTTGCTCGCCAGTGATGACATGTTCGCCGGTCTGAATAGTCTTCGGGCCAATAAAGCGGGCGTGCTCGTCAAATACGGTGATATTTGGGGTTTCCTCCCCGCGGCGGTACTGCTCGCCGCCCTTGGCAATCTGGTCGATGCGGTTGGTGAAGACGCGGTCCACGATGGAATCCCAATCCACGCTATTGACCTGAGCATCTAGGCCTAGACGGCCGGCCTCGCGCGCGGCCAAGGCGATATCGGCGGCATAGACATACATTTTAGTGGGAATGCAGCCCACGTTGAGGCAGGTACCGCCAAAAGTACCCTTTTCAATGATGGCGATCTTTTGGTCATCAAACTCCGGGCTAGGGATGGAGTTTCCGGAGCCGGTGCCGATGATGATGAGGTCAAAATGTTCCTCGGCCGCGGGCGTATGGTTCTGGTGTGAAGAAGTCACGTTTATTCCTTATATATAGGGAGTAAATTACTGGACGGGTTTAGCGGAATCTAAGACGGTGGGCAACCACTCATCGCAGGCGTTGAAGGCCTCTTGCAGCGGATCCGGAAGGGATAGAAAAACATCGTGCCTAGCGCCCTTGATGGGGTGCAAGGTGTAGTGGGCGCTTAGTTCCTTTGCCCAGCGGCGCGTTTGGGCAACGTCGATGATGACATCCGCGTGGTTCGCGCTATCGGAATAAGGCCGGCCCAGTTGAGTGCGAGTGGACTGCAGCGTCAAAATTGGTACGCCGGCATCGATACGACCGCTATGGATGGCATCAAAGCCATGGAATACTGCGGCTAGCCAGCCAACATACTTCTTATGGCCAGCCAGTGGCTTAAAGCGGAGGTCAAATTCCCACTCGCCGTAGAAATCTTGGTGGACAGACTCGCCGTAGGCGGTGAAGTTGCCACCGGGCAGGGGAGTCCTGGGGGCGATGCGGCCAAGTGCGTGCAACAGCGGTTTGAGCGGGGTAAGAACCTGGCCGGGTACGCCCATCATGTCGAGCCACGGGCTATTGAGGATGAGCCCCTTCAAGCGCTGGTGGCGTTCGTAGTCGGTTCGGCGCAGATGATCCATCCATAGCGGGGCGATGAGGCCACCGGTGGAGTGAGCGATGAAGATAACCTCATCATTAGGGATGGCATCGAGTGCAGCGGTGAGGTCAGCAAAGTAGAACGCCAAGTCCGATACATAGTGCCATGACTGGCCGGAGCGGCGCGAGCGACCACACTTGCGCAGATCGACAGCGTAAAAGTCATAACCTTGGGCGGCAAAGTGCTCGGCTACGTGGGTGTGGAAGAAGTAGTCGGTCATACCGTGTAGCCACACCAAAGCCGGGCGCGATGAGGTGGCGGATGGTTCGCGTGCCGCATCGTCCGCCTGCTGCGGCGCGTAGTGCACCAGCGTGGTGGCCACGTTGCCCTCGCCGTCGGGGTCTGCGCCCAAGTCAATGGTGGCAGCTTCATAGTCGGGGCCGAGTTTGTCTGGGCCCCATACCGGGGAGTGTGTAACCATGCCTCGATTCTAGGTGTAATAAAGGATTTATGGTGCTGGTGTTGGGGTGTAGATAGTGGGGGCGGAAATTCTCACATTTTTGCCACTGGTCTGGGGGAGAAACCCCAAATTGGATAAGAAAAGCGTAGAGTAAGGCCTTAATGCGTGACGCACTGCCAGGTTGTCTTAGTGCAACGATGGTGGCGCGGGGCGCTAAGCGCTATAAGTCAAGGCGTAGACCGCGCCGATGGATATCTATTTTCTATTTGAAGAGGTAATAACAGAGTGTCCTCCGCTAAGAAGACAGCACAGGTTGTAGACGAGGTCGACGTAGCACTTATTGGTGCCGGCATCATGAGCGCCACCTTGGGCGCAATGATCCGCGAGCTGGAGCCTAGCTGGACCCAGATGGTCTTTGAGCGTCTCGACGGCCCCGCATTGGAGTCCTCCTCCCCGTGGAATAACGCCGGTACCGGCCACTCCGCACTGTGCGAGCTGAACTACACCCCGGAGAAGAATGGTCGCATTGATATCTCCAAGGCTCTGGGGATTAATGAGAAGTTCCAGAAGTCTCGCCAGTTCTGGTCTCACCAGCTCAACAACGGTATTCTGACCGACCCGAGCGAATTTATTAACCCGGTTCCGCACGTGTCCTTCGCACAGGGCGAAATCCAGGTTGACTACCTTAAGCGTCGCTATGACGTTTTGAGCGAGAAGCACATGTTCCCAGGCATGCAGTTCTCCGCTGATGATTCTGTCTTTGCGGAGAAGCTGCCCCTGATGGCGCAGGGCCGTGATTTCTCCAATAAGGTAGCCATCTCCTGGACCGATGCCGGCACTGACGTTAACTTCGGCGCGCTGACCAAGCAGTTCCTGACCGCGGCTAAGGCCTCCGGCACCGAGATCCGCTACGGACATGAGGTCATCGACATCAAGCGCGATGGCTCTTCCTGGAAGGTCTATTCCAAGAACAAGCACACCGGTGACATCACGGTAGTCAAGGCTAAGTTCGTCTTCGTGGGTGCTGGCGGTTATGCCTTGGATCTGCTGCGCAAGGCCAAGGTGAAGGAAGTTGCCGGTTACGCAGGCTTCCCAGTATCCGGTCTGTGGCTGCGTTCCAAGAACCCGGAGCTTATCGAGCAGCACCAGGCGAAGGTCTACGGTAAGGCTGCTGTGGGCGCCCCGCCAATGTCCGTGCCTCACCTGGATACCCGTGTTATCGACGGCGAGAAGGGCCTGCTATTCGGCCCCTACGGCGGCTGGAGCCCGAAGTTCCTGAAGAAGGGCAGCTACCTGGACCTATTTAAGTCCATCCGCCCGGATAACATCACTTCTTACCTTGGCGTTGCCGTCCAGGAGTTCGGCCTGACCAAGTACTTGGTAGACGAGGTACGCAAGAACTTCTCCGACCGCGTTGAGACCCTGCGCGAGTACGTCCCGGAGGCAAAGGAAAGCGACTGGGAGACCGTCATCGCCGGCCAGCGCGTGCAGGTGATCAAGCCTGCAGGCGCCCCGCAGTTCGGCTCCCTCGAGTTCGGTACTACCCTGGTCAATAACCAGGAGGGCAATATCGCCGGCCTGCTCGGTGCATCCCCGGGCGCATCCATTACCCCTGCCGTCATGTTGGAGCTGCTGGAGCGTTGCTTCGGCGAGCACATGATCGATTGGGCGGATAAGATCCGCGAGATGGTTCCGTCTTATGGCATCAAGCTGCGCAACGATGAAAAGCTCTATGACGAGATGTGGGAGTACACCCAGAAGACCTTGAAGCTAGACCGCTAGAACCAGCTTCTTCCTAGATAACCCCCTGTACCGCACCGAGACGGTACAGGGGGTTATTCGGTCTGGGCTCGGTGAACAGCAGCTAGGTGCCACAGTAGGTGAGGTATCCCTCCAAGCCATTGGGGTCCGGCGATTCGAATGAGGGGTTGGGCTCCCACGGGTGGGTTACCGCGTGGAGGAGTTCTTGATAGGGGCTCATGTCCCCGCGTTCTGCAGCGTTAAGGGCAGCTTCCACCGCGAGGTTGCGCGGGATAACCCGCGGCATCGCGCTATTAACGCGGGATGGATCGGGCGAGGACGCTAGGTACTCATCCAAAAAGTCTCCCTCGGGCAAAAGCTCACGGGCGGGGGTGGGGTGGCCCGCGGCGGCGTCGGCAAGAGCGCGGTGGGCCAGCGTAATATCTGGGCCGTTGAGCTGCATGGCAGCCGCATAAGAAGAAGCGACTTCTCGAGAGGTATCCAAAGCCTTTGCTAAATCTGCCCTGTGCTGGTCCGCAAAGCGGTCGGTAAAGCCGTTGATGGATTCTTGGGCTAAGTCCATGGCCTTTTTCATGTCCATATCAAATAGCGGCAGGAGGGATTCCGCCAAGCGGGCCAGGTTCCATCCCAGGATGGAAGGTTGATTGCCAAAGGCATAACGGCCTTGCCTATCGATGCTGGAAAACACCGTGTCAGGGGAGTATGCCTCCATAAAGGCACAAGGACCGTAGTCAATGGTTTCGCCGGAGATGGTGGTGTTATCCGTATTCATCACGCCATGGATGAAGCCTAAGCGCATCCACTGGGATACAGTGCGAATTTGTGCATCCATCAGCTGGAGGAAAAAGTCCCGGTAGTCGCACCCGGGATAATGGCGGGCGATGGCGTAGTCGGCCAGCTGACGTGTGTAATCCGTCTGCGCGGCTAGGTGGAAGGTGCCCACGCGAATATGGCTAGCGGCAACGCGCACCACGATGCCGGCCGGTTGCACATGCCCGCGTTGGATGGGCCGGCCGGTGGAGATGACCGCCAGCGCCCGGGTGGTGGGCACACCTAAGGCGTGCATGGCCTCAGAGACGAGGTACTCGCGCAGCATGGAAGACAGCGTTCCGCGGCCATCGGACCCGAGGCGGGAATAAGGAGTTAGTCCGGTTCCCTTGGCGTGCAAGTCCCAGAGCCGGCCGTCCTTTTCTAACTCCCCTAAGAGCATGGCGCGGCCGTCTCCCATCTGCGGATTAAACGCACCGAATTGGAAGCCAGAATAGGCCATGGCGTGTCCGCCCGCGCGACCCGTGAGGAACTCGATTCCCTCGGAGGAGCGCAGCCAGTCCGGGTCAAAGCCCAACTGCCTGGCCAGTTCCTCGTTTAGGATGACCATCTCTGGGTTCGGCTGCTCTTCGCCCTCGGTAGGGCGAACCAAGTGGGGAAGGCGTTGGGCAAAATCGTGGTGTAGCTGCATTTAAACCTCCAGTGTTCCGCGCACGCGAATATGGGCGCGCCCGCCTACCCAGATATCCGTGCCGTCATCGTTGATAAATACTTCGCCCGCTCGGCCTATCTGGCTGCCTTGTGTTGCGGTATAACGCGTTGGCACCAGGTTTCGCGCGCGCATAAACTGCGCGGCGCCGCCATTGAAAGAACCGGTGACTGGGTCTTCGAATTGCGTGGTAAAGGCCCGAACCTCATAGGCCGACTCGCCCTCTGCGGCGTTGGGATTAAGGCCCACTACGCCGACCTTGGGGCGCTCGCCATGGGGCTTAACCGCACGCACCGCCTCGGCATCGCGCAATTGGAGCAGGCGCCAGCCCGGGCCATTGTCCACCCAGCCGTGGTCCACAATATCCGCGCTATCTAGCCCCAGCCCACCGCAGGCCTCCTTCAGATCCGCCGGGCTTAGCGGTTCTTCGCGGCGCAGCGGCGGGGTAGCAAAGGATAAGACATCGCCCTCTTCGCGTACGGTAACTAGGCCCACACCACATTCTTGGACGATACTTCCCTCCGACTGCGGGTGATTGCCTAGGGCGCGCCATGCAGCGGCGCTGCCCAAGGTGGGATGGCCAGCGAAGTCAAACTCCTCGTACGGGGTGAAAATGCGGACGCGGTAGTCCGCGCGGGCGTCGTGAGGCTCGAGCAGGAAGGTGGTCTCAGAAAAGTTGGTCCAGTTCGCGATTGCTTGCATCTGCTGGGCGCTAAGCCCATCCGCGCCGGCTATCACCGCAAGGGCGTTGCCGTTAAAGGCACCCGTGGCAAAAACATCAACCTCAAAGAACTCGTGCTGCATGCCCGCCAGTCTAGTCAGCCCCAGGGATGAGGACTATAGCCTAAAGCCTGCGCTAGCCTATAAGGTCATGAAGAAGCTATGGCCCGATGCACTTCGCGCGTGGGTAGGCCCACCGTGGAGAATTCTCATTCCGCTGTTTTTCTGGACTTCTTCGGTGCGGGTGGCAGAAGGTGTTATTGATGGATCCTCGCCTTTCCAAATGTTGGTCCTCGTGCTTTATGCAGTCGGTATTCCACTAGCATTATGGCTGCACCCCAAGCTCAAGGAGTACGCCATTGGCTTCATCGCAGTAATACTAACGGTGTGTATCTTTACCCCGCTGGCTGCCATGGGTAACGCTCACTTCTTCCCAGTTGCATACTGCGTATTTCTTATAGGTGCACATTCACCCAAGCGCTTACAACGGTTCTGGATAGGGTGGATTGCCTTAGGCACCTTGGCGGCCACTGCAGCGGACCTTTATGGGCGGAGACTCATGGATGGCATCGACTTTGGTCTGGAAGATGCCAACAGCATCGGCCCTCTGCCTGCTTTCGGCTTCGTCGTTATCATCGCGTGGCCGGTCATGGGATTTTTCTTCTTGCTGGGCACCAATGACCGCAAAAAGCGCGACGACCAGCAGCTGCTGATTGAACGTGCGGAGATGGCCGGCGCGGTAGAGCGCAACCGCATTGCCCGCGAGATGCATGACATCGTGGCGCATAATTTAGCGGGCGTTATTGCCCTTGCCGACGGCGCCCGGTTCGCCGCCGCCAAAAATCCCGCAGCGGCCACAGAAGCCTTGGAGACCATCGCCTCTACCTCCCGCGATTCCCTCAAACAGATGCGCGGTTTGCTCTCCGTGCTGCGAGATGGTGATTCCCGCGCCGATACCAAGGCGCCCGGCGCGAGCGATATTGCCGGTCTCATCTCGGAAGCGCGCCGGACCGGTTTCGATATCACCGTGCACGGGCTGGAGGACCTGCCGACCGAAAGCGACGAACTCTACCAATTCACCGTCTACCGCGTGGTGCAAGAACTTTTGACCAATATGATCAAGCATTCGCGTGATAAAAGGGGAGTACTGCGTTTCCGCTCTACTGGAAACGGCCTAGTATTGAGTGCCGAAAATCCGGCCGCACGCATGCCGGATAATCACAAGCCCGGCTACGGACTTATTGGAATGAGCGAGCGTGTCAAGGCCTATGGCGGCAGCGTTGCTACCCGCACCGAGGATGGACACTTCTTTATTACCGTGGAGGTACCCAATGACTAACCCTGAGCAGCCAACAGGTGCGCCCGCTGGCCCCATCCGTATCGGCCTAGTCGATGATCAGCCCCTCGTGCGCGCCGGGTTCGCCATGCTCCTTGGCTCCCAAGAGGATTTGGACGTTGCCTGGCAGGCCTCCGATGGCGATGAAGTCCTCGACCTCGCCCGCGCGCAACCTGCCGATATTGTGCTTATGGATGTCCAGATGGCCCGCGTCAATGGCATCGCCGCCACAGAAAGGCTGCTGCCGGAATTCCCGGACACCCAGGTCATTATGTTAACCACCTTCGATGACCAGAATTTTGTCCACGGAGCAATTTCCGCTGGGGCCTCTGGATTCCTGCTCAAAGACGTCGAACCGGAGGAACTCCTCGCCGCTATTCGTACCGTACATTCCGGCGAGGCCGTCCTTTCACCGCGCATTACCGCCCAGGTGCTGCAGCAACTGCGCAGCGAACAGTCTGCAGCACAGCCCGATTTACATGCCACCCCTGTTGCGGCAGCAGCTACCGCCCCTCCGGCCGAAGATCTCACGCCACGCGAGCTGGACGTCCTCAAGCTGATGGCACTGGGGTATTCGAATACCGAAATCGCGGAGTGCGAGTTCGTGTCCATGGCCACGGTCAAGACCCACGTGCGCCATATTCTTACTAAGACCAGCTCGCGCGACCGTGTGCATGCCGTGCTGTATGCCCTAACTCATGGCGTGGTCTCGGTGGAGGAGCTGCTGTCTCATCCCTAGGTATGACCCGCTAAATCACTCCCGAGGATGGTTACTTCGTGCTGGTCAGGCGGCACGATGGAAACCATGCTCAAAGTTTCACACCTTTCCAAGAATTTCCGTTCCTTTAAAGCAGTAGATGACCTCTCCTTTGAGGTCCCAGACGGTCAAGTCACCGGCTTCCTCGGACCGAATGGTTCTGGCAAATCCACCACCATGCGCATGTGCGTGGGGTTGGAGAATCCGACTTCCGGCACCGCGACTTTTGATGGCACGCCCTTCCGCGGGCTGTCCAATCCCGCTACCACGGTGGGCACCTTGTTGGACGCCACCTGGTTCCACCCAGGCCGCAGCGCCCGTGCTCACCTGGGCTACATGGCCGCGTTGCAGGGCGTGTCCATGAACCACGTGGATGACACCCTGGACCGCGTCGGCCTGACCCAGGTAGCCACCAAGCGCGTGGGCGGCTATTCGCTAGGCATGAAGCAGCGCCTGGGCCTTGCTTGTGCGCTCATCGGCGAGCCGAAGCACTTGCTTCTTGACGAACCCGTCAACGGCCTCGACCCCGAAGGCGTGCACTGGATGCGTGCCCGCATCCGCGAATTCGCCGAGGCCGGCTGCTCCGTGTTGGTTTCCTCCCACCTTCTTTCGGAGATGCAGCTCACCGCAGACCGCCTCGTGGTCATCGGCAAGGGCAAGTTGCTGGGCGAGGGCACCGTGGAGGAGTTTGTCAATGGCACGGGAGGCGCAAGCCTCGAAGTGATTGTGGACCAGCCCGATGCACTCCTGCGGCTGTTGCACGGCACCGATGCGGAGACCTCCTTTGACGGTGAGGTCCTGCGCGTGCGCGGCCTCGAAGGCTCCGACATCGGCCGCATCTGTCTGGATAACCGCATTCTCATCTCCAGCTTGGAACGCAAGCAGCCCTCCCTGGAAGAGGCCTACCTCGGCGCGACAGCCGACCACGTGGCCTACCGCTCTGCATAGTTTTTCACCTGCACAACACGCTCCATCTGCAAAGGATAGATTCACATGAACGCTCTGATTTCTGAATCCCGGAAACTATTTTCGCTCCGCTCTACTTGGATATACCTCGCCGTAGTTTCAGCTGGCATGGCTGCCGGCGCTGTCTTGTTGGCTTGGGCGAATGACTTCAATGGTACGGTCGACGGCAAGTTCGAGGCTGTCGATGTGTCTATTTCCGGTTCACTCGCCATTGTCGTGATGGTGTTTGCTGCCGCCATGATGGTAGGCGGCGACCAAAGTAAAGGAACAGTTTCATGGTCATACCTCTCATCAAATCGCCGCGTAGGTATAGTGCTGAGCCAATTTTTCATCATCACCTTTTCGCTACTGCTCGCGGCCACACTGGGCATGGTGGTAGCCACGCTGTTGATTACTGCCTTCGGAGGTGATTTCAATTTTGACAGCTTTATGCATTGGCCGGATAACAATGGGTTCATCCTTGCCTACGTTGAGTGGACTGTCTTTATCCTGTTAGCTACCAGCTTGGCCTACCTTTTGCGCAGTGGTGCATTCGCAGCGATGATTCTCGTGGCAGAGTATTTCGTCATTGAAACCGCCCTCGATGCCGTTAGCGCTCCTTGGGCTAAGGCTATCCTCCGCGTGCTACCTGATGCCAACGCTTGGGGGCTAGTAATGGGCGCCAACCGCAGTGGTGATGAGCAATCTCGAGCTGTCGCCGCTGTCGTTCTAATCGTGATGATCGTGCTCACCGTTGGTGGGTCCTGTGCGGTGGCGCGTCGTCGCTCTGTTGCGAAATAGGTACTAGACGTTACTACCCTAGTGGGCATGAGTGATGCACTTTTTGCCCGCATTGAGCCCATCCAAACCATGCGGGATGGCACGGTCAAACAGGTCAACCCGTTCTCGGGAACCGAGGTATGGACCGTGCCAGGCCGCGGCAACCGCCCGCTGTCTGTACCAGTAGCTAACCCGCAGCCACTGCAAGAGGAAGACTTTAGCCATCGCTGCGCCTTTTGCTCTGGGCGCTTGACCGATACCCCGCCGGAAAAGGCACGCATTCTGCCTTCCGGCGGGATTGTGCGTGGATTGCCCTTGCAGGAATACGATCACACAGTGCCGGCCTTTCGGCGCATCCCCAATCTGTTTGAAATCGTCTCTTATGACTATTGGCATGCCAATTACGGCTTTGAGATGGATGCCGAAACCCGCCAGCGCATGGAGAACTACCTTAGCGATCCGGTCGGACGGGAACATGTGCTCAAGATAGTGCGCACGAAGCGCAAAGCAGCGCACTTGCCTGAGACAAGCGAAGAAGAACTGGTGGACCAGGCTGCTGGATTCTTCGCCGGCGGTCACGACGTCATCGTGGCTGGCCGCCATTTTGAGCGCGGCGCACAGGATGATTCGCAGTTGGCATCTTCGGGCACGCTAAGCGCTGAAGAACACCTGCTCTTTATGCAGCTGACTATCGACGCCATGCGGGATCTCTACGAGCGCAACCGCTACGCCCCGTACGTGGTGGCATTCCAAAACTGGTTGCAGCCAGCCGGTGCTTCCTTCGAGCACCTGCACAAGCAGCTCGTTGCTATTGATGATCGCGGTATGGCTTCTCACCGAGAGGTCCAGATGCTGCGCAGCAATATGAACATGTACAACGAGTGGGCGGTGGATTATGCCGCTAGCCGCAATCTCGTCATCGCGGAAAACGACCGTGCTGTCCTCTTCGCCGGCTTCGGACACCGTTATCCCACATTGGAGGTGTACTCCAAGTCCGCAACCTGCGAGCCGTGGCTGCAGTCGGAAGAAGAAATTCGTGCCATGAGCGATCTAGTCCACGCTGCCCACGCCGCAGTAGGCCGCGAGGTGCCCTGCAATGAGGAATGGCACCACAAGCCCGCAGACGTCGATGTTGCCCAACCATGGCGCATTCTTATCAAGTTACGTATTTCTACGCTCGCTGGATTCGAAGGCGGTACCAAGATCTACCTCAACACCATTTCGCCCTGGGACCTGCGCGATAGGGTAGTAGGCCAGCTTTACCCCCTGCGCGAATCCGGACATGTTTCCGGCTCAATACGCGTGGCGACGGAGTGCTCGGTGCAACGCAATAGCCTGCTATATAACCCGCAGTTGCGCTAAACAGACCGCGCTGGGCAAACGGTGGTCGGCTCAGCGCCTGACCAGGAGCGTGAGCTCGCACGAACCCGGCCGCGGTTCTTCAACGGTCATACCTGCGGCGCGCGCGATAGCAGCAACGTCGGCGGCGCTATAGGCATCGGCAGGAGAGAGCGCTAGCTCGCGGGCGAGGAGGCCCTTGTAGTGCTTATTAAAGTGGCTGACTACCTTGCGCGAGCCATCTTCTTGCACGCTTTCTACCCGCACCGTTACCGCGTCTTTCACCCGGCCCAATTGTTGGTACGTACCCGAGCGCAGATCAACAATAAGCTCGTCTACCCCCTCGAGAGCCTGCGTAATCTGCTTGCCCCAGTGCGATTTCATGGTGCGGCCGCTAAGTTTTGTCCCGCCCGAAAGCCGGTAATGAGGGATGGGATCGCTGGCGCGGAGGATGCCAAAAAGGGCGTCGCCAATGGCAAGGCGATCCCATGTGGGGAGGGTGGGAGCGTCTAGGGCATCAAAAAGCACGCCAGTATAACGCAACACGGCCGGCATGGTGGGGGTGGTAAAAAGCCCCTGGTTGGACTCGGCTTCACCGCGCAGCTTTTCTGAGAGTTTCAGCACCTTCATTGCCTCATCTACCGAAAGAGACTGCAGCTCAGCTGCAATTTCGCGCCGGGTTTCGTTTAGTCCCGGAAAGGAAAGCTGCGCGAAATCAAGCGCGTGGCCTGTGCCGCCGTGGTCCTTAGTTTCTGAAGGAGGGAGGATAATGAGCATATATACAGGGTAGCGAGGTATATTTTTGTGCATGATTACCCGCCTTTCTGAACTATTTCTCCGTACCCTTCGTGAGGACCCGGCTGATGCTGAGGTCCCCAGCCATAAGCTGCTCGTGCGCGCCGGCTATGTCCGCCGCGTTGCGCCGGGCGTTTATACCTGGCTGCCGTTGGGCCTGCGCACGCTGCGCAAGATTGAAGACGTAGTCCGTCAGGAAATGGATGCTATTGGCGGTCAGGAAATGCTTTTTCCTGCTTTGTTGCCGCGCGAGCCTTATGAAAAGACCAACCGTTGGGTTGAATACGGCGATAATCTCTTCCGCCTGAAGGACCGCAAGAACGCAGACATGCTACTCGGCCCTACCCACGAGGAGATGTTTGCCAGCGCAGTAAAGGACATGTACTCCTCTTATAAGGATTTTCCGGTTACGCTGTATCAGATTCAGACCAAGTATCGCGATGAGGAACGCCCCCGCGCCGGTGTGCTGCGCGGCCGCGAGTTCACCATGAAGGACTCATACTCCTTCGACATGACCGATGAAGGATTGGATGAGTCCTATGGCCGCCACCGGAAGGCGTATCAAAATATTTTCAACCGTCTAGAGATTGATTACGCCATTTGTAAGGCCACCTCTGGCGCGATGGGTGGTTCTGCCTCGGAGGAGTTCCTCGCCGTCTCTGAAGTCGGTGAAGATACCTTCGTGCGCTCTACTGAAGGCGATTATGCTGCCAACGTGGAAGCCGTAGTTACCCCAGCACCTGCGGAGAAGGACATCGAGGGCCAGCCAGAGGCGCAGGAATACGACACCCCGAATGCAGAGAGCATTGATTCACTCGTTTCCTGGGCAAAGCAAGCAGGCATTACTATCGACGGCCGCGAGGCAACGGCCGCAGATACCCTCAAATGCATGATGGTAAAGCTCTTCCACCCAGCTGCTGAGAGCGAAAAGCGCGAGTCCGAGTTGGCCGCCGTGCTCATCCCGGGCGATCGTGAACTGGATGAAAAGCGCCTCGAGGCTGCACTCGAGCCGGTGGAGTTTGAATTGGCCGGGGACAAGGACTTTGCTGACAATGACTTCCTAGTCAAGGGCTATGTTGGACCGCGCGTATTGAACGCCAATGACATTAAAATCTTGGCCGATCCGCGCGTGGTCAAGGGCACAGCGTGGATTACCGGCGCTGACGCAAGCGAGCGCCACGTGGTTGGTTGCGTGGCTGGCCGCGATTTCACCGTGGATGAGTTCATTGAGGCCGCAGAGGTCAAGGAAGGCGATCTTGCCCCGGATAACCAGGGCACGTTGACCTTGGAGCGCGGCATCGAGCTGGGCCACATCTTCCAGCTGGGCCGCAAATACACCGAGGCCTTCGACGTCCAGATTTTGGATGAAAACGGCAAGCGTGCGGTTCCCACCATGGGGTCTTATGGCATCGGCATCACTCGTATGCTGGCTGTGCTAGCCGAGCAGCGCCATGATGACAAGGGCCTTAACTGGCCGGTAGCTGTCGCGCCGTACCAGGTCCATGTGGCAGTGGCTAATAAGGACGCCGCAGCCATGGAGGCCGGCGACACATTGGTGGAAGAGCTGTCCGCCAAGGGGATCGAGGTGCTTTTTGATGACCGCCCGAAGGTCTCCCCAGGCGTGAAGTTCAAGGATGCAGAGCTGCTAGGCATGCCATTTGTGGCAGTCTTGGGCCGTGCCTTCAAGGAAGGCAAGATAGAGCTGCGCATCCGCGGCGGAGAGACCCTAGAGGTCCCGGCGGAGGAAATCGTGGACAAGATTCTTGAGCTGGTTCGCGGTTAGAAAAGCGCGCAATGATTCGCGTCGGGGTACCGTGGAAGGCATGAATTTCCAAAAGAATGGACTTTCCACGGTGCTTTCCGCCATGGGCGTATTGCACTTTGTGAAGGCGCAAACTTTCGAATCCATCGTTCCGCCGCAGCTGCCCGGCCCCGCACGGTTTTATAACTTTGCTTCTGGTCTCTGGGAGATAGTCACTGGCGCGTTGCTGCGGCGCCGCGCTACCCGTGGGTTCGGCGGTGCTTCTGCGCTTGCGCTCTTTGCCGCTGTATGGCCAGCCAATATGTACCACGCCTGGATTGAGCGCAAGGCAGGATGGCCGAAAAAGATCTACCACATCATCCGTCAGCCGCTGCAGGTGCTGCTTATGATGTATGCCTGGAATATCGCCAAGCACGAGGCTTAAAAGGAATTGGCATTGCTGTGCGCTAGCCAGGAAGACGCAGCAGAAAAGCCGGCCCCGTCCTCAACCCCGCGGAAACGCCGCAGGGTGGGGAGGAGGGGCCGGTTTTCGCTTTCGTGCCGGAGCCTAGGACTTAGCCGGCAACTGGGCCGCTGCAGTTAGGCCATGCGCCAGCGCCCTGGGTGGCCAGAACGTTTTCGGCCACGGCAATCTGCTGCTCTCGCGTTGCCTGGTCAGCGGTTGCAGCGTACTGGGTGCCGCCATTGGCAGCCCAGGTTTGCGCGTTGAACTGCAGGCCACCCTGGTAACCGTTTCCGGTATTGATATGCCAGTCACCGCCGGACTCGCAGGCGGCAACCTGATCCCAAGCGCTAGCCGGTGCGGCAGTAGCGGCAGGGGCGGCAAGGCCAGCAAGGCCCAGTGCGGCGGCGGATACAGTCAAAATGGTCTTCTTAGAACGCATTGAGAGGAAACTCCTTCTCTTTGTGTCTTTTAGGCTCGCGGTATCTCCTGCAAGCTCATGGTGCACCAACCTACGCACGCTTGTAGAGCAGAAGCAATGCATAGCGTCGTAGAGCTCGCTATATTTTCACTGTCCGGCGTTCAGGGGATTGACAGGCAGGCGTCGCGTTCTAGCGCATGCCGTGGGATTCGGCCGCGATGCCGATGAGCCAGGTGATCCAGTCTTGATCTGGTGATTCTTCTTGCGCCGCCTGCGCAGCGGCGGCGGACCATTTCCGGCCGTCCTGTTCGGCGAGGCCGCCTAAAAAGTCCAGCGCAGATGCGGAATCATGGGGAAGTTCTTGGTCGCCGGAAGAATAAGCCGGCTCGGGTTGCGGCACGGTGCCATACCGGCCTAAGGCCTCCTGCAGGGCATCGATGCGGCGGTGGTGGACTTCTAAGCGGTGGTCCACGTTGTCCTCGTGCTCTGCGCCGACGTAGGCTCGCGCGAAATCCAGCGCATAAACCTGTTCATACTCCCAGGCAAGGAGATCGGCAGCACTTTTTTGCTCTGGTTGGGAAAGCTCTGGGATAGCGGGAGCATCGCCTGGCAGCCAAGCATTGAGTGCGATGGCTTGCTCGGTCACTAGGATGCGCGATTCAACGGTGACTTCATCGGCTGCCGCTGTCGTAGCAGAGGCGGCATTTTCCATGACTTCGGAAGAATCCGCGGCGCGGTTAGCTTTAGTGGGGCGCTCTACCTCACACGAGCGTGGGGGATTGCCGGCATCGTCGGTACCGCAGAGGCGCGTAATTTCGGCATAGAGGGCATCGGCCTGGGAACTGCGGATCCCCGCGGCGTGATCGTCGACGCCGTTTAAAGTAAGGGCGTCGGTTGCGGCGGCGTCGGCAAGCGCGAGCAGCCTATTTTCCGGCCGGGGGCCGAAATAGTCGACGACGGAATCAACTGCCTGGCACCCGGTTAAGGCGGGCAGGGTGGCGGTTGTGGCTACGAGGATCAAAGCTATACGTCGGCGGTTCACGCAAAAGACTGTACCCGGTAGCACGTAGGCTAGTGGGCATGGCTTTCCCAGATGCACAACAATTGACCGAACTCTTGCAGCCAAAGCTAGCTGAGCGGGGATTGGATGTAGAAGACATTAAGACCACCAAGGCGGGGAAGAAATCCCAGGTGGTTATCCGTATTGATGGTGATAAGCGCCCTAGCTCGGACGTGCTGGAGGAAGTATCTAATGAGATTTCTGCTTTCTTTGACGCCAAGGAAGAAGCAGGGGAGCTCAATTTTGGTGCCGGCTACACCCTGGAGGTTTCCACCCCTGGAGTGGATTTGCCGTTGACCGCTCCACGCCACTGGCGCCGCAATCGGGGGCGCAAGGTTTCCTTCGACCTTGGCGATGGCAAGTCTCAGACAGCTCGCATTGGCGCGCTTAACGACGCCGCCGATGCCGTAATCCTCATCACGGCAAATAAAAAGGACGTGCAGACGCGCGCAGAGCGATTGGAAAACATTGCCCGGGCAGTGGTAGAAATTGAATTTGCGCAGCCGTCCGAACAGGAAATAGCGGCGGTGCACAAGACGTTTGAAGAAGCCGAGAATTAACCGGCAACCGAGAGGAATGACAAGTGAATATTGATCTGCAGGCACTTCGCACCATCGAATCCGAACGCAACGTCCCGGTAAAGGACTTGCTGGAAGCGATTGCGGGTGCCTTGTTGTATTCCTACCTGGATTACCGCGAGTCTAATGCTGGCGGCAAGGTGGAAGGCGCCAAGTCCCGCGTCGATATCGATACCACCACTGGTGCAGTCAGCGTCATCGTCTCGGAGCGCGACCCGGAAACTGGGGAAGTAACCACCGAATACGATGACACCCCAGAGAACTTTGGCCGCGTAGGCGCACAGGCCGTGCGCGAGGCCATCTTGCGCAAGCTGCGCGAGGCGGAGGCAGAGCGCACCTATGATTCCTACTCGGGGCTTACCGGCCGCGTGGTCAGTGGCATCGTCCAGCGCGATGCCCGCGCTAATGCCCGCGGCATCGTCGTGGTCCAGTTGGGCTCTGAGCTGGAATCCCAGGACGGCATTCTACTGCCTGCCGAGCAGATTCCCGGTGAAAAGCTGGAGCACGGCGACCGCATTAAGGCCTACGTTGTCGGCGTGAATCGCAATGGTGCCCAGGTGCAGATCAACCTCTCGCGTACCCACCCTGAATTGGTGCGTGGCCTTTTCGAGCTGGAAGTTCCAGAGGTTGCCGATGAAACCGTAGAAATGATTGCCATCGCCCGCGAGGCGGGTCACCGCTCCAAGGTAGCGGTTGTGGGCCACGCGAAGGGTCTGAACGCGAAGGGCGCTTGCATCGGGCCCCGCGGCCAGCGCGTCAACAACATCATGCGTCAGCTCGGCGGTGAGAAGATTGACATCATTGACTTCAGTGAGGACCCCACGGTCTATGTAGGCAATGCGCTAGCCCCCTCAAAGGTGGTAAAGGTCACCGTCGTGGACAACGAGGCGCAGGTCGCCCGTGTGGTAGTGCCGGATTACCAGCTCTCCCTGGCCATTGGTAAAGAGGGGCAAAATGCCCGACTAGCTGCTCGTTTGACCGGTTGGAAGATTGATATTCACTCGGACGCTGACGCTAATTAAGGATCTGCGCGGTTGTAGCGTAGTCTAGTAAATGGCCCAGTTGCAGAATGGGGCATAGTGGCGACGCGAAAAGTAAGGAGTTGAATGTCTGAGAGGCTAAGACTCCGGACCTGCATCGCTACTCGCCGCCGCCTGCCAGATACGGACTTGCTACGAGTGGTTATCGACCGAGATGATCCGCATGGCCGCCGTCTGGTAGCAGATCCCCACCGCCGGCTTCCCGGTCGTGGGGCGTGGATTAGCCCCACCCTTTCTGCACTCGAGCTGGCGGAGCGCAAACGTGCTTTCAAGCGCGCGCTTCGCACGTCCGCACCCGTGGACACAGGTCAGGTACGTCAATACTTGGAAGCGCAGCGCGGACAAGTAGCTAAGGCGGAAGACACCGCGTTAGATTCGTACAAACCAGAGTTACAAAGGAAGACCGAACACTGATGAGCGCACAACGATGAAGCATCAGCGATGAACGTCCAACAAACCTAACTAGGGGTCAGGCCAGTTTCCGTGGCCTTGGCTCCTAGTCGATACCAAGAGGAGACAAGTGCCCGGAAAGCTACGTGTTCACGAGCTAGCAAAGCAGCTCGGAGTAACCAGCAAGGAACTGCTCGCCACCCTGAAAGAACAGGGTGAGTTTGTAAAGACTGCTTCTTCCACCATCGAACCGCCGGTGGTTAAGAAGATGCGAGCTCATTATGAAGCACAGTCCGGTGGCGATGAGTCCGCCGAGAAGAAGCAAGACAAAAAGCCTGCCAAGGGTGCTGCTAAGAGCACTGCCAAGGCAAATGCTCCTAAGCCAGGGGCGCAGTCCGCTGCGGCCAAGCCTGGGGCAAAGGCTGCCGCACCGAAGCCGGGCGCACAGGCTCCGAAGCCGGGGGCCAAGCCTGCCGCACCAAAGCCAGGTCAGGGCGCTCCTAAGCCCGGCGCACAGTCGGCTGCACCGAAGCCCGGGGCAAAGGCTGCTGCACCGAAGCCGGGCGCACAGGCTCCGAAGCCGGGGGCCAAGCCTGCCGCACCAAAGCCAGGCCAGGGCGCACCTAAGCCCGGCCAGGCTGGTGGCAAGAAGTCGGGCGAGCGCCCGACCCCAGGCAATTCCATGCCTCGCCCGATGCCGAAGCCAGGCGGTACCCGCCGCGTAGCCAATAACCCGTTCTCCACGGGCGGCGGCGATAACCGGCCGGGCCCACGTCCAGGCGGCTCTAAGGGCCCGCGTGGCGGTAACAAGCCTGATAACCGCGGCAAGCGCGGCGGCCAAAACGAGGGCGGAAATAACCGCCAGGGCGGCAATAGCCAGGGTGGCGGCGGTCGTCGTCCATCCCCAGCGATGATGCCTTCCCATCCGAATCCTGCATCGATGCCGTCTAAGGCACCGAGCGGTGGTGGACGCGGTGGCCGTGGCCGTGGTGGTCACGGAGGACCAGGCGGCGGTCGGCCAGGTGGCGGCCGTCCAGGCGGTTTCCGTGGCGGCGGACGCGGCGGACGTCGCGGTGGCACCGCAGGTGCATTCGGCCGTCCAGGTGGCGCTCCACGCAAGGGCAAGAAGTCTAAGCGTCAGAAGCGTCATGAGTACGAAGAGCAGCAGAAGCATGTCGTAGGCGGCGTGCGCTTGCCAGATGGCAAGGGCAAGACCGTCCGCCTGCGTCGTGGCGCTTCCCTTTCGGACTTCGCTGAGAAGATCGGTGCGGATCCAGCAGCACTGGTGCAGGCGCTGTTTAACCTTGGCGAAATGGTGACGGCGACCGCTTCGGTATCGGAAGATACGCTGCAGCTGCTCGGCTCTGAGATTAACTACAACGTCGAGGTCGTCTCCCCTGAGGATGAGGACCGCGAGCTCCTCGAGTCCTTCGACCTGCAGTTCGGTGAGGACGAAGGCGGCGAGGAAGCGCTGGAGAATCGTCCTCCAGTCGTCTCCGTCATGGGTCACGTTGACCACGGTAAGACCCGCCTGCTGGACGCCATCCGCAAGACCAACGAGGGCGCCCGCGAGGAAGGCGGCATCACCCAGGGCATTGGTGCATACCAGACCACGGTAGACGTGGACGGCGAACGCACCATTACCTTCCTGGATACCCCGGGTCACGAGGCCTTTACCGCCATGCGTGCTCGTGGTGCTAAGTCCACCGATTTGGCTATCCTCGTGGTTGCTGCCGATGACGGCGTCATGCCACAGACCGTGGAGGCCATCAACCACGCCAAGGCTGCGGATATTCCGGTAGTCGTGGCGGTCAACAAGGTGGATAAGCCGGAAGCGCAGCCGGACAAGATCCGTGGCCAGCTCACCGAATACGGCTTGGTTCCGGAGGAATACGGTGGCGACACCATGTTCGTGGACATCTCCGCGAAGCAGGGTAAGAACATCGATCAGCTGCTCGAGTCCGTCATCCTGACCGCGGATGCGGCCTTGGAGCTGACCGCTAACCCAGATATGGACGCACAGGGTGTGGCAATTGAGGCACACCTCGACCGCGGCCGTGGTCCGGTTGCTACCGTCATTGTCCAGCGCGGTACCTTGCACGTGGGCGATTCCATCGTCGTGGGCGATGCACACGGCCGTGTGCGCCGCATGCTCGATGAATTCGGCGGCGACGTCGAAGAGGCCGGTCCATCCCGCCCGGTTCAGGTCCAAGGCCTGTCTGGTGTGCCTGGCGCTGGCGATAACCTGCTCGTGGTGGAAGACGACCGCGTTGCCCGCCAGATTGCCAATCAGCGTGACGCCCGCAAGCGCTCTGCCCTGCAGGCCAAGCAGCGCAAGCGCGTCTCCTTGGAGGATCTGGACAAGGTATTGCAGGAGACTTCGACCCTCAACCTCATCCTCAAGGGCGACAATGCCGGTTCCGTCGAGGCACTGGAAGACGCCTTGCTGGATATCAAGACCGAGGACGAAGTCGAGCTCAACATCATCGACCGTGGTGTGGGCGCTGTGACCGAGACCAACGTCTCCCTGGCTGCGGCTTCCGACGCCGTTATCATTGCCTTCAACACTCGTGCGGAAGGCAAGGCGACGGAGATGGCCACCCAAGAGGGCGTGGATATTCGTTACTACACGATCATCTACAAGGCCATCGAAGAGGTCGAGGCTGCGCTTAAGGGCATGCTCAAGCCGATTTACGAGGAACGCGACACCGGCGCGGCCGAGATCCGTGCCCTGTTTAAGTCCTCCGCAGTGGGTACCATCGCCGGCTGCATGGTCACCGAGGGCAAGGTTGTCCGCAACGGCAAGGTTCGCTTGCTGCGCGATAACAACGTCATCACTGCCGACGCCAAGATTGAGTCCCTGCGTCACGAGAAGGACGACGCAACCGAGATCAAGGCCGGCTATGAGTGCGGTATGGTGCTCTCTTACCCGGATATCCAGGTAGGCGACATCATCCAGGCCTACGAAGAGGTCGAGGTTCCGCGCGACTAAATGACGCCGCCGCAAGGCCCACTTCTACACTCACCGTCTCTCCACTGAATGTGCTTCCAGCACACAGGTGGGAGGATTGGGGAGAGTGGAAGTGGGCCTTTTGCTTTAGCAGCTTGTTTATAGCGATGATTTTGCATGGCCCACTTCGTACCTGTGCAAGCGGTACGGGTTTTCATTGTCCGGTATTGCGCACTAAACTGGTGGTTTCTATACCGGTTGGCGGTAATTTTAAAGATGGATTCTTTTTGAGCTGGGAGGTTCACATGGTTGATCACGCACGCGCAGCGCGTATGGCCAAGCGCATTCAGGAAATCGTGGCAAGCGCCATCGAACGCCAGATTAAGGATCGCCGCCTTGAGCTGGTGACCATCACGGATACTCGAGTCACAGGCGACCTGCACGATGCCACCGTTTTTTATACCGTGCGCGGAAAAGACATTGACTCCGAGCCGGATTTCCAGCAAGCAGAAGAAGCTCTCAAGCGCGCTAAGGGGCAGCTGCGCAAGATTGTAGGAGATCAACTCTCCGTGCGCTTTACCCCGACGCTGACCTTCGAGGTCGATACCGTCCCAGAAGCTTCAGCTCATATGGAAGAACTATTAGCTCGTGCCCGTGCCCGCGACGAGGAGTTGGCGAAGCTGAAGGAAAACGCCCAGCCCGCAGGGGACGCAAACCCATATAAGACCTCCGATGAAGACGAGGCTTAAGTGACTAAAAAGCAATACCAGCCGGCCGTTGCTGCCCTGCAGGATGCCCACAGCATCTGCATTGTCACGCATCTGCGGCCGGACGCCGATGCTATCGGTTCTGCTGCGGCGTTGCTGCTCGCGTTGCGGCAACAGGGCAAAGACGTGTGCGCCGTCGTGGGCCAAGATCGGGAAATCTCCCGGAACTTATACACCATTCCCGGTGCCGAGGACGTCATCGTCAGCCGCGAACTGCCCGAAGGCTACGACCTTTATGTCACCGTTGATTGTGGTTCCTTGGACCGGACGGGATTTTTTGCAGACCACATTGAGCAGCTAGCCCAGCAAGGCCGGGTTCTGTGCATTGACCACCATTCTTCTAATCCAGGATTCGGTGCCATCAATGTGGTGGATACCGAATGTGAATCCACCACCGTGGTCTTGCTGAGCATCCTGGATTCTCTAGAAATTCAAGTTGACCGTCATATCGCGCATTGCCTTTATGCTGGTTTGATGACTGATACCGGCAGCTTCCGCTGGGGTAGGCCGGCAATGCACGATATTGCCACCCGCCTTATGCATTATGATCTCGATACCAAGCAGATCGCCGCTGACCTCTTGGATTCCAACACACCGGACGATCTACAGATGATTGGTAGGGTACTGGCTGGTCTGCGTATTGAGGAAGCAGGGGAGCACACCCTAGGCATCCTTGTCGCGCGAAGGGATGATATCCACGGCCACTCAGATTCGGCCGTGGAGTCACTGGTGGAATTCGTCCGTGCGCTAGAAGGAACCACCATAGGCGTGGTGTTTAAAGAGCAAGCTCCGGAGGTATGGGCGGTATCCCTGCGTTCCTCTAGGATTGATTGCTCCTCCGTTGCGCTTAACTTTGGCGGCGGCGGGCATGTTCCAGCCGCAGGGTATACCGCTCACGGAGCTCCAGAAGAAATCATTAAGGAATTGGTGGCCGCTATTCAATGAGTACAGGGCAGACGGATGGATTGAACACCCAGGATCGCTCCACCGCCGGCACAGTAACCGCACGCGAGGTCTTTGGCCTCGCGTTTCCTGCGCTTGGCGTGCTAGCGGCGATGCCACTCTATCTTCTGTTGGATACCGCGGTGGTCGGCCGCCTTGGCGCGCAAGAGCTAGCTTCTCTGGCCGCAGCGACCACGATTCACTCCGTGGTGACTACGCAGTTGACATTTTTGTCCTACGGCACGACCGCTCGCTCTGCTCGCCTCTTTGGCTCCGGAAAACGCGAGGCTGCGGTTGCTGAGGGCGTACAAGCTACCTATGTGGCCTTGGGAGTAGGCGGGCTTCTCGCGGTTATCATGTGGATTTTCGGCGGCGTATTTGCTCGTGCTTTAACTGGTGATCCCGCCACGGCTGCCGGAACGGCGTTGTGGCTGCGCATCGCGGCACTTGCCATTCCCGTTACATTGGTGGAAATGGCTGGCAACGGGTGGATGCGCGGAGTCCAAGATACAAAGAAACCGCTGTATTTCACCTTGGCTGGCATGATTCCCGGCGCGATTGCAGTGCCCATCTTTGTCCATTTCTGGGGGCTGGCCGGCTCCGCTATAGCCACGGTACTGGGGATGAGCATTATTGCTGCGCTATTTGTCCGCGAATTACACAAGGAACATACCGGCTCCTGGCACATTCAATGGCATGTAATACGGGAGCAGTTGATTTTGGGCCGCGATCTTATTCTGCGCTCGGCTAGCTTCCAGGTGGCCTTCCTCACCGCCACGGCCGTGGTCTCCCGGGTGGGTACCGCTTCTCTGGCCGGTCACCAGATCATGATGCAGTTGTGGAACTTTATGTCCCTCATCTTGGATTCTTTGGCCATTGCCGCACAATCTTTGACGGGAGCGGCCCTAGGCGCTGGCTCTGCTAAGCATGCACGCGGTGTAGGCAGCAAGGTCGTGTTGTACTCTACGATTTTTTCGGGACTGCTGGCCGCCGTTTTCGCTGCCGGCGCGGGAATTATTCCACGCATCTTTACCTCCGCTCCGGAGGTACTCGATGCCATTGGCCAGCCGTGGTGGATCTTGGTAGCCATGGTCATTGGCGGTGGCGTAGTCTTCGCGCTCGATGGTGTCCTGCTGGGCGCCGGCGATGCTGCGTTCTTGCGCACTTTGACCATTTCTTCGGTCTTGGTGGGATTTTTGCCAGGCGTCATCTTGGCGCATTTTATGGGCACAGGGTTGACTGGCGTGTGGTGCGGCCTTGCTGCATTCATTGCTTTCCGTATGGTGGGCGTGGTCTACCGGTTCCGATCCATGAAATGGGCCGTAGTACAAGAGAACTAGCTGCGCTAAAGTGGGCGTATTGATATTCGCGGGTGATGCACGTCTCCGTGCAGTGCGCAGTTGTTTGGAAGGCAGGTAGAACCTATGCCAACAGTGTGGGCGGTTTCTGACCTGCATGGTGCGGTAAGCGCCAATAGTGAGCGCATTGCTCAGCTCACGCCGCCAGATCCCGCGGATTGGCTCATCGTGGCTGGAGACGTAGCAGAGCGCACCGATCTCATCATTCGAATTCTGCGGCAGCTCAAAGACCGCTATGCCAGAGTCATCTGGGTGCCTGGCAATCATGAACTTTTCTCGCGCTCACAAGAGCAATATCAAGGCCGAGACAAATACACGCACCTGGTAGATAGGTGTAGGGAAATCGGAGTTATCACTCCCGAAGACCCGTATCCGGTATTCCACGGGACTACTATCGTGCCGCTTTTTACGTTGTATGACTATAGCTTCCGTCCACATGGTCTTAGCGTGGACCAAGCTATTGCAGCGGCACGTGCAAAGCAACTGATGATGACGGATGAGTTCGCCATTGCCCCCTATGTAGACATTCGGGCGTGGTGCTGGGATAGATTGGCCTATTCCATTAAACGTCTTTCCCGCGTGAATGGTCCTACGGTGCTGGTCAACCATTGGCCGTTGATGCAAGAGCCGACGATGCTGTTGCGCTTTCCCGAGATTGCCTTATGGTGCGGAACGCGGCATACACGGTCGTGGCCGCGCCGCTATAACGCCGAATCCGTAATCTATGGACACTTGCACATGTCCTCCCGCATCAATGTGGACGGCGTGGACCACATAGAGACATCGTTGGGGTATCCCCGAGAGTGGCAGGGCCGCGAGACCGCCCAGGCGTGGCCCTATCCGGTACTGCGTTCCTTTGCGGAGGAGGGGACACCATGATGTATCCAGAGCTATTTCCTGACAGTGCGCGATATTGCTATGTGCGCACGGATTCGAGTTACGCGGATTTGGCGAACTTTGAAGACCTTGAGGCTGAAGAAAAGTCTCTCGTTTCTCAGGCAGTTGATGCGCGCAAGGCCGAGTTCGGCGATGCTAGGTGGTGCGCGCACCGAGCCTTGCAGGAATTGGGTGCTAACCCGGCGACGCCGATTTTGCGCGGCGAGCGGGGCATGCCGCTATGGCCAGAAGGCTTTATCGGATCGATGACGCATACTGAGGGAATGCGGGCCGCGGTGGTTGCTCCAACCTCCGCCCTAAAATCTGTGGGCTTGGACGCAGAACCCGCCGAGCCGCTGCCGGATCATGTTCTTGCCATGATTGCCCGAGCCGGGGAGATGCCGCAGCTCTTGCGGCTAAGTAAGGCGGGGATTAACTGCGCAGACCGATTGCTCTTTTGCGCCAAGGAAGCCACGTATAAATCGTGGTTTCCCATGACCTTCCGCTGGCTCGACTTTGATCAAGCTGAAATTGATCTGCGCGAGGATGGCACGCTCATTTCCTATATTTTGGCCCGGCCCACTCCGGTGCCGTTTATCACTGGGCGCTGGGTGATTCGAGATGGCTACGTCATCGTGTCCACATCGGTTCCGGCCCTAGACTTTAGCCATTAAAGGGTAGAAGGCCGTGCGACAAACACGGTGGCTAGGCGCTTGCCCTTTTCCTTGATGAGCGCGACCGCCTGACCATTGGGAGCCACGGCAGCATGCACGCCTTTAAGCCCGCGGGGTTCGAGCCATTTGCCCATAGCTAGAGCCGCCGCCTCATCCTCGGTGACGGATAGAACCGGGAAGCAGCGAGCCAAGGCTTCGTCCAAGCTCAAGGAAAGGCGCGGGGAATCGGCAAGGTCGTCGAGCGAGAGGGCGTCGGCAAGCGTAAAAGGGCCCACCTTTGTGCGGCGCAAAGCAGTAAGGTGCCCGCCTACCTGAAGCGCCTCGCCCAAATCACGGGCCAGGGAGCGGATATAGGTGCCAGAGGAGCAATCTACCGTGACATCTAAGTCGATATAGTCGCCCTCGCGGCGCTGTGCGAGAACGTCGAATGTATCCACCGTTACCGGACGCGCGGGAATGTCTACCTCGTGGCCCTCGCGTACGAGCTCATGGGCGCGGCGGCCATTAATCTTAATGGCTGATACGGCCGCGGGCTTTTGCATGATATCGCCAGTGAGCTTGGTAATTTCAGCGTCAATTGCAGGGCGGTCAACGCCTGCAGCGCTAGCGCCCCAGGAGTATTCCCCCTCGGCGTCATCGGTGGTGGTGGCGGCGCCGAGCCGGATAGTGGCGTCGTAGGACTTAGTGGAGGCAACCATGTGGGCCAAGAACTTGGTGCCCCGCTCCAGGCCAAGGACAAGCACGCCGGTGGCCATGGGATCCAAGGTGCCGGCATGGCCCACCTTTTTGGTGTGAAAATACCTGCGTAGGCGGCCGACAACATCGTGGGAGGTCATACCGGCGGGTTTGTCTACGATGACGAGTCCGGAGTTTGCGAGCGCATCAGTCATAGCCTCTAAGTCTATGCTCTACGATGGTCTGCGTGGATATTTGGTATGGAATCGATGACATCCCTGCGGAATTAGGCCCAACGTCAGTAACAATCGGCGTTTTTGACGGCCTACACCGCGGCCATCAGCAGCTTATCTCCGCCTGTGTGGAGCACGCTCGCGCCAATGGCGAGCGCCCTGTCATGGTGACCTTTGACCCGCACCCGGTGTCGGTATTCTTGCCGGAGCGTGCCCCACTGGCAGTACTCAGCTTTGAGCGCCGGCTGGAATTGGCCGAAGAGCTAGGCATTGATGCCGTGCTTGTCATCGACTTCACCAAAGACCTAGCCGGCGTGGAGCCGCGGCCCTACGTGGAAGAACTGTTGGTGGGAAAGCTCAATGCGCAGCACATAGTGGTGGGGGAGAACTTCACCTTTGGCGCTGGCGCCACCGGAACCGCCCGGGCCATGCAAGATTTTGGTGCCGAGTTTGGCTTTAGCGTAGATATCGTCCCGTTGCTGGATGATGCCGGCGTGCGGATTTGTTCTACCCATATTCGCGAGTGTCTTGCGAACGGGGACATTGAATCCGCTAATTGGGCGCTCGGCCGCCATTTCACCGTGACTGGGCCCGTGGTACGCGGCGCGGGTCGGGGAGGAAAGGAACTGGGATTTCCTACGGCCAATCAGTACTTCCCGGATACGGTGGCCATCCCGGCCGATGGTGTTTATGCAGGGTGGTTTATTGTTCACTCTGACGCTTCCATAGACGGCGACATGCGCCCTGGCGTGGCCTACGCGGCTGCTATTTCCGTGGGCACCAACCCCACTTTTGGTGACGAGGAGCGCTCCATCGAGTCCTTCGTGCTCGACCGCGATGCGGATCTGTATGGATATGAGGCCACGGTGCATTTCGTCGGTCACCTTCGCGATATGGTGAAATTTAATTCCGTGGATGAGCTGCTAGAGGCCATGGCCAATGACGTAGCCAAGGCGCGCCAGGTGCTTGCCGCCGATGCTAAGGCACAAGGCTGGACTGCCAAAGACTATTTCCTACGGGAGAAATAAATGAAGGCCATTCTCGATCTCGATACCGGCATTGATGATGCCTTGGCGCTGGCGTATGCCATAGCCCATCCAGACTTGGAGCTAATCGGTGTGACCTGTACGTACGGCAACGTGACTGTGCCCTTGGCCGTGCGCAATACACTTGCCCTCCTGGAGCTGCTGGGTAAAGGCGATATTCCGGTTTTTGCCGGCCCCAGCCCGGATGGCTTTCGGCCGAGCGAGATTTCTTCTTTTATCCATGGCCGCAACGGCGTAGGCGAGGTCCTCCTGCCGCCGGCAACCGGGCAGGTCCAGTCTCAACCCGCGGCAGAATTCCTCATCCAAGCCGTCCATGAGCATGGCGCTGATTTGGTCATTATTCCTACCGGTCCTTCCACCACGATTGCGGCCGCAATGCGCCAAGACCCCAGTTTTGCCGCGAACGCGCACCTGGTGATGATGGGCGGGGCGCTCACAGTACCTGGAAATGTCACCCCGTGGTCTGAGGCTAATATTTCCCAGGATCCGGAGGCTACCGATTACCTATTCCGCCATGCCGGCGATATCACCATGGTGGGCCTGGATGTCACTTTGCGCACGTTGTTGACTGCGGAGGAATCCGCTCGTTGGCGCGCTTCGGGTACCCGTGCCGGCCGCATCTTCGCGGATATGGTCGATTATTATATTGGTGCCTATGCCACTACGTCGCCGTATTTGGGCGGTTGCGGCCTGCACGATCCACTGGCCGTGGCGGTGGCGGCAGATGCCTCGCTTGTCGACGTCCTTTCGATAAACCTCAAGACCGATACCACCGGCCCTACCCGCGGTCGGACAATCGCAGACGAAACCCGGCTTTCGACACCGGCAACCGCGAAAGTAGCTGTGGGTGTAGATAGCGAGCGCTTTGTGCGGGAGTTTGTAGAACTACTGGAAACCCTCTTTAGCGAGCTCTAGCAAGCCAGACTTAAGGGGCAGGTGGTTTTGATTTTCTGTGTCCGAACGCTGTAAGGTGTTTCTTTGGCTTAGCGACTGCGGTTCACAGCAGTTGCGGCACGTACAAGTCCCGCGCACCGCGCAGGCTTATGCGTCACGATAATGTGGACTGAAATAAAGGAGAAATACTCATGGCTTTGACCACTGAGAAGAAGGCTGAAATCCTCAAGGAGTACGGCCTGCACGAAACCGATACCGGTTCCCCCGAGGCACAGGTTGCCCTGCTGACCTCCCGCATCAATACCTTGACCGAGCACCTGAAGTTCCACAAGCACGATCACCACTCCCGTCGTGGTCTGTTGCTGATGGTTGGTCGCCGTCGTGGCCTGCTGAAGTACCTGGCTGAGAACAATGTCGATCGCTACCGTGATCTGATCTCTCGCCTGGGCCTGCGTCGTTAATTTCGGCTCAGCTTTGGCCCTCTCGCCCCGCCCTTAGGCGGGGCTTTTTGTGGTTTTTCTGTTAGAATTTGACAGCGTTGTCGTAGACAAAATTGACCAGGCGGCACCGACGATCGCCTAAACCACTCAAGGAGACATTTTTTAATGAGCGTTCAGAACTCCGTCGAGTTCAACATTGACGAGGACTTTGGCATTACCGAAGCCATTGCCACGCTAGACAATGGTGACTTTGGTACCCGCACGTTGCGCTTTGAAACCGGCCAGCTAGCCCGCCAGGCAGACGGCTCCGTGACCACCTACTTGGACGATGACACCATGTTGTTGGCCACCACCACCGCTTCTAACCAGCCGCGCGAGGGATTCGACTTCTTCCCCTTGACCGTTGACGTAGAAGAACGAATGTACGCCGCTGGCAAGATTCCGGGCTCCTTCTTCCGCCGAGAGGGACGCCCTTCCTCTGAGGCTATCCTGGCCTGCCGCCTCATCGACCGCCCGCTGCGCCCGACCTTTGTCAAGGGCCTGCGCAATGAGGTCCAGGTTGTCGTCACCGTCATGTCCCAGGATCCGGAAGAGTACTACGACGTCGTTGCCATCAACGGCGCTTCCGCCGCTACCCAGCTGTCTGGCTTGCCCGTCTCTGGTGCTGTAGGCGGCGTCCGCATGGCTCTTATCGCCGACGATAAGCACCCGGAAGGCCAGTGGGTGGCTTTCCCGAACCACGAGCAGCACGAGCGCGCGCTCTTTGAGATGGTTGTTGCCGGCCGCATGGTAAAGAAGGGCCGCAAGGACGACGTGGCCATCATGATGGTCGAGGCCGGTGCCGGCACCAACGTTGCAGAGCGCATTGCTGAAGGCGCCCCTGCGCCGCAGGAAGCAACCGTCGCTGCAGGCCTGGAAGCAGCCAAGCCATTCATTAAGACCCTGTGTGAGGCCCAGAACGGTCTGGCGGAGCGTACCGCCAAGGAAACTCAGGAATTCCCCCTCTTCCCAGCCTATAGTGATGACGTCTTCGAAGCTGTGGAAAGCGCTGCTACCAAGAAGCTAGAGAAGCTGCTGACTATTCCGGGCAAGCAGGAACGCGACGATGCTACCAATGAATACATGGAGCAGGTCGAAGAAAAGCTCTTGGACCAGTTCGAAGATTTGGATGAGGACAACGCCTCGAAGCAGATCCGTGGCGCGTATAACGCCCTGATGAAGCAGATCGTGCGCCAGAAGATCCTCTCTGAGGGCTTCCGCATTGATGGCCGCGGCGTTACCGATATCCGTGACCTTTCCGTTGAGGTGGATTTGGTGCCACGCGCTCACGGTTCGTCCTTGTTTGAGCGCGGAGAAACTCAGATTTTGGGCGTTACCACGCTAGACATGCTCAAGATGGAGCAGCAGATCGATTCCCTGACCCCAGTGGAATCCAAGCGTTATATGCACCACTACAATTTCCCGCCATACTCCACAGGTGAAACCGGCCGTGTAGGTTCCCCGAAGCGCCGCGAGATTGGTCACGGTGCACTAGCCGAGCGCGCCCTGCTTCCGGTCATCCCCTCCCGCGAGGACTTCCCATACGCCATCCGTCAGGTCTCTGAGGCCTTGGGCTCCAACGGCTCTACCTCCATGGGTTCCGTATGCGCCTCTACCTTGTCCCTCTACAACGCCGGTGTTCCGCTGAAGGCACCCGTAGCCGGCATCGCAATGGGCTTGGTTTCCGGTGAGGTCAACGGTAAGGAGAAGTTCGTCGCCCTGACCGATATCCTCGGTGCCGAGGACGCCTTTGGCGATATGGACTTCAAGGTCGCAGGTACTTCCGAGTACATCACCGCCCTGCAGCTAGACACCAAACTGGATGGTATCCCGTCTAAGGTCTTGGCTCAGGCATTGGAGCAAGCTCGTGATGCCCGCTCTACCATCCTGGAAACCATGGCTGAGGTCATCGATACGCCGGATGAGATGTCTGGCCTCGCCCCGAAGATCACCTCTGTGAAGATCCCGGTCAATAAGATTGGTGAGCTCATTGGGCCAAAGGGCAAGACCATCAACCAGATCACCGAGGAGACCGGCGCAGATGTCTCCATCGAAGATGACGGAACCGTCTATGTTTCCGCTGCTACCGGTGAAGCTGCAGATGCTGCCATCGAAAAGGTCAATTCCATTGCTAACCCGCAGCTGCCGAAGGTAGGAGAGCGCTTCCTAGGCACCGTGGTAAAGACCGTTCCGTTCGGCGCATTCGTTTCCCTGACCCCGGGTCGCGACGGCCTGATTCACATTTCCAACCTGGGTGGCGATGAGCGCATCGAAAAGGTAGAAGATGTCATCAACGTTGGCGATAAGGTTCAGGTAGAAATCGCTGACATCGATAACCGCGGCAAGATTTCCCTGGTTCCGGTTGAGGATTAATCCTCAAGCCTAAAAGGCCCTGAGCTCCAGTTCACCCACTGGAAGTCAGGGCCTTTCTTGATGTTTGCGTACCCCGAGCGGTGATGTCAGAACTTTAATTCTGGAAATCAATCACCACGCGCGATGGTTCTTGCAGAAAAGTCACCGAGTAGGGAGTCTTTTTCTTAAGGCCGATAATGAGCTGGGTTTGTGCCTCAAATGTGGTGGTGTAGTTGATTTCGCTCACCACCCCGGCACCCAGAGTAGTGCCTGGGGACATGTATTTTTCCTTGAGCCCAGGGGTTGAAGGCCATGGCGTTCCCTCAATGCCTAGGTTTAGAAAGGTAGTGCCCTGAACCTCAACTGGCTTGCCGGATGCCTGTTGGGCGGGGGCATCGGTATAGGAGGTAAACCACCCCGGTTCACCTTCGCCCTCCAAGTCGATAACAACGCGCGTAAACCCATCATGAGCTCCCACTCGCACACCCGTGGGGATGAGGTTTCCAAGTCCTTCCGGCATATGTTGTTGGTCCTCGAGCGAGGCTGTGCCCATGCCCGCAAACGCAACTGGGGACGCGACTTGTGGGATTGATTGCTGGCCAGCATCCGCCGCTGAGGTGCTTTGCGGGGCGGAAGTAGTAGGTGCGGCGGTGTTGGTCTCGGCTTCAGCCGTGTCGACAGTTGACTGAACCTCGCTAAGCGCCGGTGAGCTTTGCTGCGTGGAATCCTCTGCGGAACAAGCGGCAAGCGCTAATGCGCAACCTGCGCTGGTGGCTAGGGCGAGAGTGCGAGAGAAAATTGAACGAGACAAGTTCATCACTTCCTTGGTGCTTACCGTGCTATAGCCTCATCCTACTGAGGCTGATGGGGCAGGGGTTAGAAAGTGATGCAATTGTTAAACGTCCTAAGAGGCACGTTGCGGAAGCGGGAAGTAGGCCTACTTCTTTAACTGCACGAGCTGAATAAGGTTTCCCACGGTGTCATCAAAAGCGGCAATGATGGAGGGGCCAACATCGGTGGGCTCCATGGTGAAGTGCACGCCCTTGTCGCTGAGCTCCTTGTATTCGCTTTCTATGTCCGTGGAGAGAAATTGGGTGACCGGAATTCCATCGGCCTTTAGCGCCGCGGCATAGTCTTTTGCTGCGGGGTGGCCTTTCGGCTCGAGAAGTAGCTCGGTGTCTCCCTCGCCATCGGCATTGGTGACGGTAAGCCAGCGGAAATCGCCGTGGGTAACGTCATCCTTAACGCGGAATCCTAGCGTGTTGACATAGAAATCGTGAGCGCGTGCAACGTCATCTACGGGAACGGAAGCGATATATCTGCATGCAGGCCATCCTAGTGATGAAGCTCGGGCACCGTTTAGGAGAACACGTTCTTTGCAGCAGGCGAGGAATTGCGCAGCTATCATGCGCGTTAGGATGGGGAGAAAAGTATTAACGATGTGGCTGAAATAAGGAGAACACACCATGGCTATCAAGGTTGGCGTACTAGGTGCTCACGGGCGCGTGGGTCAAGCAATCGTCGAAGGTGTAAACGCAGAAGATGATCTAGAGCTGGTGGCAGAAATCGACCGCGGTGATGATTTGCACCAGCTTGTCGACGCCCACGCGGAGGTCATCGTGGACTTTACTCAGCCGGACTCCGTCATGGGAAATCTGGAATTCTGCATTGCCCAAGGCATTCACTGTGTGGTGGGGACCACTGGCTTTGATAAGGAACGCTTGGCGCAGGTAGAGGAGTGGACTAAGCAAGACGGTGCTGGCAATGTCCTGATTGCGCCGAATTTTGCCATCTCCGCTGTGCTCACCATGGTGTTGGCAAAGCAGGCCGCTAAGTTCTTTGAAACTGCAGAGGTCATTGAATTCCACCACCCGACAAAGCTGGATGCGCCGTCCGGTACCGCCATCCATACCGCTGAAGGGATTGCAGCCGCTCGCAAGGAGGCAGGCCTAGGCGAGATGCCGGATGCCACGGAAAAGCAACTGGACGGTGCACGCGGAGCCAATGTCGACGGCATCCCGGTACACGCGGTACGCACTCGCGGCATGGTCGCACACGAAGAGGTTATTTTCGGTGCCCAAGGTCAGTCTCTGACTATTCGCCAAGATTCTTATGACCGTGCGTCCTTTACCCCGGGCGTACTGGTGGGCGTGCGCCAGATTGCGCAACACCCAGGTTTGGTCGTCGGCCTAGATAAGTACTTGGGGCTTTAAGCTATGGCTAAAGCAAGTGAGCTAGACATTCAGCTCATTGCCGCAACGCAATTTCACGCCCCGCGCACTGTGGACTGGACCGCGGATGATTCGGCCTCAGATGGGGAAGCTCTAGTCGAGTTTGCTGGAAGAGCGTGCTACGAGTCTTTTGACAAACCAAATCCCCGCACGGCAACGAATGAAGCCTATCTGCACCACATCATGGAGGTAGGTCATACCGCATTGCTTGAGCATGCCACAGCAACGATGTACATCACGGGGCTGTCGCGTTCGGCGAGCCATGAGCTTGTACGCCACCGGCACTTTTCCTTCTCGCAGCTTTCCCAGCGCTTTGTCCACCCAGATGAAACTGAAGTGGTTTTGCCTAAATTGGTGGCCGAAGACGAGCAGCTTAGCCGGTTGGTCATGCAGGCTGTAGATGAAACTCGCTTTGTCTATGACGAGCTGCTTAGCGCGCTCGAAGAGAAACTGGATGAGCCTAATGCACTCCTGCGTAAAAAGCAGGCTCGCCAGGCGGCCCGTGCCGTGCTTCCCAACGCAACAGAAACCTGCATCGTTGTCACCGGCAATTATCGCGCGTGGCGGCATTTTATCGGTGCACGTGCCGCGGAACAGGCCGATGAAGAGCTGCGCCACGTCGCGGTAGAGTGCTTGAAGTTGCTGCAGAGCAAGGCGCCGGTGCTCTTTAATGACTTCAATATCACCACGTTGGCTGATGGCACCCAGATGGCGGCAAGCCCCTACGCCTAACACGCGCGAGACCCCGATGCGGCTAATTGTTAGCCAAAAGGGTAATCTTGACGCCTATGAGCACAGGTATGACAGCAAAGACTGGCGTCGACACCTTTGGACGCATCGGCGTCGCCATGGTTACCCCGTTTGACCGTGACGGTGCGCTGGACGTTGCAGCAGGTCGTCGCCTAGCGGCTCATCTCGTAGACAATGGCGTTGATTCGCTCATCCTAGGTGGAACCACGGGCGAATCACCGACCACGTCGGTTGAAGAGAAGCTGGAGCTGCTCAAAGCCGTAAAGGAAGAAGTCGGAGACCGCGCAAAGCTATGCGCCGGTGCCGGAACGAATGACACCGCAGCTTCCATCAAGTTGGCCAAGGCCACCGCGGATGCGGGGGCAGATAGCCTATTGGTGGTGACTCCGTACTACTCGAAGCCCTCCCAAAAGGGGGTTTATGAGCACTTCGCCGCAGTCGCGCAAGCCACGGATCTACCAATCTGTGTCTATGACATTCCTGGCCGCTCGGGCATCCCAGTGGCGCCGGATACCCTCCGCCGCCTTGCGGATTTGCCGAATATCCAAGCCGTGAAGGACGCCAAGGGCGACCTTCCTGCGGCCGCAGAACTGATCCAAGAAACCGGTCTGGCCTGGTATTCCGGTGATGATCCGATTAACCTGCCGTGGCTTTCCCTCGGCGCTTCTGGTTTCATCTCCGTCATCGGCCATGTTGTGCCGCGTGCCTTGGCAGAACTTTATGAAGCTTTCGACGCGAGCGATATGGCCCGCGCCCGAGAAATCAATACCACAACGCTCCTTCCGCTTACCCGGGCACAAGCACGGTTGGGCGGAGCGACGTTTGCAAAGGAAGCCCTGCGCCTGCAGGGCATCGAAGTTGGCGATACCCGTCTTCCTATTACCGCTGCGAGCGAGGAGGAACGCGAGGTACTTCGCCGTGATCTGGAACAATCTGGAGCCCTTTAAGAATGAATGAACCCCGTAACCGTTCCCGCAAGGTGACCCGCAAGGCGGGCCCACCGGCGGAAAACGAAACCGCCTCCAACGAGGCGGCTTCGCCAGTTTTCCAAGCCCCAGCTACTGATGCTGGCAATTCCGCACAGGATAAGCCGGCTAAGGGCGATAAGGACAACTCTGGCAAAAAGAATTCTTCCGATAACCACCATGATGGCGGTGGTAACAACCGCCGCTCCCGTTCCCGTGGTAGCCGCGGCCGTGGCCGTGGTGGTAACGGCAACGGCAATAACCATGGTGGAAATAATAACCATGGCGGCAACAACAAAAATGGCAACGGTAAGGGCCGCGGCCGCAATAACCGTGGTCGCCGCAACGTGCCCAAGTCGATGCAGGGTGCGGATCTAACCAAGCGTTTGCCAGAGCCACCAAAGCAGCCGAAGGATGCACTCCGCATTTATGCTTTGGGCGGAATCTCGGAGATCGGTCGCAATATGACCGTCTTCGAGTACGGTGATGACCTCCTCATCATTGACTGCGGTGTGCTCTTCCCGTCTTCCGGTGAGCCGGGCGTGGATCTTATCCTGCCTGACTTTGGCCCCATCGAGAAGAAGATCCACAAGGTCAAGGCCCTCGTCGTTACTCACGCGCACGAGGATCACATCGGAGCTATTCCGTGGCTGCTGAAGCTGCGCCCGGATATCCCTATTGTTGCTTCCCGCTTTACCATCGCGCTCATTGCCGCGAAGTGTAAGGAACATCGTCAGAAGCCGAAGTTCGTCGAGGTTAATGAAAAATCCGACGTGACTTATGGACCATTCCGGGTTCGCTTCTGGGCAGTTAACCACTCCGTACCGGACGCCTTGGGCATCATGTTGGGAACCCCAGCGGGCAATATCATCCATACCGGTGATATCAAGCTGGATCAGACCCCACTGGATAATCGTCCAACCGATCTGCCAGCCCTGTCTCGTTACGGTGATGAGGGCGTTGACCTCATGTTGTGTGATTCCACCAATGCCACCGTGCCTGGTGTATCTGCATCTGAGGGTGATATCCCCGCCAATTTTAAGCGTCTCGTTGCCGGCGCGAAGCAGCGCGTTATCTTGGCTTCCTTTGCATCCAACGTCTACCGCGTGCAGGCTGCCATCGACGCTGCCGTGGCAAATGGCCGCAAGGTGGCTTTCAACGGCCGTTCGATGATGCGCAACATGGAAATCGCGGAAAAGATGGGCTTTTTGAAGGTCCCTCGCGGCACCATTATCCCCATTGATGAGGCTGCCAAGATGGCTCCGCACAAGACCATGCTCATCACCACCGGTACGCAGGGTGAGCCAATGGCCGCTCTATCGCGCATGGCTCGTCGCGAGCACCGCCAAATTACCGTACGTGATGGCGATACCATCATCTTCTCCTCCTCGCTTATCCCGGGCAATGAGGAAGCGGTCTACGGCGTGATTAATATGCTGTCTCAGATTGGCGCTAATGTCATTACTAACCAAGACGTCAAGGTGCACGCCTCGGGCCACGGTTATGCCGGTGAGCTGCTATTCCTGTACAACGCAGCGCGCCCGCGCAACGCTATGCCGGTGCACGGCGAGTGGCGCCACCTTCGTGCCAATAAGGAGCTGGCCATTTCCACCGGTGTGGACCGCGATCGTACGGTGCTGGCACAAAACGGCGTCGTCGTGGATTTGCGCAAGGGCCGCGCCGAGGTCGTAGGCCAGATGCAGGTGGGCAACCTCTACGTCGATGGTGTGTCCATGGGCGATGTGGATGCCGATACCTTGGCCGACCGCACCAACCTGGGAACTGGTGGCGTGGTATCTATCACGTGCGTGATTGATAACCGCACCTCGCGCCTATTGGAGCACCCAACGGTATCTACCACAGGCTTTTCCGATGATGACCGCGGCATCGTGCCGGAGGTCGCAGAAATGGTAGAAAACACCATGAATGATCTCGCCGCCGAGGGCGAGAACGATACCTACCGCATGGTGCAGAAACTGCGCCGCAAGGTATCTAAACTTATGGATTCGAAGTACAAGCGCGAGCCGGTCATTCTGCCGACCATCGTGCCGACCAACTCCGGCCCATTGGTTACCGATGATGAAGACGTAGATGCTTCTCGTGAGTCCCTGTAAATAGCAGGGTTCTTCGTATAAAGGCAGACGCAGCCCCAGCATGCTAGCTAGCTCGGTATGCTGGGGCCTATGTCGTTTTGTTCTGCTGAGCGCGCCAAAATGGTCGCGCTATTTCATAAGCTTGGTCCTGATGCCCCTACTTTGTGCGAGGGTTGGACTACCCGTGACCTAGCCGTACATCTGTGGGTGCGGGAAAATCGCCCCGATGCAGCCGCTGGAATTTTTGTCAAGGCATTGTCCGGCCACCTTGAAAAGGAATCGCGCAAGGTTTCCGAACGCGACTTTGATGAGCTCGTTGATGACTGGGGGAGGGGACCGGCTACCTATAACCCCGTTCGTTTCGTGGATGCACAGCAAAACTTTGTAGAGCATTTTGTTCACCACGAGGACATTCGCCGGGCTAATGGCATGGGTCCGCGAGATTTCTCGGCACGAATCAAACAGCAGATGCATAGCTACCTGAAGCTCTTAGCTAAGGTGGCCCTGCGAAACTCGACTCGCCCGGTCATTATGCAGCCCGAAGGATTACCGCGCATTGTCGCCGCGGATAAGCACGGCGTAGCAGATAAGGGAGATGCCGTAGTCCGAGTATCGGGGGAGGTAGGCGAACTGATTCTGTGGTCCTTCGGACGTGACGCTGCCGAAGTCGCGCTCGAGGGAGATGCCAAAGCCGCCGTACGGTCAACTCTCTAGCCTTGAATTAGTACTATTATCGCAATCGTCGTGCGCCGTTGGGGGTGTGACTTTAGATTATGACCCTAGGCCTCGGGGGAAACGCGTGTGGCTAATGTGATTTATGGGGTGTCACGGTTAAGGTAGAGGCATGTCTGTCAAAAATGCCTCTTCGCGCGGGACGCGCCGAAAGACGAATCGTTCACGGCCATCTGGCCGCAGCCGGTCCGGTGCTGGCATGCCGGAAACCTTGGCTATGACGTCCTCGCATCGGCGTGCTGCAGCGACCTCACAGGAGCGCACTGGTAGTGCGTTCCGGGCCGTCGGCAAGGGCTTGGGCGCAGTGTTTGGTGCCACGGCGCGCGGCATGGGAAACATGGCGCGAGGTGTAAGCCATGGAATGGCCGGGCTGAAGCCGAGCGAAGACGTATATGACACCGAGGAGTACGAGACGACAAGGGAGCCGGAAGAAATTTCTGCACGCGGGGAGAATAAAAAGAAAAGCAAGGTTACTCGTGCCAATGATGAAGCAGCGGAAGAACACCCTTCGACCATGGAATTGGGTGAGTCGGAGTCGCGCGGCATTCAGGTGAAAAATCCCGATGCGGTGGCACTCGTGCTCATCGGTATTGCCATCGTGCTCGCGGCTACGGTCTGGTTCGGTGTCGCTGGCCAAGTAGGTGCCTGGGTGGGCAATATCGTGCGCTATGTCATTGGTGCGGGCGCATGGGTGCTGCCAGTGGCCTTAGTGGCTTTGGCCATTGCCTTGATGATGGATATCTCCGGCCCGGCGGGGCATTTTAAGCCGCGCATTGTGGGCGGAATTAGCGTCATTGTATTGGCCATGCTCAGCTTGATCCATATCTTTGCTGGCACCCCTGAACTTGGCTTTACCCCGGAAAGTGCCGGTGGCGCGGGCGGAGTAATCGGCTATGCCATTGGTGGCCTGTTGGAGACTGCCTTTACCTCCTTCGTTGCAGTGCCGTTGCTTTTCCTCGTCATTATCTACGGCGCCCTTTTGGTCACCGGAATCACCATCCGCGAGGCTTATGAGTTGGTGGCTGATGCCATCGCTGCAGCTTTCTCTCGCTTTGGCGGTGCGGATGAAGATTATTACGAAGACGAAGGCGATGACCTCTATGGACACGTCACCGGCGATATCGATGATATTGCGGAAGGGCGTGAGCGCAGCACCCGCCCGGCCCGACCTGCAGCCAAGCGCCGAACCTCTGAACGCGGTGGAAGCCTGCGCGCTTTCCGAGGCCGCACTGAAGGCCCCTCTCCGCGTGGTTCCTCTTATCCCACAGAGTCCCCCGCTGCGGCGGAGGAGGACGAAGCAACCCGTACCTTTAGCGCGCCAACGCGTGGCGGCTTTCAGTCCGTGTCCACTCCGGCGGAGAAGCCAGTTTCGCGCGATATTGAGGATACCGATGAGATTCCAGTCGTAGAAGGTCCTGCTGCGTCTTCGCCGGCCCAGCCAGACTCCGTAGACTCGGAGCCGACCCGCGTTCTGGGCACCGCTGGCCAGCGCTCCGCATTTGACTCTGCTCGCTCTGCTTCAGCAGCGGGTACCGCCGCCGGTTCCGCTGTGGGATCGGCTGCGGGGGCAGCCGCTGGCGCTGTGGGAGCTGCAGGGGCGGCACGTGGCGCAGCTAAGGCTGCAGGTGCCGGTGCTGCCGGAGCCGCTGGAGCCGCGGTAGCAGGTGCTGCCGCAGGTGCCGCTGGGTCCGCTGCACAAGGAGGCGCGGATGCAGTATCGTCCGCGCACGAGAAGGCTCGCCAGCTCTTCCGTGAACGTTCTGGACGCGATGCAACGACCGGCGCGCAGGTGGATAGCTCTCAACCGACGGCCGAACCAGGAGCGGGAACGGGTAGTGCCGGTGCGCCCGCGCCAGCTGAGGCGCCCGCCGCCGCGCCCGCCGCACAGTTTGGCAACGAGAATTACGCGGTTCCTTCTACGGATTTGTTGACTCCGGGAACCCCAGCCAAGGAGCGCACCGAGATTAATGACCGCATTATCGAGGCCATTACTGATGTCTTTGAAGAGTTCAAGGTGGATGCGCAAGTCACCGGTTTCAGCCGTGGTCCAACAGTGACCCGTTATGAAATCGAGCTGGGGCCAGGCGTCAAGGTATCCAAGATTACGAATTTGCAGTCCAATCTCGCCTACGCCGTAGCCACGGACAACCTGCGCTTGCTGACGCCTATCCCCGGCAAGTCAGCTGTTGGCATTGAAGTTCCCAACCCAGACCGCGAGATGGTACACCTGCGTGAGGTGCTTGATGCGCCCAGCATGACTAGCTCTCCTGACCCGATGCTTATTGGATTGGGCAAGGATATCGAAGGCGAATACACCTCGTTCTCGGTACAAAAGATGCCGCACTTGCTGGTCGCCGGTGCTACCGGTTCCGGTAAGTCCGCTTTCGTCAACTCCATGTTGGTCTCGCTGCTAACCCGAGCCACCCCTGAGCAGGTTCGCCTCATCCTGGTGGACCCGAAGATGGTGGAACTTACCCCGTACGAGGGCATTCCGCACTTGATCACGCCCATCATTACCCAGCCGAAGAAGGCCGCAGCAGCCCTGCAGTGGCTGGTGGAGGAGATGGAGCAGCGCTACATGGATATGAAGGCTGCTCGCGTGCGCAAGATTGAGGACTATAACCGCAAGGTGGTCTCCGGCGAATACCAAGCACCGGCAGGCTCCGAGCGCGAGGTACGCCCGTACCCGTACATCGTCTGTGTCGTCGACGAGCTGGCGGACCTGATGATGACTGCGCCAAAGGAGATTGAGGACTCCATCGTCCGCATCACTCAGAAGGCGCGTGCCGCCGGAATTCACCTGGTCCTGGCAACCCAGCGCCCGTCCGTTGACGTGGTGACCGGTCTGATTAAGACCAACGTGCCTTCACGCTTGGCCTTCGCGACGTCCTCACTGACGGACTCTCGCGTTATCTTGGACCAGGGTGGCGCGGAAAAGCTCATTGGTATGGGCGATGGCCTCTTCATTCCGCAGGGTAAGCGTCCTGTGCGTATGCAGGGCGCATTCGTCTCAGATGATGAGGTTATGGCGGTTGTCGATGCCGCCAAGTCGCAGGCCGCGCCGAACTACACCGAGGGCGTGACTGAAGAGAAGCAATCCGAGGCCAAGCAGGAAATCGATGAGGAAATTGGCAAGGACATGGACGACCTCCTCGAAGCCGTCGAGCTGGTGGTCACCGCCCAGTTGGGCTCGACCTCGATGCTGCAGCGCAAGCTGCGCATTGGCTTTGCCAAGGCCGGCCGCCTGATGGATCTCATGGAATCCCGCGGCGTTGTTGGTCCATCCGAAGGATCTAAGGCTCGCGAGGTCCTCGTGAAGCCGGAAGAGCTTGATACCATCATCTGGATGATCAAGGGAGCCGACCCTGCCGAGGCGCCAAAGGAAATTCAGGAGGAGATGCAACAGCAAGAGGAGGACGAAGCTGCCGCTACTTCCGACGCCTCCTCCGCAGGCTCCGATTCCTCCCCGCAGGGCGATGCTGGCGACACTCGTACCGTCCAGGCAACGTATAACCCTTCGACAGGTGCCTTCTAAGATCGTGTAAAGTTGGACGGGTCTTGGAGGGGAGTACCCCATCCTTCGGCACCGATCGTCAGCACGGAAGCGTTATGCTCCCGGTCGTGCCGGCCCGGCTGCAGCTATCTAGCCGGGCGGGGGAGACCTCCGGTCACTTTGTTGTATCTTCGACCGGAGGGATGTACCAATGCATGTGCCATTGTGGATTTGGGCGATTTCCATCGTCGTCATTCTTGGATTCTTTGTTTTTGATTTCTACTCCCACGTGCGCACCCCGCACGAGCCGACGCTGAAGGAATCCGGGTTCTGGACCCTATTCTATGTCGGTATTGCTTTACTTTTTGGTGCCGGCGTATGGGCCATATGGGACCACGAGCACGGCATCCAATACCTCACGGGTTACGTGACAGAGAAGGCGCTATCCGTAGATAACCTCTTTGTTTTCGCGCTTATCATGGGCGCCTTCAAGATCCCGCGCAAGTACCAGCAAAAGGTATTGCTCATCGGCATCGTTATTGCCTTGGCATGCCGCCTGGTGTTTATCCTTTTGGGTGCTGCGGTCATCGCGGCATGGTCCGATATCTTCTACCTGTTCGCGATATTTCTTATCTACACAGCAATCAAGCTCATCGTCGACGAGATTCGGGACGCCCCCGAAACCGATCCCAATGACATGGGCATCATCAAGCTGATCCGCAAGGTAGTCCACGTCACCCCGCGCTACCACGGCGATAAGCTTACGCACCGCGTGGAAGATTCTTCGGGCAAGCGTAAATTCGCGTTCACCCCGCTTTTTATTGCGTTGGTGTCCATCGGCCTTATCGACGTGATGTTTGCCTTCGACTCCATTCCGGCCATTTACGGTATTACCTCGGAAGCGTTCTTGGTCTTTACCACGAATGCTTTCTCCCTCATGGGCTTGCGCCAGATGTACTTCCTGCTGGATGGCCTACTGGACCGCTTGGTGTACCTGCCCTATGGTTTGGGCATCATTTTGGGCTTCATCGGTGTAAAGCTCATGTTCCATGCGCTGCATGAGAATAACTTGCCGTTTGTCAACGGCGGCGAGAACGTGGAGTCGATCCCAGAATTTTCCACCATCACCTCACTTATCGTGATCGTGGGCGTCCTGGTTATTACGGTTATCGCCTCGATTATTAAAAACAAACGCGATGAGAACCAAGGCGGAGTACCGGTATCGCACAATCACTTCGACTGGGACGAGGAGGGCAATAAGATCGTCCGGAACAAGAAGGGCGAATTCGTGGGCAAGGCCGAAGACCTGCCCAAGGAAGAGCTACCACACTAGAAGCGGGCGTTTACGGGATTCCATTCGCGGAAGCTGCGGCCGGTGATGCAGCCGGCTTGGTAGAAGGGGTCTTTGTCCATGAGGGCGATGGCGTCGGCGACCACGGCGTTGTCGGCAAGCCCCGCAATGATGAGCGCGCCGCCCTTGGAATCCGTCAAGGGGCCGGTGGCAATGATGGTGCCCTCCTCAAAAAGTTGCGCGGTAAACTCGCGGTGCGCGGGGCGAGCCTTAGCAATCTCAGGATTATTGGGGTTGTAGTCGTAGCTAACAGCAAAATACTTCATGCTTCGCATTTTAAAATGCAGGGGCATCCAAGCGCAGGTGCTTGGTGCTAACAGGTAGTATGTATAACGTGAATCAACCCGGAACACAGTCAGCGCAATCCTCGGATGTGAATCCGCAGGTGTCCAATTGGAACCTGCCAAATATTCTCACCAGCCTGCGCATTCTTTTCATTCCGGTTTTCGCATGGCTGGTCATTGCCGGCCATGAATGGTGGGCTTTTGGCCTATTCACGGCCTTAATGCTCACAGATAAGCTCGACGGGGACATCGCACGTGCCCGTGGCCTTATCACCAATTTTGGCAAGATTGCTGATCCCATCGCGGACAAAGCGCTTATGACTACCGCACTGGTATGCCTCAACATCATCGGGGTGCTGCCAGTGTGGATTACCGTGGTCATTCTCATCCGTGAGTTCGGTATCACCATCTGGCGTATGGTGTTGTTGCGCCGCGGCAAGGTGGTACCTGCTTCGAAGGGCGGCAAACTGAAGACTGTATTGCAATCCTTGGCAGTCGGGCTGTATCTGTGGCCGTTGCCGGAGTGGATGAACGTTCCTACCTTCCTAGTGATGCTGTTGGCTGCAGTGGTGACCTTAGTTACCGGCGTCCAGTACCTCATTGACGGCAAGAAGCAGAATAGCTAGGTAGTTCATGAGCACCATGGCAACCCGCCTCGTGTCCGAGCTCACCGAGCGCGGCGAGACTTTGTCCTTTTGTGAGTCACTTACTGCTGGGTTGGCCAGCGCCACGGTCGCTTCTGTCCCTGGAGCTTCGGCTGTATTGCGCGGAGGGCTTATAACATATGCCACCGAGGTGAAATCCCACTTTTTGCATCAACCGGTAGCCGATATCGAAGCTGCCGGAGTGGTTTCTGGGGAGACCGCCCTTGCAATGGCCCGCGCAGCGGTGGCAGAAACCGCTGCGGACTGGGGAATAGGCCTTACCGGAGTGGCAGGACCAGACCTACAAGAAGGCAAGCCGGCGGGCACCGTATATATCGGCATCTATTCTCCTGCTAGAGTCGCTTTCTCCCAGCTGCTATCCGGTTTGGGCAAGGAGCGCAACGAAATTAGAGAGGCCACGGTCGCAGCCGCCTTTCGTCTACTGTGCGCAACTGTGGAAGAAAATCCGGCACTGCGGGAACAATAGCGAGACAAGGAGCGTTGACCATAGTGATGAACACTTCTACTGCAGTCCTCGAACACTCGGTAAACGGCGCTACTGCACCAGCGGCGCCCGCCACTGCTCGTACTCCTGAGCCGCTTTTGCGTGAGGCTCTTGGGTTGACGCTGCGCGCCTTCCGCGCGGACAAGGGAGTGACCCTGCGCGAATTGGCCGGGGTGGCCCGCGTGTCGCCGGGTTACCTTTCAGAGCTCGAACGCGGTCGCAAGGAGGTCTCCTCTGAGCTCCTTGCGTCTGTGTGCCACGCGCTAGATTGCTCGGTCTCTGACGTATTGATTGAAGCAGCCGGTTACATGGCCCTGCCCTCTATGGATGAGGAGCTAGCCCATACGGCACCTGCCGCATCAGAGCTCTAGCACACAGCGGTCTATGTCAACAGCCGGCCTATTCTCTCGCGAGGAGGGTCGGCTGTGGTGGTTAAGGGGGCGTCGGCAAGCGCCCGCGACCGCGGGGAGTGCAAGCGGTGGAAACAGCGCTTCGCTAGTATAAACAGCAGAACATTACGCACATTTTTAACCTAGAAAGGTTGAAGCACACCATGGCGAACCCATTTGTTAAGGGCTGGAAGTACCTGATGGCACTCTTCGATAGTAAGATCGAGGAAAACGCCGATCCGAAGGTGCAGATCGAGCAGGCTATTGAGGATGCTCAGCGCCAGCACCAGGAGCTGTCTCAGCAGGCGGCCGCCGTGATTGGTAACCAGCGTCAGCTGGAAATGCAGCTTAACCGCCGCTTGGCAGAGGTAGAAAAGCTGCAGGGCAATGCTCGCCAGGCTCTGGAATTGGCTGATCAGGCCCGTGCTAAGGGCGATGAAAATAAGGCCGTGGAGTACGAGAACGCGGCAGAGGCCTTCGCCGCCCAGCTGGTTACGGCTGAGGAGTCCGTGGAGGATACCAAGAAGCTGCACGACCAGGCACTACAGCAGGCAGAAAAGGCCAAGAATGCGGTTCAGCGTAATAACGCCGCGCTGCGCGAAAAGGTCAATGAGCGCTCCAAGCTGCTTTCCCAGCTGGAGCAGGCAAAAATGCAGGAAAAGGTCTCTGAGTCTTTGAACTCCATGAACGAGCTAACTGCCAATGGCAATACGCCGTCTCTGGATGCTGTGCGCGATAAGATTGAGCGCCGTTACTCCAAGGCGCTAGGCCAGGCCGAGCTTGCTGAGAACTCCGTGGAAAACCGCATGGCCGAGGTTCAGCAGGCGGGCATACAGATGGCCGGTCATTCCCGCTTGGAGCAGATTCGCAGTGAAATGAACTCCTCTAAGTCCGTGGAAGCCAATAAGGCTCAGGCCATTGAGGGCAATAAAGCTTCTGGCTCTGCTGCCGACAGCGCTGCCCAGCCAGGCAGTGCCAACAACGATGCTGTACAGGCCCGTCTGCGTGAGTTGCGTGGGGAGTAAAACCCTCGACTGTCTTTTAAAAAGTTATCGCCTCCCTTGGCCATCATTTGGTGGTGCAAGGGAGGCGATAACTTACGCTGCTAGTCACCGACGCCGCGGGCCTGCAACGCTTCCCCCATCGCGCGCGCTCGCCGGATGGAGCGAATAATAACGGGGGTGCCAAACGCCAGCGGGGACATCCCGGCACCGCGCGCTTTGCGGGCATCTAGGACTTCATAGACGGTTTCAAACATCAGCGGGATGAGCCGAATAGTCAGTGACATAGCCAAGCTGATGTTTTCTACCGGTATTCCTAGTCGCTTTAGGGGCTGCAGCGACTCTTCCAGCGACTCCATGATTTCATCTACCGTGGAGGTCAGCGTGAGCAAGAAGGCAGCCATCATAGCGGCGAAGACATTGAGGAACATCACCGCCGCATAGTCGAAGTCCTTTGCCCACCATTGAAAGCCTGCCAACGGGACTAGGAAAAAGAGAGGCGGCCAGATTTGACTCCACGCAATGCCCAGTGGGATCCGAGCGCAAGCATAAAGGATGACAACGAAGATGACCCCGCCTGCTGCCCACGGAATGGACTTGAAAAAGATGCTGGTAACAAGGATAAAGACTAAGAGGAATGCGATCTTCCAACTGGGTTTGATGCGATGAACAAAACTGGTGCCATCAACATAGACGGAAAGTGGGAGATTCGTGCGTCGTTGCATGACAATTCTCCCTACAGCGGCCGCTGGGCCATGAGGTCTTGGTAAAAATCTATGACCTCCGCCGGTCGGCCATCCGCGGCGATGCGGTGGTCATCGATGCAAATGACCCGATTAAAATCGCGCAGAAATTCCAGATCGTGCGTCACCACAATTAGTTGCTGTTCCAATCGCGCGAATTCTCTTTTGATTCGATCGCGGTTACGCAGATCCAGCAGGGTAGTGGGCTCATCAGCGATGATGAGAATCGGGTCGATGACCATGACCGCTGCCAGCGCGAGGAGCTGCTTTTGTCCGCCGGAGAGCGTATGCGGTGAGCGCTCAGCAAATTCGGCGAGTCCGAAGCGCTCGAGGGCAGCATCCACGCGGGCGAGGCGCTCGTGTTTGGGCAGCTTAAAACGGCGGAGCGAAAAGGCGACGTCATCGCGCACATTGGGCATGACAATCTGGTTTTCGGCATCCGAAAAGACAAAGCCCACCTTTTCGCGCACCTTTTTGCCCTGCTTGGCGACGTCCATCTGGTCCACCGTCACCGTACCGGCACTAGGCTCGCCCAACCCATTAATGAGCCTGGTCAAGGTGGATTTTCCGCCACCATTCTGGCCGATGATGCCAATGCGTTGTTCGGTGAGGGTGAGGTTAATGTCCTCGAGCACCACGGTGTCATCAAAAGCTACCGAAACCGAGGAAAATTCGATCGTGGGCACTAGGCGGCCTTTCGTCCCATCAGATCGGGGAAGGCCGAGTGAACACCGAGAGCGATGATGACGGCAACGACAAGCTTTCCGGCATCGACAGGGATGAAGGGCAATTGGGCTGCGAAGGCTGGCCCAATTTCCAAGCCAGAGCGGATCATGAGACCAAAGGCGCCGCAGATGTATTGGACGGCAAGGCCGACAATGGCAGCAATGGCAAGTATGACCGCCATGCCACCCTTGTTCTTAGGGGAGCGGTAGGCAATTGCACCTGCAACCGCTGGCGAGAGAACATAGCCGATGATGTAGCCCGCGGTTGGGCCTGCCAAGGCACGCAGCGTGGTACCGCCACCTGCTAAAACTGGGAGGGCAAGGCCCAGGAACAAAAAGAGGAGTCCCACGTAACCGCCGCGCTTGCTACCCAAAATAAGGCCGGCGAGGATCAGCGCTGCGTTTTGCAACACGATGGGCACGCCGGCCGAACCGATGGGAATGGACACGAAGGCAAGGACGATGACGAGAGCGGTAAACACGGCAACATAGGCAATGGTCGTTGCCAGAGAGTTCTTTTTCATGTTCAAGAGGTTAGCACTGCATGAAAACTGCAGACAATTGAGGGTTTTGAACGGTGTTCATCTGAGGCTGATAATTGTGAGGTGGGGCCATTGCGGCGGGCTCCCAATCGACACTTTCTGGACCGCTGGCGCCCGTGCTTTAGTGCTGAGTAGGATGGCGCGCATGCGATTGACTGAGTATCACCAGCTCATTGTGGACGAATTTGGCGAGTCTAAGGGAAAGTGGATTAGTCACTCCCATGTCTTGCCCGACCTCGGGGCAACGCCCGATGAGCTTATCGAACGCGGCGTCGATCCGCGTCGCGTCTGGCTGAGCCTGTGCGATGACTTTGATGTACCGAAGGAGCGCAGGTTGGGGGTCGATTACCCTACTTTATAGCGCCGTCGAATTTGGCGGACTGGCGTGTTCACTTTCAAAATTCGAACAGATGTATGTAATATGGCGGAGGTGTCGATGCAGTCGTCTACAGTGGGATGGCGTTGACGGAGGGAACCGTTTGAGTTCCACGGCAGTCTAATAATGCGTTAGTACATCGTCGTTAAAGATAAGGATGAAAGTTAATGGCAACCAAAAAGAAGTCTTCTTCTGCCGCCTCTAAGGGAGATGACCGCCAAAAGGCCCTCGATGCCGCAATGGCCATGATTGAGAAGGATTACGGCAAAGGCGCTGTGATGCGCCTGGGTGATGACAACCGCCCACCGATTAAGGCCATTTCTTCCGGTAATACCGCAATCGATGTTGCTCTGGGTATTGGTGGTTTCCCGCGCGGGCGCATCGTAGAAATTTATGGCCCGGAGTCTTCTGGTAAGACCACTGTTGCGCTGCACGCCATTGCATCTGCACAAAAGGACGGCGGCATTGCCGCGTTTATTGACGCCGAGCACGCGCTCGACCCGCAGTATGCTCGCCTGCTTGGCGTGGATACCGATAACCTTTTGGTTTCCCAGCCAGATACCGGCGAACAGGCCTTGGAGATCGCCGATATGCTGGTACGCTCTGGCGCAATTGACATCATTGTCGTTGACTCCGTTGCTGCACTTACCCCGAAGGCGGAAATTGAAGGTGAAATGGGCGATAGCCACGTCGGCCTCCAGGCCCGCCTGATGTCGCAGGCGCTGCGCAAGATGACCGGTGCCCTGTACAACTCCGGTACCACCGCTATCTTCATTAACCAGCTGCGCGAAAAGATTGGCGTGATGTTCGGCTCGCCAGAGACCACCACCGGTGGTAAGGCGCTCAAGTTCTACTCTTCCGTGCGCTGCGATATCCGCCGCATCCAGACCTTAAAAGATGGCCAGGATGCCATCGGTAACCGCACCAAGCTCAAGGTAGTAAAAAACAAGGTCTCGCCACCATTTAAGATTGCCGAGTTCGACATCATGTATGGCGAAGGCATCTCTCGCGAGTCGTCCATCATCGACCTTGGCGTCGAAAACGGCTTCATCCGCAAGTCCGGGTCCTGGTTTACCTACGAAGGCGACCAGCTGGGCCAGGGTAAGGAGAAGGCGCGTAATTTCCTGAAGGATAATCCGGACCTTGCCAATGAAATCGAGCAGAAGATTTTCCAGAAGCTTGGCATCGGCGAGGCTGCGGCCGAGGGTGAAGAGGCTGCCGCGATGGATGTTCCTGGCGCCGATGACCCATTGACCGATGAGTCCGTTGATCTCGTTCCAAACGTCGATTTTGACGACGACTAGAATCGTCTAACCCGCACCCGCACACCGCGTACCATTTGAATCTGCATCATGAATCAGCCCGCCCCCGAAAAGCTCGCCCAACTCCGTCAGGCCCTCGAGGCCTATGAGAATGGAGCAGCTGGGGGCGGGCTTTTTGATCGAGAGGCAGAGGAAGCCAAGGCCAAGGTCCGCTCTCGGGCGCTGGGCCTTTTGGATCAGCGTTCTAGGTCCCGGAAAGAGCTCTATGATCGTCTGGTAAAGGCCGAGTTTGAGCCAGATGTCGTTGAGGACGTGCTAGATGATTTAGCCCACGCGGGGCTGGTGAATGACGCAGCCTTTGCACACGAGTGGGTGCGCCAACGGCATAAGCGGCGCGGCAAGTCCAGCTCGGTTCTCAACAGGGAATTGCGGGAAAAGGGCGTGAGCGAGGCCGACCGTGCTGAGGCCCTCGAGCAAATTGACCCTGCCGATGAACAAGCCATGGCGCAGGCCCTTGCGGAAAAGAAGGCTCGCTCCATTAAGACTGTCCCGCCGGATCGCAAGGAGCGCGACAAGGCCCTACGCCGCATCGTGGGTGTGCTGGCACGCCGCGGCTTCAATGAAGGAATGTCATTGCAGATCGCAATCGCAGCGCTTGACGCGCGGTGCGCGGAACTGCGCGCAGAGGACTGATACGGCCAAGGAAGGGTAGCGCCGGAATGGCCAAGTCCGGCAGTTATGAGATGCCTAACTACATGGCTAAACTATGCCGACGTGGAGCAGACAATCGCAGATACCCGTACTTATGAAGTCCGAACCTTCGGCTGCCAGATGAATGTGCATGATTCCGAGCGCATCTCTGGCCTTTTGGAGGAGGCAGGCTACTCGGCCGCCGGCGAAGGTGTAGAGCCAGACCTTATCGTCTTTAATACCTGCGCCGTGCGTGAGAATGCCGATAAGCGGCTCTATGGCACCTTGGGCGCTTTGAAGAAAACCAAGGAAAACCACCCAGGCATGCAGATTGCCGTGGGCGGTTGCCTGGCGCAAAAGGACAAGGACACTGTCCTTGATAATGCACCGTGGGTCGATGCCGTCTTTGGCACCCACAACATGGCGGCTCTTCCGACCCTGCTAGAGCGCGCTCGCCACAACGATGAAGCCCAAGTGGAGATTGTCGATTCCCTCGAGGCGTTTCCGTCCGTCTTGCCGGCCAAGCGTGAGTCTGCCTATGCCGGCTGGGTTTCTGTTTCAGTAGGCTGCAATAACACCTGTACCTTCTGCATCGTTCCTTCCCTGCGCGGTAAAGAAGAGGACCGTCGGCCGGGCGACATTTTGGCCGAAGTCCAAGCGCTGGTGGATCAGGGCGTATCTGAGGTCACCTTGCTGGGACAAAACGTTAATGCCTATGGCGTTAATTTCGCCGATCCGGAGATGCCGCGCGACCGCTTCGCTTTCTCTAAGCTGCTGCGCGAGGTAGGCAAGATCGAAGGCCTTGAGCGCCTGCGGTTTACCTCCCCGCACCCGGCGGAATTTACTTCTGATGTTATCGACGCCATGGCGGAGACCCCGTCCGTGTGCCCGCAGTTGCACATGCCGCTGCAGTCTGGCTCCGACAAGGTTCTTAAGGACATGCGCCGTTCCTACCGCACGAAGAAATTCCTGCGGATTTTGGATGAGGTACGGGAGAAGATTCCGCACGCCGCGATTACCACGGATATCATCGTGGGTTTCCCAGGCGAGACCGAGGAAGACTTCCAAGACACGATGGAACTGGTGCGCCGCGCCCGCTTTGCCTCTGCCTTTACCTTCCAGTATTCGCCGCGCCCAGGCACCCCGGCCGCGGATATGGAGGACCAGATTCCTAAGGACGTCGTCCAAGATCGCTTCGAGCGCCTCATTGCTTTGCAAGATAGCATCCAGGCCGAGGAGAACAAGAAGCTCATCGGCACAGACGTTGAACTTTTGGTCCAGGCAGAGGGCGGCCGCAAGAACGATGAGACCCACCGCATGACTGGTCGCGCTCGTGATGGGCGCTTAGTGCACTTCACCCCGGTTGATTCTGACGGTGCGGACATCTCCACCGCGATTCGCCCGGGCGATGTGGTCCATACTCAGGTCACCGGTGCGGGTTCTTTCTTCTTGCTTGCCGACGCCGCCGTTACCTCCCACACCCGCACCAAGGCCGGCGACATGTCGGCCGCCGGTGAGACCCCGACGACGGCGCCCATCGGCGTGGGTCTGGGATTGCCGTCTATTGGAAAGCCAGCGGCCGCTGAATCCGGCGATTCTTGCGGTTGCTAAGAGGGGAGTAGGCTAGGGACCCATGACTGAGGAAAAGCCCACCACCGCCGCCCAGAAAGCAGCTACCGCGGAGCGCCGCGCAGCACAAACAATGGACCTCGGCGGCCACAAAGTCACACTGTGCATCGCGGTGGTGGCTTATATCCACTACCTGGTTTTGCCCTACGCCGGCCCCTCACACGGTTGGGAAGCGTTGACCTTCGGTACCACGTCCAGCGGAGTCAGAATATCCCTCATGGAAACCGTCTCCGCGTGGCTCGCTCTCCTTGGATTGGGCGTTCTCACCCCGGTGACACTGTTTACCCGCCGAGCTACGCCTGGACTTGTCGCTTGGATGCTGGTGACTGTGTCCTTCTTTGCCAACCTGTGGGGTTTCTGGTTCCGCGGGTCTACCGCTGACGGGGCATCGCTGGGAATGTGGGTAGGAATGCTGGCTACCTTCCTAGCATTTTTGGCCTATTGCTTAGTGGCGTTGCGCCGCAGCCCAGAGCAAAAGGCTGCCGAGGCTCAAGTGCGTGCCACCGCCGGACAGCTCGATGAGGTGGGCGAATTCCAACCTGCTATTAACGCGGCGCCGCGGCAGGTGCCAATTGTGGATAATCGCCGCAAGCAAGCTGCTGAGCGTCACCGCGCCCAACGCGGCGAGTAAAAAGCGCGCCGCCGCGCCTTTATCTGTGACGCCTGCGGCTCTAGTCTCGCAATCGCAACTCCCATGCACAAGAGCGGGAAAGCTCTCGGGCACCCAATCTACGGTAGATGGCATTCATCGCTTCGTCTTTGTCCGCCACGGAGCCGTAGCAACGACGTACTTGTGGCCAATGGCGTGCAACGGCGTGAAGCGCCGTGAGCTTGGCTAATTGCGCAAGTCCGCGGCGCCGGTGCGGACGATCGGTGACGGTCAAAGTCCACTCGGCTACCTCAGGATTCGCATCCTCGTGCCTGGCTACTTCTGCCAGCGCGAGGATTTTCCCCTCTTCGCTGGTGAGTGCGATAAGTAACGTATGTCCGCGGCGAGAACGCAGCCGGCTGTGGGCTTCGCGCAACCGCGTGCGAGTCCAGACGATGGGCTCCACCGTCAAATCCCCGGTCTCCGCGTCTTGGGAGGCTAGGGTAAGCAGCCGCATGACCTCGTCGAGGTAGCTTTCTGGGATGTCGTAATCAGCCCACGCTTGCGAGGTGATTCCCGCTGGAAGGAGTGCCGCCACGGGGCTTTCGGGGATGTCCATCACGAGTTGGTGTTCTGCATGCCGGTGCTTAAACCCCAGCTGGCGGTAGACGCTTCCCATGACATCGTAGTCTGGGTCCGTCCCCGGTGGATGCAGAAGACCGACGTGCGCAATGGTGCGGCCGAGCTTCCGGGCAAGCTCCAGCGCCTTTATGCCCATCCACTCGGCTACTTTCTGCCCTTCCTCCTCGAGTTCTTGCCCAGGGAGAGGCAGATCGCACAGCACGCATTCGATCTCGGCGGTTTCGCGCTCTTCTAAAAGCGGCAGGCTGAGGTGGATGAATCCGAGGTAGTCCAGCTCTGGGCTGGGCTCCACCGCAGGTATTAGCGGCAGCCCAAGCTCAGAGACCTCGCCCAGGGTGGAGTCGCCGTCCACTACGGCAAAGAGATGGGTCTGTGATTCGCTAGAACCCTGCAGGCGCTGGACCACGCGGCCCGGTGACGTCGATGCCGCGGCATCGCCGCTTGCTTCTTGGGCCGCCAAGTTGGCCCAAAAGACGAAGCTGCGAATGCAATCCGCTGGTTCGCTGGGCCGTGCGTCAACGGGAGATGCGTGCGGCGGCCGCGGTGGACGCGCAATGTGGACGAGGTGCACTACTTATCGTTGACGGCGTTAGCGGCGGCGTCGGCAAAAGCCTGCCATTGCTCGGCCTGAGCGCGCAGATCAGCGGCTTTCTTTGCATTGCCCTTGGCTTCAGCCGCCTCGGCCTGAGACTTAAACTCATCGACCTTGGCCTGGAATTGTGCCACACGTGCCTGCGCCTCTGGGTCGGTGCGGCGCCATTCGGACTTTTCCGCATCGGTAACGCGCTGCTCCAGCGCCGCGATCTTGGACTCGTATTCGCGCACCTGCTTGCGGGGAACGAAGCCGATCTCTTCCCACTTTTCCTGCAACTCGCGCAGCTTGGCCTTAGCTCCCTCGATTCCCTTAGCAGGATCGATTTGACCGTCGTATTCTGCAATCAAGGCGTCTTTGGCCTTGGCATTTTCTGCGAATTCGCGGTCGCGCTCGTCATTGACGGCATTGCGAGCATTGAAGAACTTGTCCTGGGCGGCGCGGAAGCGGGCCCAGAGTTTATCGTCCACCTCGCGTGGAGCGCGGCCGGCGGCCTTCCATTCGGTCATCAAATCGCGGTAGGCGCGGGCGGTGGGACCCCAATCGGTAGAATCCTGGATGGCCTCGGCTCGCTCGACGAGCTCCTCTTTCTTTTTGCGGGCAACCGCACGGGCGCGGTCCAGCTCAGCAAAGTGGGAGCCGCGGCGGCGGTTGAAGGAATCGCGGGCGCGAGAGTAGCGCTTCCACAGGGCATCATCGGTCTTACGGTCGATACCCTTAATCTGCTTCCACTCCTCCAAGATGGCGCGGATGCGGTCGCCAGCGGCCTTCCACTCGGTGGAGTTTTCAGCAATTTCTTCTGCTTCAGCCGCCAGCTTTTCCTTGGCAGCGATTGCTTCTTCGCGGCGACGCTCCTTATCGGCCTGCGCCTGCTCGCCGGCTTCTACCGAGTGTTCAATCACCGCGCTAAGGCGCCGATCCAAGGCAGCGATGTCTCCGATGACCGAAGCAGTAGCTAGGGTTTCGCGCAACTGCGCTGCGGTCTTTTTAATGCCGACGGCCTCATCAGGATTGGCGCGTAGGCGTGCCTCGAGCAGCTCGATTTCGGTAGATAGATCGTCATAACGCGCGCCGTAGTGCTTAAGGCCCTCCTCGGGGGTACCGGCTTTCCACTCGCCGATCTTGCGTTCGCCCTCTGGAGCAGAAACGAAGACGGAACCATCTGCGTCGACCCGGCCCCACTTGGCCGGGTCATTGTTGCGTGGGGCCTGAACGGGAACAGGCTTTGCGGTGGGGCGAGGGCCCTTTTTGGGCATGGAACCTGGGGTAGGGATGGGAGACATGACAAGCCCTCCTATGCATAGATCGCCGCGCGTCACGGCTGCCGGATAAAATCATTGGATACATTACCGCGAATATCTCGCGCGCGCCCAGATTCTATTTAATTACCTCCACTTGGGTAGATAGTATGGAGAAATAATGTTCAATCTCATGGTAATGCCAGCCTCACCAGCGCTGGCCGTGGAGCTTTCCGCTCATGACGCTGCCTCTCGCGCACTGCTCGCCGCTGCTCGCTCCCTTGCGGTGGAGGCTGCCGCGGCCGGTATCACAGCCGTGGATATCGTTGGCAGCCAAGACCAGCGCTGGTATACCGCCCATACCGGCAGTTTACAGGCCTGGGGAGCAGCCACGGACCTGGGCGGCGGCAATTTTTTGCCCGAGATAATGGCGCGCTACGTACTACACAGCGTGCCGCAGCTTAGCGTCCGCGGTAGTCGGGAGGCTATCGGCCAGCCGGATCCAGCGGCGCTGACCATCGTCGTGGCAGATGGCAGTGCAGGCCTAACCGAGCGCGCCCCTTTGGCGCTTGTTCCAGACGCCCAGGCGGCGCACGAGTGGTGCGAGGAGGTGCTGATGGGGGCGTCGGCAAGCAGGGCAGGTGAGTGGCTTTCCCAGCGCGGCGTCATAGAACCCGCACTGTGGGAGGAATTGGCGGGCTTGCGGCCAAAGAAAGCGCAGCTTTTGGCCACCGATGCCACCTTGGGCGTTGGCCGCTATGTCGCAGGATGGGAGGTCTAATGCACCCGATTGCAGTCTTTGGTCCCACCGCCTCCGGAAAATCTGCCTTAGGTCTGGCGCTTGCGCATGAACTAGACGGAGAGGTGGTCAACGTCGATTCCATGCAGTTATATCGCGGCATGGATATTGGCACCGCCAAGCTCACCCCGGCCGAGCGCGAGGGGATCCCGCACCATCAGCTCGATGTGTGGGAGGTGACCGAGACCGCTTCCGTGGCGCGCTACCAGCGCGATGCTATCGCGGACGTGGAAGGTATCATGGACCGCGGCAAAACGCCTATTCTGGTCGGTGGCTCCATGCTCTATGCCCAAGCGCTTGTCGACGACTGGCAGTTCCCACCCACCGACCCCGCCGTTCGTGCCAAGTACGAGGCACGGCGCGTGGAAATCGGTACCGATGCCCTGCATGAGGAGCTGGCGCAGGTGGATCCGGCCGCAGCCGCCATTATCGAGGATAAGGATCCGCGCCGTACCGTCCGCGCGCTCGAGGTCATTGAACTAACCGGCAAGCCCTTTAAAGCCAGCCAGCCGCCGAAGGATGCCCCGCCGCGGTGGGGAACCCGCCTCTTGGGGCTGCGCACCACCGCGGACTGGTTGAATCCGCGCATTGAACTGCGCACGCGCCAGATGTTTGCACGTGGGCTCATCGAGGAAGTGGAGAATCTCCAAGGACAAGGCTTGGTGGCTGATTCCACCGCTGGCCGCGCCATCGGCTATGCCCAGGTATTTCAAGCCCAGCGCGGCGAACTCACGTGGGATGAGGCTGTAGAGCGCACCATTACCGGGACGCGGCGGTATGTGCGCCGTCAGCGCTCCTGGTTCAACCGCGATAAGCGCATTACATGGCTGGATGCTGCAGGCGATACGGCCGCCCAGGCGTTGCGCGCGCTAGGGTAGGGAACATGAAATTTGCCAAGGGTCATGGAACTGAAAATGACTTCGTCATCGTGGAAGACCACGCGGCTGCCACGCCGCTTAGTCCCGAGCGCGTAGCGGCGCTGTGCGATCGTCGCGCCGGTATCGGAGGCGATGGTTTGCTGCGCGTCGTGCGCGCCGATGCTTTGCTCGCAGCAGGTGAAATCGCCGAACTGGCCGAGGGCATTGCGCCCTATGATTGGTTCATGGATTACCGCAACGCCGATGGCTCCGTGGCCGAAATGTGCGGCAACGGCACCCGCGTATTCGCCCACTGGCTGCGCTCGCGCGGCCTAGTGGACGAAGATAAGTTCACCATCGGCACTCGGGCGGGCGCCAAGCTCGTTACTGTCCATTCGTGTGATGCACACGCGGCCGAGGTCACGGTGGAGATGGGCCCGGCCGAAGTAATTGGCGTGTCCACCGCATCCATGGCGGGGGAAAAATATGCCGGTTTGGGCGTAGACATGGGAAATCCCCACCTGGCGGCCGTGTTGCCGGGGCTGGAGGCTAAGGAGCTTGCGGCAAAGACTCTGGAAAAGCCCGTCATCGATGATGCTTTCTTCCCGGATGGCGTAAACGTCGAGCTGGTGACTCCACTGTGCGACGGCCACGTGCACATGCGTGTCTTCGAGCGCGGAGTAGGAGAGACTCGCTCCTGCGGCACCGGCACTGTGGCGGCAGCGACCGCCGCGCTTGCCGACGCCGCCGTTGACCACACCAGCACCCCCCACGGCACCGTGCACGTACACGTACCGGGCGGGGAAGTTATCGTCGATATTTACGAGGGCGGCTCGCGCTTGACCGGACCTTCCGCGATCGTCGCTACCGGCGAGACCTCGCTGTAGACCGCCTCGTGTCTGGCTAGTGTTTAGGCGCTGCGCCCTTCGCCTTCCTCGAAGGCTTGCTCTTCGAGTTCTTGGCGGCGCAGCGCGCGATTTTCTACTTCGTTCTTTTCATACTTCGGCCCGAGCGCGAAGGCAGCACGGCGGGCAGACAACCACGTTTCTTTCAGTTCGCGGGCGCGCTCATCGGTGACCCTGAGCAAAGATTCCAACTCGTTGGTGCTAATTTCTTCCGCATTAACGCGCAAGTTCAACCGACGCAGGAACCGCCGGGCGCCGGAAAGCTCGTAATGGAAGGCTTGGATGGTGGGGTCGGAACAATCCAAATCTAAAAGCGCCGGCCGGTAGAGCGTGCGGTCAGCCATTTTCTCTGCGTCCGCGGAGGAGCGGAAGTCCTCGTATTCCGCCACGACGTCTTCGATGTCTTCCGCCGAAAGGCGAATAGAACTGCGCAGGGCTGCCTGCTCTGAGGCATCCGGCCGGGTATGCAGCATAAGCAGCGCCGCCGCGATGAGCAGCGCTGCAATGAAAACCCCGGAGACTTTCAGGGTTGCCACAACCGCCACTGATCCCACCAGGATCAGCACGAGAACCATTACCCGCCGGTTCCTCGCATTTTCAGGGAAGGGCATCCACACAGCTATTTCACCAGGCCTTTATGTCCGTTCTAATGGCCGCCGCAGCCGCAGCCACCGGAGCCACAACCGCAGCCAGCGCCATCGCCGCAACCGCCGCTGGGCAGCTCAATAGACGCCGTAAGCATCGCGGTACCGGCCACGATAGAGTCCTTCGCCGGCAGCTCGCCGGCTCCCACTGGCAGGCAGAGGTCGAAGGGGAATAGTCCATCCATGACGAGGTGAGCGAATTTCTCCCCGGTCAGCTCGTTGGTGCGCCACTCAGATTCCATGACGCGTGCGGCAAAGGAGGCGGCAGGGGTCGGGACCTTGGCACCGGAGCCGGAGGAAATAACCTTGGCCCCCGCGGATTCGAAGAGCGCGGGGAACTCGCCCTCGGCCGCCTCATAGGCAGCGGCGGAATCGTAGGTGCGCACATCCAGCCCTATGGCGGTTAGGGAAATTTGCTGCCACTGCTGCAAGGGTTCGTCGACAAGCAAAGGCCCCTGCGCCAGGTTTGCGGTGGCCTGGGCGATGGTGGTGCCGAAAGGATCGATGATTTCCAGCAGGGCCAGGACATCGTTGACCATCTCCACGTGGGCAAACCCTTGCGTGACGGCATCGAAGCCGATGAAGGTGGCAAAAGGCTCTACCGCGAGGATATTAAGCTGCGCGCCCGACGGATCGGTGAACTGAATGAGCTGGCCACCGCGCACCTCACCGGTAACGGCTAAGCGGTCGCTGGCGATGGCCGCCTCGACCGCATCCTGCCAGCGCTCGAAATTGAGGCCAATGGCCTGCATCTCGGTATTCTGCTTCACCCCAGTGTCCTTAACGTTCATGCCCGCCATTGTATCGCCTTGTCCACCCAGCTAAGAATCCGAAATTCCCGCTTTCGGCCGCAACATGCAAAAATGAAAGGTAGTATGACCGAATTTTCCCAGCATAATAACGACGATCTCCTCGCCCGCGCCTTTCGCGATAACGACGCCCCGGCCACGCCGGAGGCGACGCCCACCACCGGTGACCTCGATCTGGCAGAGCGCAATGCCTTCCGCCGCGTTACCCGTGAGACCACCATCCGCGCCGAGGACACTACCGATGGCTACGAGGTGGAGTACCGAAAGCTGCGCCTCGAGCGAGTCATTTTGGTCGGCGTGTGGACCGAAGGCACCGTGGCCGAAGTGGAAGCCACCATGGACGAGCTGGCCGCGCTAACCGAAACCGCCGGCGCCGAAGTAGTGGAGATGATTTACCAAAAGCGCGATAAGCCGGACTCCGGCACCTACATCGGCTCCGGCAAGGTGAAGGAATTGCGCGATATCGTCGAGGCCACCGGTGCCGATACCGTGGTCTGCGATGGTGAGCTTAACCCCGGCCAGCTCACCGCACTCGAGCGTGCGCTTAACACCAAGGTCATTGACCGCACCATGCTCATCCTTGACATCTTTGCCCAGCATGCGAAATCAAAAGAGGGTAAGGCCCAAGTCTCATTGGCGCAGTTGGAATACTTGTATACGCATACCCGTGGTTGGGGTGGCAACCTCTCGCGCCAGGCAGGCGGCCGCGCCGGTTCCAATGGCGGCGTGGGCCTGCGTGGTCCCGGTGAGACCAAAATTGAGACAGACCGTCGCCGCATCCGCACGGAGATGGCCCGCCTGCGCAAGGAACTGCGCGCCATGAAGACCGCACGTGAGGTCAAGCGTTCCAAGCGCCAACGCTCAACCATTGCACAGATAGCTATTGCGGGCTACACCAATGCCGGAAAGTCCTCCCTCATTAACGCCATGACCGGCGCCGGGGTATTGGTGGAAGACGCGCTCTTTGCCACATTGGACCCCACCACTCGCCGTGCCACGCTTGCCGACGGCCGCCAGGTCGTCTTCACCGATACCGTCGGCTTCGTCCGCCACCTGCCTACGCAGCTAGTGGAGGCCTTTAAATCCACCCTGGAAGAGGTACTAGCCGCCGATATTATGCTGCACGTGGTCGATGGCTCAGACCCGTTCCCACTAAAACAGATTGAGGCGGTCAATCAGGTCATCTATGACATCGTCTCTGAGACAGGGGAGCAGGCCCCGCCCGAAATTATCGTGATCAATAAGATCGACCAGGCCGATCCGCTGGTGCTTGCTGAGCTGCGCCACGTTCTTGACCATGAGGACGTCGTCTACGTATCTGCCCGTACCGGTGAGGGAATCGACGAGCTTACCGCGCGTGTGGAACTCTTCCTCAACTCCCGCGATAGTCACGTTAAGCTGCAGGTTCCCTTCACGCGCGGGGATGTGGTGGCACGCGTGCATGCCGAAGGCACGGTGCGCCACGAGGAGTATACGGCCGATGGCACGCTTGTCGACGTCCGCCTTCCCTCACCCACCGCCCGTGAGCTCGCTGAATTCATCGTGGAGGAAGTTTCCTAAACCAGCTCCGGTGATCCATAATTAAGGCTCGTGAGCTTAAAAGGTTGGACCGTCCACGGAGACGGTAAAAAGATTGCCCCAGGCGCGGTGGTGGCGCCGGAAGAACGACTCAGCTGGGGCCGCACCATCGGCATCGGTATGCAGCACGTGGTGGCCATGTTCGGAGCTACGCTTTTGGTTCCCACCTTGACCGGATTCCCCGTCAATACGACGCTGCTCTTTTCCGGCCTCGGCACAATTTTGTTCCTGCTTATCACGCGCAACCGGTTGCCGTCCTACCTCGGCTCCTCGTTCGCGTTCATCGCACCTCTTTCGGCGTCGCAGCAGTACGGCATCGCCGCGCAGGCCGGCTCCATTTTGGTTACTGGCCTTGTCCTTGCCGCGGTGGGCGTCGCCGTAAAGTTCGCCGGTCGCCGCGTGTTGGACGCCGTCATGCCACCGGCCGTAACCGGTGCGATTGTGGCACTTATCGGCCTGAACTTGGCGCCGAATGCGGCCGAGAACTTCGCCTCTCAGCCGCTCGTGGCGGCAGTGACGCTGCTGGTAATCCTGCTGGCCACCGTCGCCGGCCGCGGCATGGTCTCGCGCCTGTCCATTCTCCTCGGCGTGGTCGTGGGCTGGATTTTCGCCGCTCTCACCGGCAACCTCGGCGATGACGCAGTCGCGGCCATTGATGCCGCCCCGTGGGTGGGCCTGCCGCAATTCCACGCACCTTCCTTCAACGTCTCCGCCATTGCCGTCGCGCTTCCCGTGCTGGTGGTCCTCATCGCGGAAAACGTCGGCCATGTCAAGGCCGTTTCCGAGATGACAAAGCGCGATCTCGATGACTTGGCCGGTGACGCCCTTATCGCCGATGGCCTCGCATCTACCCTCGCTGGCGGCTTCGGCGGCTCTGGCACCACGACCTATGCTGAAAATATTGGAGTGATGGCCGCTACCCGGGTCTATTCCACCGCCGCGTACTGGGTAGCAGCATTTACCGCCATCCTTCTGGCTTTCGTGCCGAAGTTTGGCGCGCTGATTTTCACCATTCCTACCGGCGTTCTTGGTGGGGCCTGCATCGTGCTTTACGGGCTCATCGGCATGTTGGGTGTGCGCATTTGGATGGACAATAAGGTCAATTTCAATAACCCGGTTAACCTGACCGCGGCCGCAGTGGCGCTCATCGCGGGTATCGGCAACCTGACTCTCAGCGTTGGTGGGGTTTCCCTGGAAGGCATCGCGTGGGGTTCAGTGGGCATTATCGTCGCCTATCCGATCATGAAGAAGCTATACGATTCCGTCGGCGAAGGCCACGCCGCCAAGTACTAATTTTTCTGCTGTGGATAGTTGCCCGCCGCGCGCCCGCGGCGGGCTATGTTGTTGACGGGGCAACGCGGGTTATCCACACCGCTCTTGTGCCTGGCTCGCATGGGCTTGCGCAGGCTGTTTAACTCAGCGGCATGACCGCATTGGACGCATACTTAGACGCCATGAGCGCCGGAATGGATATCGTCGCCGCCGCTCAAGGGCTCAGTGATCGCGAGCTCATCGCGCAAGGTGCTTCCGACATTGCCGCGCGTGACCTGCTACGACTGTGCGATACTTACTTTGGCAAGTGCGGCTTTTCTGCCAAACAGCGAGCAGCGCGACAGACTACTCATTCCCTCGACGTGCTGCTGCTCATTGAAAAATACGCCCTGCGCTTGCCGACGCAGCGAGATGCCTGGACCCTACGCTGCGAACTGTGTGCCTTTCGTGGCAGTGCTACAGCACTAGAAAAGCGTGCTCGGGCCTTGGTCCGCGAGCTGCGCCCGCGCCGCACACCGGAAAAAGGCGTGCGCATTACCCGTCGTTCCGGCGGCCCGTGGTCGCTGACCATTACCGGGGATTCAGCCGATGTAGCAGATATGCACGCCGCATTGGATGCCAATAAGCCGCTGGAATCTGCCAAAGACCTCTTTTTCGGGAAAGCGAATGCAGCACGCACGACGGTAACGACACAGGTAGTGCTCACCCTCGATGAGCTCGACCGAATAGTCGACGGTGGGGGCGAAGAAATTACCCTGCAGTTGACCAATGGCGCTCAAATGACGGGAGCGGAGCTCGTGGCGCGGACACTAAGCGATCACGGCTATGTCACACTCGTTCACCCGCACGAGGGGCCGGTAAACCTCTATCGAACCTCGCGGCTAGCCAACGACAAGCAGCGGCTGATGGCGGCTGCGCTAAACCCGGTGTGCCCGTGGGAGAGCTGTAATTTTCCCGCGGATGAATGCCAGGTCCACCACCTGAAGGCGTGGAAGCACGGCGGTGAGACTAACGCTGCGAACCTCGCGACTTGTTGTCCCTACCATAATGGAGTCAATGACGATGCCCCCAATGCCCCACCTCGCAGAGGACGGCTGGCCCGGATAAACGGGCAGGTGAGCTGGGTGCCACCGTGGGGATAGGTGGCGTCGGCAAGCGAAAAGCTCCCCACCACACAGGCGGGGAGCTTTAAAGCGAACCGTTTTAGGGCTTAGGAAGCGTCTAGGTCCTTTTCGATGAGGGCAGCAATCTTTTCTACCGCTTCTTCGTTGTCGGAAGTAACAGTAACCTCATCGCCCTGTTCTGCGCCAAGAGCCATAATCATCAAAGAAGAGGCCGCATCGGTCTCATCTTCATCGTCATCGCCAACGAGGTTGAGGAAGATGTCTTCGTCGAACTCGCCAGCTGCGTCCGCGATAATGGAGGCGGGACGTGCGTGCAGGCCTACAGAGGAACCTACCTTTACAGTCTTGGAAGCCATGGAAAAGATCCTTTCTTATGGGGATTGTTGCAATCCAGTGTACGAGTGTTTGGTTTATGCCGCCACGTTCTGAGCAGCTTCTTCGACGGCTTTACTAGGCCAGAACTGCTTCATTGCCAGCACCGCTGCGGTCGAGACAACCACACCGGCCGCGATAGCGACGAGATAGCCCCAGAACGGGTCGATGGCGAAGAGGACGAACACACCGCCGTGTGGAGCTCGGGAGCCGACCGACAAGGCCATCGAAACCGCGCCTGTCACCGCGCCGCCGGCCATCATCGAAGGGATAACGCGGAAGGGGTCGGCCGCGGCGAACGGGATGGCACCCTCCGAGACGAAGGACAGGCCCAGCAACCAAGCGGACTTGCCGTTTTCCTGCTCGGCCGGAGTAAACAGCGACTTGCGGATGAACGTGGCCAGGGAGAGCGCAATCGGTGCAACCATGCCGGAGGCCATAACCGCGGCCATGATCTGCATGGAGGACTCGTCGCCGGTAGAAAGTCCGGCCGTAGCGAAGAGATAAGCCGCCTTATTGACAGGGCCGCCCAAATCAAAGCACATCATCAAGCCGAGGATGATTCCTAGGAGCACGGCCGAGGAACCGGACATCGACGAAAGCCAATCCTGCAGGCCATCCATGATGGCTGCCAGCGGTGCGCCCAGCAGTAGGTACATCGCAAGGCCGACGACGAGCGAGGTCAGTAGTGGGATGATGACAACTGGCATGAGCGAGCCCAGCCAGCGTGGTACCTTCCAATTGCCAATCCACAAAGCGACGAAGCCCGCCAGAAGACCAGTTACCAGGCCACCGATAAAACCAGCACCTAGGGTAATCGCGATCGCGCCGCCCGCGAAGCCTGGGGCGATGCCTGGACGGCCGGCGAGCGCGTAGGCGATATAACCGGAAAGAGCAGCAACGATAAAGCCCATCGCTGCTTGGCCAATGGCGAAAAGAACAGCGCCGAGATACAGCAAGAACCCGGAGCGCTCGAAATGCATAAGTTCGCCGTCCACGGTTACGTCATGACCAGGAAGATTGCCTAGTGAAAAGTCCGTCGACAGTGCCTGCCAACCGTTTGCCATATCGGCGCCGCCAAAAAGGAAGCCAAGGGCAAGCAGAAGACCACCGGCCGCGACGAATGGAACCATATAGGATACGCCGGTCATGATGGCCTGCTGGATGCGCTTGCCCCAACCGAGAGACTTTCCCTCTTCTTCTGCATCGGCCCGGGTAGCGGTGCCGGATACCCTGTGCGCGTGGGGGTTTCGGGCGGCGGCGATGGCCTCGTCGAGCATGGTGCCAGGCTCGTTGATGGCGCGCTTGACGCCAGACTCAATTACCGGTTTGCCAGCGAATCGCTCCCGGTCGCGTACGCCAACGTCCGTGGCGAAGATGACCGCATCGGCCGCATCGATGGTGGCTTGGGAGACGGACTCATTATTCGACGAACCTTGCGTTTCTACGGTCAGCGCTACGTCATCGCGTTCGGCCGCGGTCTGTGTGAGGGCGTCGGCCGCCATGTAGGTGTGGGCGATGCCGGTAGGGCAGGCGGTGATGGCCACGATGCGGGTGACGTTGTCCGAAGAATCCGCGGTAGTTGGGGTCGCCGAGGACGAGCCGTTGGGGGCGGCGGAGGAGCCTGTACCGGCGGCACCAGCGGCGGGGGCAGCCGACTCGGCGGCCGGTTTCTTCTTTGGCTTTTCTGCGTTGACTACATCCAAGACAAGGCGAACAATTTCTTCCTTGGTGGGGGCGCTGCGCAGTGCCTCGAGGAAGTCTTTTCGGACAAGGGCGCGGGCTAGCTTGGACAAAATCTTTAGGTGAGCCTTGCCGCCACCGGCCGGAGCGGCGATGAGGAAGACCAACTGGGCGTCTCCATCAGGACCGGAGAAATCTACACCGCGGCCTAGGCGGGCGAATGCGAGGGTTGGTTCGGTGACAGCCTCGGAACGGCAGTGCGGGATGGCAACACCGCCGGGTACGCCGGTGCCGGCTTTAGCCTCGCGGTCGATGGCGGGTTGGGCCAATCCGGCGACGTCGGTGGCTCGGCCGGTGTCGTGGACTAGCGCGGCTAGGTTGGTAATGACGGAGTCAACACTGTCGCCAAAGTCGGCGTCAAGGGCGACAAGTTCCGTAGTAATGAGTTCGGAAGCCATTTTGGGGCGCTCCTTAGGCTAGCGAGTTAACGGTGGTATTAGCGATATCTATTTCTTCAGGACGAGGAAATTGCGTGCCTTGCTTGGATGCAGCCGCGGTCCCGTAGGCCACGGATCGGGCAAGGCTTGCGGCCGGAGATTTACCAGCGGTGCGGCCGAGAAGGTATCCGGCGAGCGCTGCGTCTCCAGCACCTACGGTGGATTTCACGGTGGCTGGAGGGGGAGTGGCAGCCCATGCTCCTTCAGCCGTAACCAGTACGGCACCGGCGCCACCGAGGGTGACGAGCACTTCTGCGATGCCTCGCTTGACGACGTCGCGTGCCGCGCTAACCACTCCCGAATAGTCACCGCGGGCGGCTTGTGCTTCCAGCTCGCGGCCGTCGGTGCCGGTGAGTTGGCCGAGCTCTAGACCATTGGGCTTTATGAGATCGGGTGCCGAAGACTCGAGATTTTTCCCGATGGCCAGCATCGGAGCATCGGAGGTATCTACCGCGATGCGGGCCTGTGGTGCGGCCGCACGGATAGCGGAGATGAGCTCGCAATACCAATCGGTGTCCACGCCGCGCGGCAAGGAACCGGCTAGCACCACCCAGTCGGCCGCGAGGGCGCGGGCGGTGAGGGTGGAGGTAATGGCTTGGGCATCGGCGTCGGAAAGCACGGGGCCTGGGCCGTTGACCTTGGTGGTGGTGCCGTCGGGCTCGGTGATGGTGGTGTTGACGCGAATGGAGCCGTCCATAGCATTAGCCGAAGAAGGCAATCCGGCCGCGTGGATGAGATTCAGGAAGGAATCGGAGTCGTGGGACGGAAAAAGTGCCAGGGTTTGCTCGCCGGCTAGGTGCACGGCATGGGTGACGTTTACGCCCTTGCCGCCTGCAACCTGTGTGACCTCGCTGGCACGGTGGACATCACCGGAAGTTAAAGGCCCGCTGAGTACGAGGGTGGCGTCGATACTGGGATTGGGGGTCAGCGTGAGAATCAAGTTGTCCCTTTCGCAGGTTATATATTGGGGCCGAACGCCGCTGGAGAGAACCTTTGGGAATGGCCCGCCCTTAATGTTGATTCTTGTCCGAATGTGTCCGAAAGTCAACAGAAAACTGTGGTATACATTGCTTTTCTATCCGTTTTGTGGTGTTCTGGAAGTCAATAACCGCTATCTTCGAAGGAAGTACGCTCATGGAAAACGCGTCTGAGTCCACAATCAAAGGCACCGGTGTCGTTGCCGGAGTCGCCTACGCCGAAGCCGTGTGGGTCCGCCCTCGCCCGGCCCTGCCTACCGAGGGAAGCATTGACCCAGAGCAAGCGAGTGAATCCGAGTACAACCGCTTTCTTGCGGCCGTAGATACGGTTGCTAATCGATTGGAGAAGCGCGCGGCAGCCGCAGAGGGCCAAGCGGCCGAGGTTCTCACTGCAACCGCCGGTATGGTCAAAGACCGTGGCTGGCACAAAACAGTGCGCAAGAATATCCGCACCGGTAGGAATGCGGAATTTGCCACTGTTGGCGCGACTGACAAGTTTGTCACCATGTTCGAAGCCGCTGGTGGTGTGATGGCCGAGCGCACGACCGACTTGAAGGACGTACGCGACCGCGTCATCGCTGAGCTACGTGGTGAGGATGAGCCAGGCCTCCCTTTGGTAGATGGCGAGGCCGTCTTGTTTGCAGATGATTTGGCCCCGGCCGATACCGCAACGCTAGATACCAAACACATTAAAGCCCTTGTTACGGAGCTCGGTGGCCCCACTAGCCATACGGCCATCATCGCGCGCCAATTGGACATTCCGTGCATCGTGGCGGTGGGCGCTTCGCTTGGCGACATTGAAAGCGGCACGCTGGTATTTGTCGATGGCGCAGTAGGAACCGTGACTTGTGGTGCTGATGCGGAGACCTCCACCAAGGCCGTCGCTGAATACCGTGAGCGTGCAGCACGCGTTGCTCAGTGGCGCGGACCAGCTAAGACCAAGGACGGTCACAGCGTGCAGCTGCTGGCAAATGTTGCTGATGGCAATGCCGCCCGCATCGCTTCGGAGTCTCAGGCAGAAGGCATCGGCCTGTATCGCACGGAGTTGTCCTTCCTTTCGGCCAGCGAAGAGCCCAGCGTGGAGGAACAAGCAAAGATCTACGGAAAGGTTTTCAAGGCCTTCCCCGAATCCAAGGTTGTTGTGCGCACATTGGACGCAGGCTCCGATAAGCCAATTTCTTATGCCACGCTAAGGTCTGAGGAAAACCCGGCATTGGGCGTTCGCGGTCTGCGTATCGCGCGCGATAATGAAGCTTTGCTGACCCGCCAGCTTGATGCAATTGCGCAGGCTGCCGAAGCCCGTGATGATAAAGCCTCTACGTGGGTGATGGCTCCCATGGTTGCCACTTCTACCGAAGCGCAGTGGTTTGCCAACTTGTGTCGTGAACGCGGCCTGACTGCTGGCGCTATGATTGAGGTTCCCGCCGCAGCGCTTATGGCGGATAAAATCATGCCGCACCTCGACTTCGTATCCATCGGCACCAATGACCTGACTCAGTACACGATGGCTGCAGACCGTCTGTCCCCGCAGTTGGCCTACCTGACCGACCCGTGGCAGCCGGCCGTGCTGCGACTTATCCAGCACACCTGCATTGTGGGCCAGGCCAATAACGTTGCGGTAGGCGTATGCGGAGAAGCAGCGGCCGACCCCATGCTGGCCTGCGTGCTTACGGGCTTGGGCGTGAATTCGCTGTCCGCAGCGTCTACTGCAGTAGCAGGCGTAGGCGCACAGTTGGCAGAAATTACCTTGGAACAGTGCCAACAGCTCGCTGAGGTGGCATTGGATGCGGAAAGCCCTGATGCCGCCCGTACTGCAGTGGTAGAAACCATGGCATCCTTCGCCTAGCTTGAGGCGAAGGAGCGGGATTTATTCGCTGGCGAGTACGACTTCAATTTCGTGCTCGCGCAGCGCCTCCACAAAGGAATCGGGGGCTGCGGCGTCAGTGATGACGACATCGATATCAGCGGCGGGGGCGAAGCTTACCAAGTAGTCATTGCCCAGTTTGCTGGAATCGCACATCACTACGACCTTGTGGGCGTTGGTGACAAAGGCAGACTTGATGGCTGCTTCTTGGGGATCGGCCGTGGAAAGCCCGTGATCCAGGGTCAGGGCATTGGTTCCGATGAAGGCGACGTCGGCGCGCATGAGCGCTAGCGTGCGCAGGGCGGTGTCGCCGACGACAGCTTGGGTGATCGCGCGAACCGTGCCGCCAAGCAGCTGGACGTCCGGTACTCCGCTGCCTGCTAAGGACAAGGCGATGGGCAGACTATTGGAGACGATGTTGAACTGGCCTTGGGGGTATTGCTGTCCTATCAGCTCAGCAAATGCATTAATCGTAGTTCCCGCGTCGAGGAAAATGCTGCCGCCGCCGTGGGGAAGAAAATCCAGCGCAGCTCGGGCGATGGCGGCTTTCGCGCCGGAGGCGGAACGCTGCCGGGTGTCTAGGGTAAGTTCCGCAGTTTGAAAGGACTGGGATGCTACCGCGCCGCCATGCACGCGATGGACGACGCCCTCTCTATCCAGCACCGCTAGATCGCGTCGAATGGTTTCGGCCGTGACTTCGAAGCGCTCGGATAGCTCAGTGACGTTGACGCGACCTTCAACGGCGGTGAGAGACGCTATCTGGCGGCGCCGCTCTTCTGCGTACATTATTCCTCCTTGGACTTAAGCACACCGCGGGGAGTAGCGGGGGTAAAAATTCCCGGATTTTGTGGATAGGAAAGTCCCGCGATGTTGTTTTTCTTAGTCCATTGTCTCAAAAATCGGGAATAACCGGACTAAAGCAAAAATTTGCACAGCTATCACCGCGCTACGAAGTACGAAAATAGCTGGTCAGGGCAAAAAGTGGGAAAGTGGGATTTTCGTCTCCTTTGCTGTCTGGGTCCAAAATGGCGCCAAAATGGGGGTGGCTGGCGGAGAGGCTATATTAATGAGAAATGCGCACAAATAAGCCCCGCACGGCCTGGGGCGGCCGTTGCGGGGCGGAGTGATGCTGGGTGAGTGTTTAAAGTTTGCGGAACACGGATACAACCTTGCCCATAATTTCTGCATCATCGCCATTAATGGGCGAGTAAGCATCGTTGTGGGGAAGTAGCCATACGCCCGAGGAATCGCGGTGGAATTCCTTAACGGTGGCCTCGGAACCGTCCAGCAGCGCTGCGACAAATTCGCCTTCCTCAGCAACTGACTGGGAGCGAATAATCACCCAGTCACCGTCGAGAATCCCTGCATCCTTCATTGAATCGCCGACTACCTGCAGCATATATAGGTCGCCGCTGCCGACAACCTCGTCAGGCATGGGGAAGTACGTGTCGACGTTTTCCTCAGCGGTAATGGGTGCTCCCGCAGCGATGCGACCGACCACAGGAATATAAGACACAGCGCCTGCGTCCTCGGGAACCTGCTGTTCGGGCTTAGCGGGCTTGCGGCCAGGCTTCTTGGTGCCTTCGTCTGTGTTGAGATGGCGAACATCTACGGCACGCGGCTTATTTGGGTCGCGCCGGAGAAATCCCTTTTCTTCCAATTGCTTCAGCTGATAGGCAACTGAGGATGTGGACTGCAGGCCTGCTGCATCGCCGATTTCGCGAATGCTTGGTGGGTAGCCACGCAGCATGACGGCGTCACTAATGACATTGAGGATTCGTCGTTGGCGGTCGGATAGGGATGCGTAATCGGTCTTCTCGGCGGACTTTTTTGGCTTGCGGCCCATTGCTGGCTCCTACGTAGGGTCGGGTGACTTCGTTGTCGGTCTATTAGTGGGCGGATTTAGAGTGCCACAAGTCATTTGTAGCACGAAAAGTACAGATGTTCGAGATTTGTGTCCACGGGTGGACAAGTATTCGAAGCGGTGCTATAAATCGAACGTACCAACTAAATCGAACATTATGTCGACTGTTTCAAATTAAGTGTCCAGTGGGATGCCTATGGTGAGTTCGGTCGTCGAAAGGAAAAACATGTCTCTACTTATTAATTCTCGAAATGACCTGGCAAAGCGTAATTCTGCAGGCGCTCTAGTGGTTTCTCCCGCATCTGTATGGGACGTGGATCGATATGCCCCTCGCGCGGCGCGAGGGAGCGGTGATTCGCGGTATGTTCGAACTCTCCGCGTAGAAGATCGAACGACACATCGTTCGAATCGAGTGAAATCTGGCGGGGGCGACGGTCTTTCACAGAGAGCTCAACGTAGCGCGGTGAAGTCGAACACAGGTAACTACGTTTTAGGTGGCGTGTTTGGAATCGCGGTCTTTTTGGGCACGCTCCTAGGCGGATTGGCAGGGGCGGAAGGAAGTAGTGCACCGCAACCGCCGACCTCAGACATTCAACAGGTCGAGGCTGCTGTAGTGCATTAGTGAGGCGGTGGCCTTATGCTCGGTAGTTGGGCGGACTGCTGGGCGAGTAAACTACTGGGGTAACAACGTCAGTGAAAGGACCTCTGTGTATTGCCCCTTCTGCCATAATGAGCAATCCCGTGTCATTGACTCCCGCGTCGTCGATGCTGGAGCGTCGATTCGGCGCCGGCGTGAGTGTGCTTCGTGTAAGGGGCGTTTTACCACGGTCGAAAAGGCCGTGTTGTTGGTGGTCAAGCGGAACGGACTCGCGGAACCTTTTAGTCGAGATAAACTGATTCGCGGCGTACGGCGCGCCTGTCAGGGGCGAGATGTGGGTGACGATGCCCTGAAAAAACTGGCGCAAGAAGTGGAAGAGACCGTACGCGGGCATGGTTCCTCTCAGGTCAACGCGAATGAGATTGGCCTGGCCATCTTGGAACCGCTTCGCGATCTTGATGAGGTGGCTTATCTGCGCTTTGCCTCGGTCTACAAGTCCTTTGAAAGCGCTGATGATTTCGAATCTGAAATTCGTCTCATGCGTAGGCGCGACCGAGAGGATTTCTAGCGCAGTTTGTCAACGGCCTTCTGGATGCGGCGGAGCGACACGGCGTGAGCTGTGCCGAGGCGTTGGGCGAATAGTGAAACGCGAAGTTCCTCCACCATCCAGCGAATGTCCTTGACTTCGCGCGTCTTTTCGCGGCCAGGTGGTAGGCTGCGCAGCCGGTTGGCTAGGTAGGCCTTGGCGTTATCGACCTCGGCCTGGCGGTCCGCGTCGCGGTCAGGGTCAAGGTTCATGTCCTCTAAGCGAATGCGCATGGCTTGGATATAGCGCGGTAGATGACGCAGGTGGGACATGCCATGGATTGTGATGGCATTACGGGGTAGGAGGAACTCCAATTGCTCTCGCATGTCATCGATGGCCGCACCGTCCCAGTGGGCGAGTTCGGCTTGCAGGTTGGAATACTCGGCGAGTCCTGGGGCGATAGCCACCACCGCTTGACGCACACGGCCCGGAACCTGGGGCTTGATGGTGTCTTTGAGCTTCTGGAAAGCGGAAGGAGTGCGGACGGGTCCGCCGGCCTCTAGCATCAGGTCGCGTATGGCAGCGACGCGGGCGTCGTTGACCAGGCCATCGGCGCCGCCGTGGGGATAGGAGTCGGCGGCGACGCGTTGTTGCAGCGGCAGGCCCTTGACCATTTGCGCAGTATTGACTGCAATGTCGCGCATAAGCAGGGTAAGGGTGGTGGTAACCATAGCGGCATCGGCTGCGGCCTTGGTGGGATGTACCTTGAGTTCAACGCCGTCCTTTGTGGCGACGAGGGCGGGGTAAGCCGTGACTTCGTGGCCGTCGACGTTGGTGGTAACCGTGTCATCGATGGCACCTAGAGTATCGTCGGTCCACTCGCTGACAGCGGTGGACTCAGCGGTGCGAGAGACACGGGACACAGAGGATTTGATATGCCCGGACTGGCGGCGGATAAGCGCTGCGAGGTCGCGGTCGGAGTCGACGATCTTGCCGCGCTTGTCGATGGCACCGTAGTTCATCCTCAGGTGCATCGGCAGCTTGCCGGGCTGGAAATCGGTGGCGTTGATGCCTTGGCCGCCGAGTTCATGGAGGACGTCGGCAAGCTGCTGGGTGATGGTGCCTTCATAAGGGACGAGGCGGTCGATGGCGCGCTCAGCGAATTCGGGTGCGGGAACAACAGTGCGGCGCAGGGCCTTGGGCAGGCTGCGGATGAGTTCGGTTACGAGCTCGAGACGCAGGCCAGGGACGAGCCAATCGAAGCCTTCGGTATCTAAGCCGGCGAGCATGGGGATGGGCACCATCACGGTAACGCCATCGAGTGGATCGCCGGGTTCAAATTTATAGGTTAGTTCGTAGTCGATGGAACCCTTTCTCCAGTGGTCGGGGAAGGATTCTTCGGTGACCTCGTGGGAGTCATCGATGAGCTTTGCCGGATCGAAATCCAGCAATTCAGGGTTGCGACGGCGTTCTTTTTTCCACCACGAGTCGAAATGACGGCCGGTTGTTACCTTTGCTGGGATGCGCTGGTCATAAAAGTCGAAGAGGGTGTCTTCGTCTACGATGAGGCCGCGGCGGCGGGCTTTTTCTTCGTATGCGGCGGCGTCGTCAAGCGCTTGGGCATTGGTTTTGAAGAAGGCGTGGTGGGTATTCCAGTCGCCGGCAACGAGCGCGTTGCGGATGAACATATCGCGCGCGGCGGTGGGATCGACGCGGTGGTAGGGCACGGTGCGGTCGGCCACAATGGGTACACCGTAGAGTGTGGACTTCTGGTGAGCGATGGCGGCGGCGCGTTTGCGGGACCAGGTGGGCTCGGAATAGTTGTGCTTGAGCAGGTCTGCGCCCAGCTTTTCTACCCAGGCGGGATCGATGGTGGCGACGTCGCGTGCCCAGAGGCGGGAAGTTTCCACCAGCTCGGCGGCCATGAGGAACTCCGGCGGCTTTTTGGCCAAGGCGGAGCCAGGAAATACCAGGAATCGGGTGTTGCGCGCGCCTTGGAATTCTTTGGAGTTGCCATCGCGGGCGCCGATATTGGATAGCAAGCCTGACAGGAGTGACATGTGGATATCATCGGCGCGGCGCTCGGTACCTTCCTGGTATGTCCAGCCCAGCTGCTTGGCGACGTCCTTGAGCTGGCGCACCAGGTCAAACCACTCGCGAATGCGCATGTAATGGAGAAACTCCTGCTTCATGCGTTTGCGGAATTTATTGCCGGATTGCTCGTTGCGGGTTTGTTTAATGTAATCCCAGAGCTTAAGCATGGACAAGAAATCCGAGGACTTGTCCTTGAAGCGGGCGTGGGCTTGGTCGGCCTGGGCCTGGAAATCAAGGGGGCGTTCGCGAACGTCCTGGATGGTCATGGCGGCGACGATGACCATGACATCATCGAGGCATCCGTTGGTATTGGCCTCAATGAGCATGCGTGCCATACGGGGATCTAGCGGGATGCGCGCTAGGTCGCGGCCAGTGGCGGTCAGCGTGGGCTTATCCTGCTTGTCGTGGAGAGCGCCGAGCTCGTGCAGGAGGTTAAGGCCATCGCGGATGGCCTTGTGCTCGGGCGGTTGGATGAACGGGAATTGTTCGATGTCGCCTAGCTTGAGCGAGACCATCTGCAAGATGACGCTGGCGAGGTTGGTGCGCAGAATTTCTGGGTCGGTGAATTCGGAGCGGCTTTCAAAGTCCTGTTCGCTATAGAGGCGAATGGCGATGCCATCGGCAACGCGGCCGCAGCGGCCGGAGCGCTGGTTGGCGGAGGCCTGCGAGATAGGCTCGATAGGCAGGCGCTGGACTTTGGTGCGCGTGGAATAGCGCGAGATACGGGCGGTGCCGGTATCAACCACATAGCGGATGCCGGGCACAGTAAGCGAGGTTTCTGCAATATTCGTGGCCAGCACGATGCGGCGGCCACGGTGTTCGCTGAAAACGCGATGCTGTTCTTGATTAGATAAGCGGCCAAAGAGGGGAGTGACCTCGACGTTTTTCCACTTCTTGCCTTCGATGGCCTCCATGGCATCGCGGATATCGCGTTCGCCAGGGAAGAAGCAAAGGATATCGCCGTCGCCTTCGTGCATCAGCTCTTCGATTGCCTCGGTCAAACCGTCGAGCGGGTCTTGGTCCACCACCTTTCCGCCGGCCTCGAACTCGAGGGGCCGGTAACGGATTTCTACCGGGTAGGTGCGGCCGGAGACCTCGATAATGGGGGCAGGGTTTCCGTCGGCGTCGGCAAAATGGGCAGCGAAGCTTTCCGGATCGATGGTTGCGGAGGTAATGATGACCTTGAGATCGGGGCGCTTGGGCAAAAGACGCTTGAGATAGCCCAATAAAAAGTCGATGTTGAGGGAGCGCTCGTGGGCCTCATCGATGATGATGGTGTCGTACTTGTTGAGGAAGCGGTCACGCTGCATCTCGGCGAGTAGGATGCCATCGGTCATGAGTTTCACCGCGGTGGTCTCAGAGACGCGATCATCAAAGCGGATGGCGTAGCCGACGGATTCGCCAATCTTTTGGTCCAGTTCTGAGGCGATGCGTTCGGCCACGGTGCGTGCTGCAATGCGGCGTGGCTGGGTATGTCCGATTAGTCCGCGGCGGCCGCGGCCCAGATCAAGACAGATTTTTGGGATCTGTGTGGTCTTACCGGAGCCGGTCTCGCCGGCAATGATGACTACCTGGTTATCCCGGATGGCCTCGGCAATGTCGTCTCTACGGGCTGTGACGGGGAGGGCGTCGGGGTAGGTGATGGTGGGGACGGCGGCGTCGGTAAGCGCGACGCGCTCAGCCGCAGCGTGGATTTCAGCGCCGATTTCTTGGAGCGCTTTCGGGGCACGGGCCTTTTTCAGGCGGCGGCGGAAGGAGCGGGCTTCGGCCAAGGTGACATTTTCGAGTGCGGCGAAAAGCTCGTCGCGGGAAGGGGTTTCATTCATAGTCATGACTAGGCACAGAGTTTACCTGCCCGCCTGAAATGAGGAAAAGTTGTTAAAGTGAAAATACTTATCCATGCACTGATTCGCATTCCTTAAGGAGGAACCCCGGTTATGACGAACCCGTATTCGGGTGGAAATGATGATTTTCCGCGCTACGAACCGACCGATCACCCCGAGGACCGACCAAACTACGGACAGCTTCCGTCCTATGGCGGAAGCCATGAAGAAAACACCCAGGGCTATGTGGGCTACCAAGCAGGCCAGCGCCCATATACCGGCAAGGTCTCTGCCGTAGACGTCGTTTCTTGGGCGTTTAGGACCGTCTTTAGCAATTGGAAGCTGTGGATTTTGGGATCTCTAGCGCTTTTTGCGCTAGGCATTGTTTTTGTTGTTATTGCAGCTGGCATCAATGCGGCGGGCGACTCCGGCGCGGGTCAGGCAACCGCAGGCTCTTTGGTCTCTCAACTCATTTCGACTGTCCTAAGCCTTGTTTTGTCGCTGGTAGTTATGCGCCTGGCGCTTTTCCAGATTGATGACTCTCGCACCGGTTGGGGCTACCTGTTTAAGAACGTGCGTTGGTGGCAGCCGCTGGTCATCATGCTCGTCATCGGGGCGGTGTCGATGTTCATTGTATTCTCTGTAGTAGGTGGAACCGTCACTGGGCTGCTTGGTGACGCCGAGAATCTCACGGAGGAAGAAGCAGTTGCGGCAGTATTAAGCGTCATGGGCATCATGGGCGTACTTTTGGTGATTAGTTTCTTTATTCAACCACTTTTCTCACTGATGCAGTGGTTTGCGGCTGACGGCGATGGCGTTGGCGAAGCAGTAAAGAATGGCTTTAAGGCAGGCAAGGACAACTATGGCCAGATGTTGCTGCTTGCCATTTTGAACTTTTTCATCATTGTTGCCGGCTTCTTGCTTTTGGGCATCGGCCTTATCGTGGCGTATCCGGTTACGCTCTTGGCACAGGCGCACATGTTCCGCCAGTGCGCGGGGCGCAATACTCTCCCGCAGGCGTAGCGCACCACAGTTAAAGGCCACCGTTCCAGTTAGGGGCGGTGGCCTTTGGTGTGCTTGGCGACGCCCCCGTGGGGCTTGCCGTGAACGATTACTGCCGGGAGCGCTCAATCGCCTTGTTATAGGCGGCGGTGATGAGCGTGCCGAATTCGCGGAATTCCTCGGCGCGGGCAGCGGAGGAGCGGAATACGAGGCCGACCTCGCGTTCGGCTGTGACGTCGGGGGCGAAGTGGGCTACGGCTACATCCTTGCCGTGGCATTCGGTTGCCAGGGCGGATTCTGGGACGAGGGTGCAGCCCAGCCCGCCCATGACCAGCTGCATGATGGTGGTCAGGGAGGAGGCGCGGGTGACCGAATTGGTGGCCTCGGCCGGGTTGATATTGGCGTGGCGGCAAAGGTCGACTACCTGGTCGCGCAAGCAGTGGCCGTCGTCAAGCAGCAGCAAATCCAGGTCCTTGAGTTCCGCAAGCTCGACGTCCTCACGGCCGGCGATGGGGTGATCGGGCGGGCAGACAATGGAGAATTTCTCGGTGTAGAGCGGGCTATCGACCATGCCGGTGGCCTCGGAAGGAAGGGCCATGATGGCTAGGTCCAGGTTGCCGTTGCGCAGGCGGGTGATGAGGTGTTGGGTTTGCTCCTCGACGAAGCGCGGCTGGAGATCCGGGTAGGCCTCGGCAAGCATGGAGAGCAGATCGGGGAGGATGTAGGGGGCGATGGTGGGGATAACGCCGATCGTTAGTGGGCCGGCAAGGGTGCCGTTGGCGCCGCGAGCGTGGGCGAGGAAGGTATCGGCTGCTTCAAGCGTTGCCTTGGCGTAGGGGAGGAGGGTCTCACCAGCCGAGGTGACGATGACCTTGCGGGTGGAGCGCTCAATAAGCTGCAGGCCCAAGCCCTGCTCGAGGGCAACGAGGCCCTGGGAGAGGGAGGGCTGGGAAATTTCGAGCTTGGCGGCTGCGGTACCAAAGTGCTTGTTTTCCGCAACGGTGACGAAGGTACGCAGCTGAGCAAGTGTAGGGCGATACTCTTTATTATGCATGCCTATCACTCTAACACTCACCTATAGGATTTGCTATTGACGCGAGCCGAAAAGATGGTATAACTGATCGTGTTGGGCCGGACACGGTCCGGCCCCGCTGCTTGTACGCCAAGCGGCAGGAAACTTAGAGGAAAAGCCTTTGCTAAAGGAGTTGAAGACTATGCCTATTTTGACCGTCGGCGAGAAGTTCCCAGAGTTCAACCTCACTGCCCTGACCGGTGGCGATCTGCACGACGTCAACGCTAACCAGCCGGAGGACTACTTCGAGCAGGTATCCCTGGACAAGTACGAGGGCAAGTGGAAGGTCGTCTTCTTCTACCCGAAGGACTTCACCTTCGTCTGCCCGACCGAGATCGCTGCCTTTGGCAAGCTGGACGAGGAGTTCCAGGACCGCGATACCCAGATCCTCGGCGGCTCCACCGATAACGAGTTCGCTCACTTCAACTGGCGCGCAACCCACCCGGAGCTGAAGGAAGTTCCATTCCCAATGTTCTCTGACGTGCGCCACGACCTCATCCGCGCACTGGGCGTAGAAAACGCTGATGGTGTTGCTGACCGCGCTACCTTCATCATCGACCCGGATGGTGTTATCCAGTTCGTCTCCGTTACCCCGGATGCTGTCGGCCGAAACGTAGACGAGGTTCTGCGCGTGCTCGACGCCCTGCAGTCCGAAGAGGTCTGCGCTTGCAACTGGGAGAAGAACGACCCCACCAAGAACATCAACAAGATGGACGTCGTTCAGTCCGCGCTCTAAATCTCACTGAGATGCAGGTTAACCCCGCTTTCGTGGCGGGGTTTCCTTTTAAATCCAGCGCAGTAAATTCCTATCAAAACCTAAAAGGAGAAAAGCTATGTCTATTGATAATCTGAAGTCTGCACTGCCGGAGTACGCCAAGGACCAGAAGCTCAACCTCGGTGCGCTGACCCGTTCCAAGGACTTGGACGAAGAGCAGCTGTGGGGCTGCCTGCTGGCATCGGCCGCAGCAACCCGCAATGACACCGTGCTGGCAGAAATCGCTGAGGAAGCAAAAGAGCACCTCTCCGAGGAGGCTATCGAGGCAGCCTACGGCGCAGCCACCGTCATGGCGATGAATAACGTTGCTTACCGCGCCAAGGGCTGGTTGGGCGATGACTACGCACAGGTAAAGTTTGGCCTGCGCATGAACATCATCTCCAAGCCAGGCGTGGACAAGGCCAACTTCGAGCTGTGGAATACCGCAGTCTCCGCCATCAATGGCTGCGAGCACTGCCTGGGTGCTCACGCTCACGAGCTCAACGAGGCTGGTCTGAGCAAGGAGCAGGTCTGGGAGGCCGTCAAGGTCGCTGCCGTGGTTCAGGCTGTGGCACAGGCTGTCCAGATTGAGGCCGCACGCTAAAATAGCCGGCCTTTAGCCGCCCTCGCGCTTGCCGACGTCCCCCTCACTCGGGGCGTGGCAGCTAGGGCGGCTTTGTCGTTTTGGCTGGCTAGTACTCCACGCGCAGGTCCGACAGTCGGACTTCGCCAGCCTCATCGGAGGCATCGAGATCTACCGTAGCGACGAACTGGTAGGCGTGGTCGCCGTCTGGGTCCTTGATGATCTGGCGCACGGACCACGCACGCGAGTCAGTATCGCCTAGGCGGAAAAACTCCGGGCCGCGGGCCTCGGGGCCGGAATCGATGTCATCATACTCATCGAAGTAATCATCTAGGATAGCGCCGAAGCCCGGCACCTCGTCCAGGTAATCGAGCAGCTCCGCCAAGCGGTCTTCTTTTTCTAGCGCGAAAAGCTGCACCAAACGGAACATGTAATTGCGCACCATAATGGTAAAGGCGCGGCGATTGGCCGTAAGAGCGGTGGGGTCCTCCACGCCGAAGGCAAGCTCGCGGTCCACAGTGTCTTGGTCGATGGGGGAGTCTTCGCCGGCCATCTGCGCCCATTCGTCGACAAGCGAGGAATCCACCTGGCGGATAAGCTCACCCAGCCAGATGACGATGTCCTCGAGCTCCGGGGTGTTGTACTCATCGGGGATGGATTGCTTGAGGGTACGCCAGGCATCGGTCAAGTAACGCAAAATCACGCCCTCGGAGCGGGCTAAGCCGTAGGTGGCCACCAAGTCCGAGAAGGTCATTGCATTTTCGAGCATGTCCCGGACTACGGACTTGGGGCGCAACTCAAATTCCTTGACCCAGGCATTAGTCTCCGCAAAAGTATCGTAGGCCTGCTCCAAAAGCTCCTCGAGCGGTTTGGGCCAGGTGATATCCTCCACGATATTCATACGATCGGTGTAGTCCACTCCATCCGCCTTCAGCGCGGCAATTTCCTCGCCACGGCGCTGTTTCTGCTGGGCGATGAGCACCTGACGCGGGTCATCCAGGATGGACTCGAATACGGAAATAACGTCCAAGTTATAAGTGTCCGCCTCCGGATCCAGCAGCGAGAGCGCGGCTAGGGCGAATGGTCCCAGCGGTTGGTTAAGCGCGAAATCGCGGGGGAGTTCTCGCACCAAATGATAGGGTCGGCCGTAGATATCCAAGCCCTTGGTGGATTTTTGCACTACGCCAGAATCCACCAGCCCGCGGAAAAGGTCGAGGGCTGTGAGAATGTCCTTATTCTGCTTGCTGCGATTATCGTGATTGTCCCGCAGCAGATGGCGCATGTGTTCATAGCCGTTGCCATGCCGCGCCAATACATTAAGCAGCATCGAGTTAGAGACGCGGAATTGAGACGTCAGCTGCTCAGGCTCAGCCTCAGTAAGGCGCGCAAAGGTCTTTTCGGACCACGAAACCTCGCCCTCTCGAGCGGACTTTTTCTTTAGCTTCTTCAAGCGCTTGGGGTCATCACCGATGCGGCGGCGTTCCTTAGCGTTTTCGATCTCGTGCTCGGGGGCCTCGACCACCACGGTGCCCTCGGTGTCATAGCCGGCGCGGCCGGCACGCCCAGCAATCTGGTGAAATTCGCGCGATTTCAAAATGCGCTGGCGCTGTCCATCGAACTTAGCCAGCCCCGTCATGAGTACGGTACGGATAGGCACGTTAATGCCCACGCCCAAGGTATCGGTGCCGCAGATAACCTTGAGCAGGCCCTTTTGTGCCAAACGCTCTACTAGGCGGCGGTACTTGGGCAGCATACCCGCGTGGTGGATGCCAATACCCTTGCGCAGCAACTTAGATAGATCCTTGCCAAAGGCAGTGGTGAAACGGAAGCCGCCGATTTCCTGGGCAATGGCCTCTTTTTCTTCTTTGGTGATTATCCCCGAAAGCGAGGTGAGCGCCTGGGCGCGCTCGGCGGCCTCCCGCTGGGAAAAGTGCACTACGTAGATGGGGGCCTTCTTATCGGCCAAGAGCTCTTCGATGGTCTCGTGTACCGCACTAAAGACATAGGAAAAATCCAGCGGCACGGGGCGCGTGGTACCAGCAACCAGGTCGGTAGCGCGGCCGGTACGACGGCTAAGGTCTTCTTCCAACCATGTGGTATCGCCCAGGGTGGCGGACATAAGCAAGAACTGCGCGTTGGACAATTCCAGCAGCGGCACCTGCCAGGCCCAGCCGCGGTCCGGTTCGGAGTAGTAGTGGAACTCGTCCATCACCACCTGGTCGATATTGGCCTCGGCGCCATCGCGAAGCGCAATATTAGCCACAATCTCAGCCGTAGCGGCGATTATGGGGGCATTGCCGTTGACGGTGGCGTCACCAGTCATCATGCCCACATTTTCCGCGCCAAAGATATCGCAGAGAGCAAAGAACTTCTCACTTACTAGAGCCTTGATGGGTGCCGTATAAAAACTGCGCTGGCCACGGGCCAAGGCGATAAAGTGTGCGGCATTGGCCACCATGGACTTTCCGGAGCCAGTCGGGGTAGCGAGGATGACATTATCGCCGGCCAAGATCCCCAGCGAGGCCTCCTCCTGCGCTGGATACAAATTAATGCCCCGGCCGGTGGTCCACGAGGTAAAGGTATCCCAGATTGCCTCATCTACGAGGGACTCGGGCACTTCCGATAAATCTGGCAGCAGCTGAGATAAGTTCACCCCCACCACCTTAGCGGTGATGAGGGTGGGTTAGTTAGATATCGTCACCTAAGTCGCTATCGCCCTGAGCGGAATCTGGATCATCCTTGCCGTTATCGGCTTGAGAGCCCTCGCCATCGGCGGAATCTTCGCGGTCATCTATGTCAGAGTTAATGATCTGCTGGCTTTCTTCCTTATCCAAAGAAGCCAAGAAGGCTTGGAATTCCTCGCTGATTTCCTCGCCGGTAGGCACGGCTTCCTCGCCGGGCATGATAGCCTGCGGGTGTTCTTTGCGGTAGCGCTCCATATAGGCGTCATACTGCTGCTCGAGTTGCTGAACCACGCTTTCTATCTCATCCGAGCCACCAACTTGTTCTTCCAGTTGGTTTTCTACGCGGGAAATATCAGCCTCGATGCTGCCCAAAGGAATATTGAGGTGCGCAGCCCGAGCTACCGAATTCAATAACTGGAAAGTGGCTTGCGGGTAGGGCGAAGCCGCAAGATAATGCGGCACGTGGACGGTATATCCGGCTACGGTGCGCTGCTTCTCCGCCAGTGCCTTTTCCAGATACAGTGCAGCAGAGCCTGGGACCATCATGGTGGAATCCATCGACAACATATGCTCAGTCAGACGGGAGGAAGTGCCATGCGCAGTGACCACCGTGGGGCGGGTGTGCGGAACTGGCATAGGTGCGGCATAGAGCATGATGGTGTCATTGATATTGAACTTTTCCACCAGCTTGACCACAGCAGTGGTAAAAGCCTCCCAGCGCATGTCGGGCTCTGGGCCAGACAGTAGTAGGAAGGTTTTGCCGGAATTATCGCGCAGGACCTTGATACCCAGGTCCATCGATTCAATTTCTAGCGCCCGATCCTTATCGATGGTGACAGCTGGCCGGCGCGAGCGGTAATCAATCAGCTCATCAGAGTTAAACGAGGCCAGTTGGCGGCCTTCCAAAGCTGCCTTCAAGTGGTCCGCACTAGCCTCGATGGCCTGGCCGGCGTCTGCATAGCCGTGCATGGCAACAATCATGGTGGGGCCTTGTCCGTCACCGGAATCATCCCTAATCACCGGGGCTGGATACTCCAGCTCATACATGCGGCGATCTTCTTCGTGCATGTTGTGTTACCTCCTTGCTTTCTTACCTACCCCAACGCCGCAGGCGGGCTCAGTATTCCCGCGCGCACTGGGAGGTTAAATAACTGATTGTGCCCCAAACCGCCGCACATTGCCAGCGCAATCCCGGGCGGGGTGTGGACAAGCCGCCTGCCGACGCCCCCTCACCCCGCCTATCCCCAGATTCTTACCACTTCTCGATGCTTGTCCTATACATGGTTGCGCGCGTGGCTGAAGCTGGGGCCATGAACATCTCAACACCAACTCAGCCCATTCGTACGCCCGGCGATATCCTCGCCAATATCCCAGGAATTCTCGGATTCTTCCCCTCCGAATCAGTCATCCTCATTTCCATCCAGCCCAGCCCACGCGGATTCAGTATGGGGCCGGTAGCTCGCCTCAATCTGAACGATGTCCCTGCCGCCTTGCAAGAAGTGATGGATGCATTTCACTGCGGCAACCCCGAAAGCATCTTTGGTTTCGTTCTCTCTCAACGCCAAGAAGAAGATCTATGGGATATCATGCACTCCCTCTACCGCTTTCAGGATCGCTCTGGTGTGGGCATTGACGCCTGTTGGCTGGCCGAAGAGCTATCTACTGATACCGCCTACGACCTTATTTTTGGCCACGCGTCCGAGGACGGCGAGGGCCCGATGCAGAATTGGATGGAAGGAACCATTCCCGCCATATCGACGAGCCACTCCATGCGTGAGTGCGTGAATAATGGCATGCTTCCTGAACTCAGCCGCAATGACTTGGTTCAGCGTTTTAAGGACCACAACCCATACTTTGGGAAAGAAGAAATTAGCGCAATGGAGCGATGCTGCAGAGAAATCGCCCGCCAACTGCGCGCCGGGCGCGGTTACCAAACTTCAGATCCAGTGCAGGTGGTCAAGCGCCTTATCGCTGATGTCCGCTTCGTGCTCAGTGAGGTGGAATCGCTGGAGGAGACTTTGGAAAATGAGGAATTGCTGTGTGCAGCAGCCATGTGGATGTCTACCACGTGGACCCGTGACCTGGTCATCACAGAGCTGGTGTCTGCGCCGCGGGAAGCAGGGGACCTCCTCCTAGCGGTGGCACGTACATTCCAGGGGTCCATCCGCTATAACGCCCTAGCCTTATACGCAGCTAGCCAGGTATCCCATGAATTCGGAATTTATGCGGGTCCGGCGCTTTCTGTACTAGTAGAAGAGGCGCCCCATCATAATTTGGGGCGCCTCATAGCGCAGGGGTATCGCAGCGGCATGGGAAGGCGGTTGGTCACGAGCCTCTGCCATGGCTGTGAGTTAGCCCGCGAAGCGGCGGGGCTTGGCGCTGATGCCCCGCAAAGTAGCTTTGGAGGCTAGGCCCGCTTCGCTGAATGTGCCTTATCACCTAGTTGGCGGGTGAAATTCCATGCATCGGTAACGATCGTTTCCAGATCCGTGCGGGTGGGGCTCCATCCGAGCTCCCGCTTGATCTTCTCTGAGGAAGCGATGAGGGTGGCGGGGTCGCCTGCGCGGCGCGGAGCCACCTCAGCAGGAATGTCGTGGCCGGTGACCTTGCGGCACATCTCAATGACCTGCTTGACGGAGTAGCCATCACCAGAACCCAGGTTGTAAATGCGGTGACTACCAGATTCATTGGATTCGAGAGCAAGCACATGGGCATCGGCCAGATCACGGATATGGATATAGTCACGCACTGGGGTGCCGTCTGCGGTATCCCAGTCATCACCGAACATGAAGATCTTATCGCGGTGGCCCAAGGCCACCTGCAACACGATGGGGATGAGGTGGGTTTCTACCTCGCGGTTCTCACCGATGTTTCCGTAGGCTCCAGCCACATTGAAGTAGCGCAGGGAGGTCGCCCCCAATCCATAGGCGTGGGCGAAAGAGGTGATCATGTAGTCGATGGCAAGCTTGGTTGCACCATAGGGATTGGTGGGCTGGGTTGGCATATCCTCTGTAATCGGCACTTGGTCCGGCTCACCGTAGGTTGCAGCGGTGGAGGAGAAGACGAGATTTTTGACCTCGTTATCCCGCATGGCATTGAGCAGCGTCAGGGTAGTAACGACATTGTGCTGCCAATACTCATCGGGCTTTTCCACGGATTCGCCCACCAACGAGCGCGCCGCGAAGTGGATGACACCCTCGAAACCACCTTCTCCCAGGACCTCGGCGGCCTTATCCGCCACGTCGCCCTCGACGACGCGGGCTGTTTCTGGAACGGCTTCGCGGTTTCCGGTGGAGAAATTGTCAATGATGGTTACATCATGGCCTTGTTCGACCAATACAGCGGCGCACACGCTGCCGACATAGCCGGCGCCACCGGTGACAAGAAGTTTCATGGTTATACCTCCACGCGCACTGCGTGCGCCAAGTCGTCGGAAAGCACGACGCTGCCGCCATCCGGTGTCGACAACGTAATCGTGCCGCTGTTATTGACTACCGATACCTTTGCTCCCACGCGGATTCCGGCAGCGGTGAGTTCCTGGAAGGTGCCATCATCAACCTGCAAAATCTCATTGACCTGGATGACGGTGGCGGAGACCTCCTCACCATTGGGGAGATCGACTGCGCGGGTGCCCTGGTCCGGCTGCGGAGCATCGAAGCCCAGTGCAGACAGCGCCGGGATAGGGTTGCCGAATGGTGACCGGGTTGGATCATCGAGAACCGCGACCATGCGTTTTTCTACTTCTTCGCTCATCACATGCTCCCAACGGCAGGCCTCGTCGTGAACTTTTGCGATGTCGAGCCCGAGGACGTCGGTAAGCAAACGCTCTGCCAAACGGTGCTTGCGCATGACTGCGGTAGCCAGGTCGCGGCCCTTGTCCGTGAGATCCAAACTGCGGTCGGTACGCACGTGCAAAAGGCCGTCGCGTTCCATGCGAGCTACAGTTTGAGAAACCGTAGGCCCAGACTGCTCCAAACGCTCCGCGATGCGGGCGCGAAGGGGAGTAATACCTTCTTCCTCTAGCTCGTAGATGGTGCGTAGATACATCTCCGTTGTATCAACTAGGTCCCTCACGTGGGCATACCTTTCTGTGTGAATACAGTTTCGCGGCTAATCTCCCGACCAAGGACGGGAAAGCGCTTTCTAGACTCTGCAGTCCAGATTAGCCTACCTAAGCCCTTGCTCGCCGCGTCGAACTAAGCCGCTGCCTTTCTAACGCCAAACCCCGAGCCCGTGGCAGTATTGTGCCGAATGGACTCGGGGAGGGGGACTGGGCGCGGAGCGCTGCCAGCCCAGATTAAAGAGCGTACTCGCGCAGGCGATCGGCGCGGTTGCCATCGCGCAGCTTTGCCATAACTTCGCGCTCAATTTGGCGTACACGTTCGCGCGAAAGACCGAAGCGGCGACCAATCTGATCCAAGGTGCGCGGAACACCATCATCGAGGCCGTAGCGCAGACGAATTACGTCCTGCTCGCGCTTTTCCAAGGTGTCAATCACTCCGCGAATATCGGAATGGCGCATGGAGGCTACGACCGCGGTTTCTGCATCGGTAGCTTCGGCGTCTTCAATGAAGTCACCCAAAGGAGCTTCTTCATCGGTACCTACCGGCATATCGAGAGAGACTGGGTCGCGCGACTGGCGCAGCAGCATCTCAATCTTGTTTTCGTCAATGCCTGATTCCTCCGAAAGCTCTTCATTGGTAGCTTCACGGCCCAGGGATTGATACATCTCGCGCTTAATGCGGGACAGCTTGTTGACCTGTTCTACCAAGTGGACTGGGAGGCGAATGGTGCGAGACTGGTCAGCCATGCCGCGGGTAATTGCCTGGCGGATCCACCACGTGGCATAGGTGGAGAATTTAAAGCCCTTGGCGTAATCGAACTTTTCCATCGCGCGGATGAGGCCGAGGTTTCCCTCCTGGATGAGATCCAGCAGTGGCATACCGCGGCCGGTGTAGCGCTTTGCCAGCGAGACCACGAGGCGCAGGTTGGCTTCAAGCAGGTGGGAGCGTGCCTTTTTGCCTTCGCGGGCGAGGATTTTAAGGTCACGCTTTTCTGCACGGGTGAGCTTTTCAGCGTTATTGAGCTTGTACTCCGCGTACAGTCCAACTTCGATGGCCTGAGCGAGTTCTACCTCATCTTCCGCGCTGAGCAATGCGGTCTTGCCAATGCCGTTGAGATAAACACGAACGAGGTCGGCAGAGGGGTTGTCGTTGGTTTGGTTGCGGCGAGAACCGCGATCTACTTCCTGTTCTTCATTAGTAGTGGCAGCTGAAGCGCCCTTGGCGGTGGTGGCAGATGTCTTCGTCATAGTGAAGCCTCCTGAATTTGTCGCCGGTTTCACAAGGTACAACGGAGTCTTTAGAGATTTAGTTCCCAATGTGGAAAGAATTGATAAAACGCGGCGTTCCCCGTGGTACGACTCCACCTTTTCGGGGGAGATGTGCCACGGAGAACGCCGCGCTCTGCGATGGGGCAGGTACGTAGGAGTACTATCCGCGTACCTGTACGAGATAGCGGTAAATGGTGGGTTCGGAAACACCTAGCCGCTCTGCCGCTGCGGCAATTCCTCCCTTAAGAAGGAAGAATCCCGCATCCTCCAAATCTGAGACCACCTCGAGGCGCTCCTCGCGCTGCATGCGAGGGGCAGGGGTGTTTTGGTTAGAAATGGCGGAGTCCAACATTGAGTCCAGAAGGTGTTCCACGTTGGAACGCAAAGACTCGCTGACTCCTTCCTTGTCCGCTTCTTCCTCTACCGGTTCCTTATCTGGAACTGGGTCTGGTACTGCAACGGGGCGGTTGGGTAGCTCAGTTTCACCTGGGTAGCCGCCGAAAGCCTTTGACTTATCGAATGCGGGATCATCGGCCTTGCCGATGAGTGCTGCGGCCGCATCGCGAATGTGTACTAATTCGGATACATCAACATTGATGCACAGCATGCCGCGCATATGCCCGGAGTCGTCTCGGATGAAGTAGCTAGAGGAGCGGCAAATCTTGCCTTCCGCATTGACGGCGCGGTAGCCGGTCATCATGGGGATTGCTGCGGCATCGCCCTGTTTCATAAACCATAGAGCGAAGTCGGTCACCGGGCCGCCAAGTTGCCGGCCGGAGATGTGCCCATTGGCGATGGCCATGATGGATTTATCGGGAACGTCGAGATCGTGGAGGACGATTTCGGTGTTGGGGCCCATTGCCTTACCGAGGAATTCGACGAGGGGAATATACTGCTCGAGGAAGTTTTCTTCGGAGGCACTGCCGCTAGGAAAATTCATTAGCTGAAGCATGTCCTTTAATTCCTGTCAGGTTATAGCGAAGGTACCACATGGAAGCGACTCGGTGGAAGAAAGGGAATAGTCCGAAGAAAGCCGGGTGAACACTAGCGGCTTAGCGCTGTGCTCACCCGGCTCATCGCTTCATTACAGGGTGTTCTTTATCCACACACCGGGACTGGTGGGTGAACTGCTAGGGCCAGACCACCTTGTGAGGTCTCCCTGTACTTGGCATTCATATCCTTACCAGTCTTGTACATGGTCCAGATGACTTCGTCCAAAGAAACACACGGCTTGCTCTCACGCTCTAGCGCCATGCGAGCACTGGTGATGGAGTCGACCGCAGCAACGGCGTTACGCTCAATGCAGGGTACCTGAACCTGTCCGAGGACTGGGTCACAGGTCAAGCCAAGCTTGTGTTCCATGCCAATCTCAGCTGCGATGCATACCTGCTCTGGGGTAGCGCCCATGAGCTGGGCGAGTCCGCCGGCAGCCATGGAGCACGCCACACCAACTTCACCTTGGCAGCCGACCTCAGCGCCAGAGATGGAAGCGTTCATCTTGTACAGGGAAGCAATCTGGTTGCAGGCGAAGATGTAGTCAGCGAACATCTCCGTGGTAACTGGCTCGACAAACTTGTCGTAGTAAGCCAGGACTGCGGGGACGACACCACAGGCGCCGTTCGTAGGAGCGGTAACAACGCGGCCGCAGGCTGCATTCTCTTCGGAGATAGCCAGTGCAAACATGTTTACCCAGCTGAGGATGTTCAAACCATCGTGCGGTTCGGACTGCTCAAGACGACGCTTAAGGGCAGCCGCGCGACGCGGAACGAGCAGGGAACCAGGCAGCGGACCATCGGTGGAGGAACCGCGCTTGATGCCGGTGTACATGACATCGCGAACCTTGCGCAGGTGCTCATTGACCTCATTTTCAGAGCGCAGTGCCAATTCGTTGGCCAAGCCCAGCTCGGGGAGGGTCATATCGTTCTTTTCGCACAGTTCGAGCATTTCTGCAGCGCTGGCATATGGGAAGGGGATATCAACCTTGACGTCCTGCCGCTTTGCAAAGTCTTCCTGCTTGACGATGAAACCGCCGCCGACCGAGTAGTAGGTCTTGTGCAGGATGTTTTCTTCGCCGGCGAAGGCGATAAGACACATACCATTTTCGTGCATCGGGAGGTATTCGTCGTGGAAGAAGAAGCCGCCGTCCTTGGGGAATTCTACCTCGTGGGTGCCGCCCAGCATGAGCTTCTCGCTGCTGCGGACGTTCTTCATGAATTCGGAGATGCCGTCGATATCAACGGTCTCTGGCTCTTCACCGGCCAAGCCGAGGAGGATGGCCTTGTCGGTGGAGTGGCCGATACCCGTGAGGGAGAGGGAACCGTAGACATTTGCCTGCACTCGAGTGACCTTGTCAAAGAGGTCTTTTTCCTTGAGCTCGTCTACGAAAGCCTTGCCGGCCTTCATTGGCCCTAGGGTGTGTGAGCTTGAGGGGCCGATACCAATCTTGAACATATCGAAGATGCTGATGAACATTGTTCTTTCCTTGAATCCTCTGCGAATTTCTCGTCTACGGCGGTGCTTAGAAGGCGTGGACGATGGAGTAGATGATGGTTGCTAGGGCGACGAGGCCCATGAAGAAGACGAAGTAGTTGGAAGCCTTGCCCTTGTAGCGCTGGAGAGCAGGAACCTTGTGGATAGCGACCATCGGGATGATGAAGAGCATGATGGCAATCGTTGGACCACACAGGGTTTCAATCATGCCCAGGATGGACGGGTCAGCCCAAGCGACGAGCCAAGCGGTAACCAGCATGAAGATGAGGGTGATGGTGTCGAGCTTGTGAGCCGACTGTGCGTCATCCTTGCTTGCGTTCTTGCTGCCCTTGACGATGAGACCCTCGAAGCCTTCGGCTGCGCCGAGGTAGTGGCCAAGGAAGGACTTAGCAACTGCAATCATGGCGATGATAGGAGCAATCCACTGGATAAGTGGGGTATCGAAGTGGTTGGCCAGGTAGGACAAGATGGTGATGTTTTGTGCCTTAGCTTCTGCCATATCAGCCGGGGAGAGGCTCAGGGCGCAGGAGAAGACGAAGAACATAACCACGACGACCATGAGGATCTCAGCGCGGAGCAGGGTCTTGCGGGACTTGGCTTCTGCGAACTTGCCGTAGGTCTGGCGGCGGTCAACGGCGAAGGAAGAAATCATCGGGGAGTGGTTGAAGGAGAAGACCATAACCGGAACCAAGAGCATCAGGGTAACGCCCATGCCGTGACCAGAGGCTTCGCGAGCAACGTTTAGGTCAAAGGAATCGAAGAGTGCGGTGTTCCACTTCGGGATGAGGTAAAGGGAAAGGAGAACCAGGATGCCGATGAACGGGTATACCAGGTAGGACATGACGTGAACCACGACGTCCTTGCCCATGCGGACAATCAAGATGAGTCCACCAACGAGCAAGAGAGAGGTTAGCCAGCGGTGCGGCGGGGTAACGCCGAGCTGGTGCTCCAGGAAGGAGTTGACCGTGTTGGTGATGGTGACTGAGTAAACCAGCAGGATGGGGTAGACCGACAGGAAGTACAGGATGTTCATGAGAACACCGGCCTTCTTGCCAAAGTGCTCTTCGACGACGTCCGTGAGGTCACCGTCTGGCTTGGAGCTGGACAGTACCAAGCGGGTCATTCCGCGGTGAGCCCAGTAGGTCATAGGCAGTGCTACGACCGTCATGATGAGCAGCGGGATGATACCGCCGATACCGGCGTTGATGGGGAGGAAGAGGACACCGGCGCCGATGGCGGTGCCGAACAGGGAGAGCATCCATACGGTGTCTTCCTTATTCCACTTCGGTGCGCCCTTCTGGCCATCGAAGGGGGTGTCGATGCCAGGAGCCGGTGCGGCTGTCTTGGGGGTTTCGGGCATTTCTGCCCTGTTTTCTGGGTGCTGGGCTGAATTGCGCCGCTTGAGTGAGTGGGACATTTTCTTTCCTACATCTAGTTGGTCGGCCGAAGCGTTTGGGCTTCTGCAACCGTGACTGAGAAAAAAATTCTCATTCAACTTTGCGTTAGTAGGACCTTGAGAAAAGTTCTCTCATCCTGCTTGTCCAGCCCTTTTGCTTCGCTGTGCCTTCAGTATAGAACAGAAACTTGCAGGATGATAATAAATTATTGCACTACAGGTAGGGCATTTATCACTCTCGAAAAATTTGCAATCTGCCGTTCTTTATGGCTTGTTCCATATAATTTCACCGAGAGTGGCACCAGTCACAAGTGCTCTAATGAAAGTCCTGCTTAATACGTTTTGAGGATCGTTGGGGCGGGAGAAGGGCGCGCAAATTACGTCTCAACTAAAACGGTGAAAGGGCCTTCATTTACAGAAGAGACGCGCATTTTAGCCCCGAATTGGCCTGTTTCTACTGACACGCCGCGTTCCTTGAGGTGGTTGATAATCGTTGAAACAACCGGCTCAGCTTCCGGACCTGGCGCGGCATCCGCCCATGAAGGGCGTCGCCCCTTGGCAGTGCGACCATACAAAGTAAATTGGCTCACTACTAGTACCGGAGCTGCGGCATCGAGCACCGAGACCTCGCCGTCAAGAATGCGCAGTTCTGCAATTTTGCGCGCCATTTTCTCTGCTCGAGGCTGCCAATCATCCATATCCTCGCGCGAGACGCCGACGAGCGCGAGAAGACCGCCGGTATCGGGACAATCAATGGCCCCGACGGTCTCTCCATCGACGGTTACTGTGGCCTCTGAAACTCGAGTCAAAACTGCGCGCACCGCTTACTTCTCCTTATCTATCCAGTGGGTTGAAAATGCGGTATCAGCTAAGGTTCGTTGAACCGGTGTCCAAGAGGAGATCTGCTGGGATAAGCAGACCGTGGCGGACCATATCGATGACTGCAGGGAGGGCAGCGGCGGTGAGTTCTTCCTCATCGAATCCGTGCGCCGCCGCATACAGCCCAATTGTCTCTTCTAGGTTCAGACCCTGTGGGTTGAGACCAGCGACAATTGCGGCAATGTGTTCATCTACCTCGTGGCTCCAACGCGGGCCGTCTGTGCGGGTTAGGCGCAAGGCGGCGCGGGTGAATCCCTGTCCCAAATCTTCATCTGGGGTGCTGATATCTTCGCGTGCCAAGCCGGGCCTTACTTGGAAGTGCTTTCCCTGCAGTTCTCCCGGCACAAGATCGCGCAGCCACGCCACACGGGCAAAGTATTCTTCCACTTCGGGGCCAAGCGGATCGCTGAAGGCCTGCGGCATTTCTTCGGCCAAGATATCTGCAGGCTCATCGTCACCGATGCGTTGAATAGCTACGAAACCAAAACCAATGCCGTTTACTTCGTGTTCCTGGAAATGTTCGAGCCAGGCGCGAGAGCGCTCTTGCCCCTCAGGGGAGCGAATATCGAGGGATTCATCTTCGAGCCAGGTGGACACATAAAGTGCGGGATCGGCAACGTCGCGCTGAATGACCCAGGCGGCGATCCCTTTATCCGGCAACCAGGAAGCAACGCGTTGCTGCCATGTTTCGCCACTGGTGTGTACCCATGCAGCCAGAAGGTGAGCGGTTCCGCCGGGCGTCAGGTGATCGGTGGCTTGAGAGGCAACCAATTCACTGGCTCCGTCGAGGTTTAATCCGGAATCGCGGTAGACGTGGCCCACTTCGGGAAGGCCTACAACAAAAGGCGGGTTAGCTACTAGACGGTCAAAGCGGCGACCAGCTACGGGCTCAAACCATGACCCAGGGAGCAATTCCACTTTGTCGCCCTCACCAGCGGCCGCGATGGTGGCCGTGGCCAAATCCAAGGCACGCTCATGCACATCGGTCGCGGTGATTTTTTCTGCGCATTCGATTTGCCCCAGCAATTGAACACCCGAGCCGGTGCCCAGATCGAGAACGCTGCTGACTGGACTTACTGGCGTGGACTGCAGCAAAGAGAGACTCGCCGCGCCTACTCCCAGCACATGGTCAGGGCCGGGTACGTGATCCACGAGGGAGGCATCGACGTCGGAGAAGATGAGCCGGTTAGCGCCCACGATGGTGTGGGGGCGGATGTCGAGGGCAATGTAGGCCATGCCGTGGGCGTCGGCAAGCGCAACCTTGGCATCCAGCAACTGGGTAGCCAGGCGCGCTCCTACGGCCTCACCCAAAAGCGTGGCAGGCAGGTGCTCGTGCAGGAGGAAAAAGCGGATCAACAAGTCCATCTGAGATTCGCTGTGCGCGGCTAGCGAAACAGGTGCCGGCTCGCCGCGGAATAGGGCTTCAGTAACCTCCGGCCCTAGGTACCCGGCCACGCCATCGGTAGTAAAACCGGCGGCGGTAAAGACGTCGGAAAGCTCAGGGGCCAGCTTGGCTAGCGCGGGGGCATCAAAGTCGGGGCCAAAAGCGGTCGTCATGTGGGCAGGAATCCTTTACTCTTCTTCGTGATCGATGATGTCGTGGTGTGCCTCAATGGGCCGGGCGGTGCCGCCGGATACCTGTGGGGCGTGGGCTTGGCTATAAAGCTGCCGGTTCATGGCTGGCTTGTACACGTTCTTTTCGCGCTTATCCTTCTTTTCTCCCCGGCCGTTGCCAATTACCACGGCGATCCACGGGAGGGGAAAAGTCACGCCCACAACGATTGCGGCTAACAGCCACCAATGCATATAAAGGAAATAGCCGGCGATGAGTAGGGAAGGAACGCGCAAAAACTGGAAGATTCCGTACCGAATTTCGCGGCGCTTGCGGTCCTGGCCAGGCGTGAGCTTGGCATCTGTGATGAGGTAGCGCTCTTTTTTGCCAAACAACCTAGACTCGGCTCCCCTCGTGTGCGTCGGAGTTCCCTCGATAAGGGGAGTGGGGCGCAGTGGCTGGCGAGCATGACGTGTACATGTTCTCCAAGGGTAGCCGCCTGACTCGCAAAGTTCGATGCCGATGCGGCAAAATGGAGGGCGTGACTACGACTACGAAGACAATTGAACGGCCAGATATTCGTGAAGACACTTCGACGACGGATAATGACACGCCGAAGTTCTTCCATTACGTCAAAAAGGATCACATCCTCGATTCCGCGGTCAACGGCAAGTATGTCGTTGCCTTGTGCGGCGAGACCTTCCCGGTGACCAAGCAGGCAAAGCCGGGTTCTCCGGTGTGCCCCGATTGTGAGCGTATGTATAAGGGTCTGCGCCGCAAGTGAGGACTTTTAAAAAGACTAACCTTCGCGCCTGGCAGCAATCCGCCCTCGATAAATTCCTCGCCACTAAGCCGCAGGACTTCATGGCGGTGGCGACCCCGGGCGCCGGAAAGACTACCTTCGCCCTGCGCATCGCAACCGAGCTCATGGAAGACCGCACGGTCGAGCGCGTCATCGTGGTGGTGCCCACCGAACACCTTAAGACCCAGTGGTCTAGTGCTGCCGCGCGAGTAGGTTTGGCGTTGGATCCTGCGTTTAGCAATTCTTCCGCGGTCAATCCTTCGATGGATGGCATTGTGGTGACCTATGCGCAGGTAGGAATGCACCCCTTTAAGCACCGCGCGGTGGCTTCTGCTCGGCGCACTTTGGTGATCCTGGATGAGATTCACCACGCCGGTGATGCCAAGAGCTGGGGTGATGGTGTCAAGGAAGCATATGACGACGTTAACCATCGCTTGGCGCTGACGGGTACTCCGTTCCGTTCCGATGACTCGCCCATCCCATTTGTTCAGTATGTAGACGATGGGGAGGGGCACAAGGTATCCCGCTCGGACCATACCTATGGCTATGGCGATGCGCTTGCCGACGGCGTCGTGCGCCCCGTTGTCTTCCTCTCTTACTCCGGCGAGGCCCGCTGGCGGGATTCGGCTGGCGAGGAACATGCCGCGCGCTTGGGTGACATTATGAATGCGGAGCAAACCGCCCGTGCGTGGCGCACCGCGTTGGACCCCAAGGGCGAATGGATCCCTGCAGTTCTGCAGGCAGCGCATACCCGGCTCATGCAAATGCGGCGCAATATGCCGGATGCCGGTGGCCTCGTGTTGGCATCGGATACGACGACCGCACGCGCGTACGCCAAGATCCTCAAACAGCTGTCCAATACTCCGGTGTCGGTGATTTTGTCTGATGATCCCGGCTCCTCGGACCGCATTCAGGAATTTTCTGAGTCCACCGATGAGTGGATGGTGGCGGTGCGCATGGTGTCTGAGGGAGTGGACGTCCCGCGCCTAGCAGTGGGCGTGTATGCGACGTCCGCATCGACCCCACTATTTTTCGCCCAAGCCATTGGCCGTTTTGTGCGCTCGCGCATGCCGGGGGAGACGGCGTCCGTTTTCCTTCCCTCGGTGCCTGTCTTGCTGGGCTTGGCCGAAAATATGGAAAAGTCCCGCGATCACGTTTTGGGTGAGGAAAAGCCGGACAAGGAGGGCTGGGACGATGAGCTGCTAGAGCAAGCGAATCAGAAGAAGACCGAACCGGACATGCTGGAGAAGTCTTATGAGTCGCTTGGTGCCGAGGCAGAGTTCTCGGGCCTGCTTTATAACGGTTCTCAGTTCAACACTGGGGACATGACCACGGATGAAGAAGCCGATTTCCTTGGTATTCCCGGATTGCTCGATGCGGAACAAGTCAAGGACCTGCTGCGCAAGAAGCAATCTGAGGAAATGGACCGCCGCGAGGCGGAGGAAAAGGCGCGGCGCGCGGCTGAGGCCGAGGAGGCTCACCGTCGCAAGCTCTATGGCATGGACTATGCCCCGGCCTCGCGGAAAAAGGCTGTGGAAGCTGAGTCAAGCGATACCGGAGTCGTCGATGAGCTAGGCCAGCTGCGCAAGGAGCTCAACACGGTGGTTTCTATCGCCGCCCAACGCTCTGGCCGCCCCCACGGTGCTATTCACACCGAGGTCCGCAAGGCCTGCGGTGGACCGCCCACCGCGCTGTGCAACGCTGAGCAGCTACGCGAGCGCATCGAATACCTGCGCAAGTGGTAGTTTGGCCACAACCGCCTGAGGGCAGCTACGCAAAAGCCCGCACCAGAAAGGTGCGGGCTTTGTTCTTGTCCACGTAAAACGATTAGTCGAGATAATCGCGCAATACCTGGGAGCGAGAGGGGTGGCGCAGCTTCGACATGGTCTTGGATTCGATCTGGCGAATGCGCTCGCGGGTAACGCCGTAGACTTGGCCGATTTCGTCTAAAGTGCGCGGCATGCCATCGGTCAAGCCGAAGCGCAGGCGCACCACACCGGCTTCGCGCTCGGAGAGGGTGGTCAGCACGTCTTGGAGCTGATCCTGCAGCAAAGTGAAGGAGACAGCGTCGACCGCAATAACGGCTTCGGAGTCCTCGATGAAGTCACCCAACTGGGAGTCGCCTTCGTCGCCAATGGTCTGATCCAAGGAAATGGGCTCGCGGGCGTACTGCTGGATTTCGAGCACCTTTTCCTCGGTGATATCCATCTCCTTTGCCAGCTCCTGCGGGGTAGGCTCGCGGCCCAGGTCCTGCAGCAACTCGCGCTGGATACGGCCCAGCTTGTTGATGACTTCCACCATGTGGACCGGGATGCGGATGGTACGAGCCTGATCAGCCATGGCGCGGGTAATAGCCTGGCGGATCCACCACGTGGCGTAAGTAGAGAACTTATAGCCCTTGGTGTAGTCGAACTTCTCCACAGCGCGGATAAGTCCCAAGTTGCCTTCTTGGATGAGGTCCAAGAAAGCCATGCCGCGGCCGGTGTAGCGCTTTGCCAAGGAAACCACCAGACGCAGGTTCGCCTCCAACAGGTGGTTTTTGGCCTTGCGGCCATCGCGGGCGATGCTGCGCAGGTCGCGCTTTTCCATGGGGGAGAGCTTAGCGGCCTTATCGCCTTCGGCGCGGGCTTTTTCCATCTCATCCATGCGGTGCTGTGCGTAAAGACCAGCCTCGATGCGCTTGGCCAAGGAAACCTCTTGCTCGGCGTTGAGCAGGGCCACCTTACCAATCTGCTTGAGGTAGGCACGAACGGAGTCAGCAGAGGCAGTCAGCTGCGCATCCTTGCGTGCCTGACGCAGTGCAGCGGATTCTTCCTCGTCCCAGACGGAGGAGGAGTCCTCTTCTTCGTCATCGTCCTCATCGTCTTCGTCCAAGTCCTCTTCGAGGTCCTCGTCCTCGAGGTCTTCACCGCCTGCGAAGTCATCATCTTCCTCGATGTCCGCATTGGTGGGATCGAAGTCGACGTCTTCGTCGTGCTCGTCCTCGTCGAGCTCTTCATCTACCTCCGGCTGTGCTTGCTTTTCGGACTCAGCGGGGGATTCCTGCTTTTTCGCCGCGGACTTGCGGACCGTCTTCTTCGTGGCCTTCTTAGCAGACTTTTTAGTGGTCTTCTTGGCCGACTTCTTAGCGGTCTTTTTCGCAGTCTTTTTGGCTGTTTTCTTAGCGGTCTTCTTGGCCGTCTTTTTAGCCGTCTTCTTCGCGGTTTTCTTTGCCGTCTTCTTGGCGGTCTTCTTTGCAGGAGTAGATGCCCCGGCGGCGTTTTCGCCCTCGCCGAGTGCCTGGTCTGAAGATTCAGTGGCTGCCACGTACGCCCTTTCGACTTACTTCTTGATTAAAACAGCTCAGTGCGCCCTAGCTGGGCGCTCGTCCATCACTGTGATGTTAACGCGCTGTGGCCTTATGCAGGCCAGACACGCCTTAGAGCTATTTAACTTAGGATCGACCGCCCAGTATAGAGGATCTTTCTACTCTGCCGGTGGATAGGGTCACCAGCAGTGCATAAATTTTATGGTTTCAAGCCCTCTACCGCCGCCATTGCGGCACCAACAATCCCTGCACGATTGCGCAATTGTGCAGGCATGACGGGGGTGGCAATGTCAAGGTGCGGGCCCCACTTTTCAAACTTGCGCGAGATACCACCCCCAATGAGGAAAGCCTGCGGGTTAAAAAGCTTTTCATACTCCGCAAGGACCTTATTTAACCGCTTAGCCCAGTGCTTGTACTTGAGCCCTTCGCGGTCCTTGACGGCCGAAGATGCAATCCTTTCGGCTTCATCATCGCCCACCAGCATGTGCCCTAGCTCGGTATTGGGAAAGAGCTGACCATTCAAGAAGAAGGCCGAACCAATGCCGGTCCCCAGAGTCAAAAAGATTACGGAGCCCTGCTTGGCGATGTCCTCTCCGTAGGCAACCTCGGCTAGTCCCGCCGCGTCGGCGTCGTTAAGCACGGCAAAATCCGCATCCAAGTAATCAGCGAATAGCTCTGTAGCATTAATGCCAATCCATTCCTTGGAAATATTCGCTGCCGTTTCTACCTCTTGGTTGCGGACAACGGAAGGCAGGGTAATGCCTACTGGGCCTTCCCACTGCTTTTCCTGGATGATCTGGGCTACCACCTTGGCAACATCGTGCGGAGTCGATGGCTGCGGCGTGGCGATTTTCATACGCTCGCCCACGAATTCGCCGGTGGCAAGGTCCACCTCTGCGCCCTTAATGCCCGAACCGCCGACATCGACGCCAAAAGAATGTCCAGAAAGAGTAGTCATGCCCGACAGTGTAGAAGAAGGCACAATAGTTGGCATGACTGAGCACATCGATTTTCTCCAATTGCGGGATTTTGCCGTCTCTACCGCCACGCGAGCGGCCGAACTAATTGCCGCCCGGCGCGCAGAGCTTGTCGCCGGTGATGGCATCGCGGCGCATACCAGCACCAAGTCCAGTGATGTGGATCCGGTAACTGAGGTCGACACCGCCACAGAGGAATTCATTGCCACCACCATTCGTACCCAACGCCCAGGGGATGGAATCTTTGGGGAAGAAGGCGCCAATGTGGAATCCACCAGCGGTGTTACCTGGATAGTGGATCCGATTGATGGCACCGTAAATTTCCTCTACGGGGTGCCGGATTTTGCAGTTTCTATCGGTGCGGAATATCAGGGGCGCCTGGTAGCTGGCGCGGTGGTCAACGTGGCCCGCGGGCGCACTTATGCAGCCGCGGCCGGTCAGGGCGCCACGGTCACCGGCCCGGACGGGAAGGCGCACCCATTGCAGTGCGCCCACACCAAAAATCCCGCGTTGGCATTGGTAGCCACTGGCTTCGGATACGATGCCCAACGGAGAGCAGCGCAAGCCGAGCTGCTCACCAAGCTCTTGCCCCAGGTACGAGATATTCGCCGCATCGGTGCTGCCGCGCTGGATTTATGTCGCGTAGCTGAGGGCACGGTTGATGCCTACTTTGAGCACGGCATCAATGCTTGGGATTTTGCCGCCGGGGCAATTATTGCCCGCGAAGCAGGCGCGGTGGTGCACCATCCAGGCTTTGAGAAGGGGTCTGCTCAGGGCGAACTTACCTGGGCCGCGGGGGCAGATTTGGCCCCCGCCTTTGAGGAACTTTTGGCAGCACACAACGCCACAGGCGCGTTGCGGGGGTAATAGTTTTCCACGCTAACGGCCGGTGAGATGACATCTAGCCATTTGTGCTTTACTATGCGCGATCGATAATTACCCATTCCTTAAAGCAATTTGACCATTAGGGGCGTGCATTATGGCCACCGATTATGACGCACCGCGCCGGCGCGCGGAAGATGAACTCGAAACTGACTCCCTAGAGGGGCTCAAAGCCGCTGAAAGCGACAACAACGGCATGGACGATGACGGAGAAATCGTCGAATCGTTCCAGCCGCCAACAGTTGACCTTACCGGTGAGGAGCTCAATGTTGAGGTAGTTCCCCGCCAAGAAGACGAGTTTACCTGCGGCTCTTGTTTCCTAGTGCAGTCCAATAAGCGCTATTCCCACGATGAGGATGGCCAGCCTATCTGTAAGGACTGTGCTTAAAGGAAGTCGCAGCAGTAAAGAAACCCCGCACACGGCAACTTGCTTAAAGCCGAGTGCGGGGTTTGGTGTTGTGGCCGCCTCGAATCTGCCGGTTCGAGGATGCCTACAAAGTCTTTAAAATTTAGTGCTGTTCCGGCAGGAAGGCATGGAGTAAAGCTTCTGGGTCCTTCGAAGCGATGAGCCAATAAGGGGTATCGTCCTCAGGATCATTGAGCACCATCATGGCGTGCTCATCCATCCAAGCGTGGGAGACCAAGAACGCCGCGGGATCGAATTGCGGGCCTAGCGCATTACGCCGTGCAGATTTAGGAACCGTGATAGACCGCGAGACCACGTCGTTGGGTAGTTGGGCGTCTTTGACTGAGAGCCAACGCGTTCCGTCTGGGTCACGCTCTACCACGATGACCGTATTGGACCACGTAATAAGTACCCACACGGCGATGGCGCCAAGGAGTATTGCAGGAATAATGGTCCACCACATGGAGCGGTTTAGCCCGGCGGTAGCAGAAGTAAGTGCCACGATGCCGGCGGCAAAAAGCCAAAAGCACCAAGGCACCCATTGGCGTTCACGGTAGAGCACCTGAGGGGCCATCGTGCCCTGCGCAGAAGCGGAGCTCGACGGTGCCGGAGTTGCGGAAGAAGCAGATGTATCAGACACGTCTAGCTAGTCTAGTCCACACGCACCGCAGAATGAACCTGCTAAGGCAGGTAGGATTGGCCAGGTGACTGACTCGTTTCCATATTCTCAGCCAGAAAGCCCTTTCGGCGATATTAAAGTCAAGCGTCTAGACAAGGAGCTTCCGCTGCCGAAACGCGCCCATCGCGGCGACGCTGGTGCGGACCTCTACGCAGCAGAAGCACTTACGTTGCAACCCGGCGAGCGCGCCCTTGTAGGCACCGGGATTGCAATTGCGCTGCCACTAGGAACAGTCGGTTTGATTCATCCACGGTCCGGGTTGGCTGCTAAACAAGGGCTTTCGGTAGTTAATACTCCGGGGACAGTGGATGCTGACTACCGCGGGGAAATCAAAGTCTGCCTTATCAACCACGACCGGCATACCCCAATCGAAATCGAACGCGGAATGCGTATCGCTCAGCTCGTGGTCCAGTGCGTTGAACTAGTGGGATTTGCTGAGGTCGAAGAATTGGATGACACCGACCGGGGAGCCGGTGGCTATGGCTCTACCGGCGTGTAGCTAAAGCAATAGAGACTTAACGAAACTTCTAGAAAGGATGTAGCAACCATGGGAATCTGGCCCTTTGGCAAGAAGAACGAGGATGCGAAGAAGGAGCAGGCAAAGCCTGCAGCAAAGGGCGAAAAGCCGGTGGGCCCCGAGTCCGTGGATAAAGATGCCCAGGAATCATATCCTCCGGTAGAAGATACCGCAGCCGATGCCGCGGCCGCTTCTGGCAATGAATCACGCGAATTTGCCCATGACGCTATCAACGGTCAGACCGGCCCCTTTGATGGTGACTCCGTAGATATCGAAACTTTCGATTTCAGCGACTTTTCCATCGGCATTTTAGATTTGGGCTCTCTGCGCATCCCACTGCCAAAGGAATCCCAGGTACAAGTAGAAATGGGCGAGCAAGGCCCGCGGATGCTGCACATCGTAACCAAGGTGGGCCGAATTACCCCCGTAGCCTTTGCCGCCCCACGCAAGCCGGGCCAGTGGGCAGAATCCGTCGAGGAGATCAGGGAAGGCATGAGCCGCGACGGTCTCACCGTTACTACCGAGCCAGGCCCGTGGGGTGCTGAGGTCGTGGGTAAAAACGACAATGGCCAGGTTCGCGTCATCGGTGCAGATGGCCCACGGTGGATGCTGCGCATGACGCTGGCGGCACCGGCAGGAATGGAAGCTGACCTGGCAGAAATGGCCCGCGAGGTAGCCGCGCGCACCTTTGTCTACCGTGGAGAAGACCCCATCTTGGCCGGAAACGCTTTGCCGGTCATCATGCCCGAGCAGCTCGTAGAGCAAGTCAAGCAGGCCATGGACCAGCGCCAGCAGGAGCAGCAGGCAGCCGCTAATGCCCAGAACCACCCAGAAAACGGCGTTGGCGGTCCAGACCCTGCAGCAGAAGCAGAGGCGGAACAGCACTTGCGCGATTTGGGCGGCACCCCACAGGAGGGGGAGAATGGATCGTCCCCGCAGGACCCCGATGAGGGTTCTGCACCTACTTCCAAAGACTAGGCAAAGCAGTAAACCACGTGACACATTCTTCCTCGCCGCAGTCCTCCCAGGACGCAAAGAACCTTGACGCTAATGAGTCTCAAGCCGAACCCACCCTATTGGAACAAATGGGTGGGCTATCCGGGCTCGTTTCCGCTACCTTGCCGGTCCTTGTGCTGATTCCAGTCAATAACTTTTTTGGGCTGGGCCCAGCCCTCGGAGCGGCGCTTGGTGTAGCCGTTGCTATCGCTATCTGGAGGGTGCTTCGCAAAGAGACCCTTCAGCCAGCCATATCGGGGCTTTTGGGCGTCGCTCTGTGTGCGGCAATCGCCTGGTTTACCGGTGATGCCAAAGGGTATTTCTTGTACGGTATCTGGATGTCGTTGGCGCTATGCATTGCCGCCGTACTCTCGATCCTATTCCGGTGGCCCGCGGTGGGCGTTATCTGGAAGGGGATTAACGGCGAGGAAACGCAGTGGCAGAAGATTACCCCAGCGCGCCGGGCCTATGCCATAGCTACCGGTGGGTGGGCGGTAATCTTTCTCGCCCGTTTTATTGTCCAGCGCGCCATCTATGATGCCGATGCAACTACAGCATTGGGAGTGACCAGAATCCTAATGGGATGGCCCCTGACCCTTCTGGTAACGGCGCTTACCGTGTGGATGGTGCGGCGCGCGGACACAGCTGTGGAGGAAGCTACAGGCGCGGGTGAGCGTACGCAGGCACAACCAGAACCACTACAAGAGGCCGAGGTAGAAAATGACTGAACCTACGATTAGCCGGGGCGATATTCTTGAGGTGAGAATTGACCGCATGGCACACGGCGGGGTAGGAATCGGCCAGGCGCCTGATGGGCGAGTTGTATTTGTTCCACGCGCATTTCCAGGAGACGTCGTTAAGGCTAAGGCCGGCCGAGTCAAGAAGTCGTTCATTAAGGCGGACCTGGACAGTGTAGTGACCCCGGGTGCGCTGCGCGTGCCATCGTCGTGCCCAGCTGCGGAACAAGGGGCAGGCTGCTGCGATTTTGCAGAGCTAGATCCTGCGGCCGAAACTGGGATTAAGGCAGAAATCTTAGCGGAGCAGCTGCGCCGCACTGGCGTTAAAACCAGTGCGGGCCTAGACATTGAACAACACACCCTAGAGCCGGTGAGGGGCTGGCGCACTCGGGTTCGGTGGGGCGTCGACAAGCAAGGGCGTGCTGGAACCCGTGAGCGTCGGTCCAATGAGCTCGTTACGGCAGCCGCCTGTACGCAGCTGGCTCCGGGATTGGCAGACGGCCTCGTCGGAGAAGGCGCACGTCGTTTTACCCCAGGTGCAGAGGTCATTGCTGTTGTCGATGGCGCGGGAGACCGCCATGTAGTAGAAACCCGCAAAGCCCCGCGCGGACGCCGCGTAGAGACCATCCGTGAGGTGGTAGAAGGCAGCGGCCAAGTGCAAGAACATGTGGGTAGTAGGACGTTTAGCTTCCCCGCCACTGCCTTTTGGCAAGCCCATAGTCAGGCGCCGGCAGCGTATACCCAGCTGGTAACTGAGTGGCTCGGTCAACGTGAGTACCAGGAACGTACCGCCTGGGATCTTTATGGCGGCGTTGGGCTTTTCGTTCCAGCACTGGCAGCAGCCGTGCAGGGCAAGGTCATCTCCGTGGATTATTCGCCAGCGGCAACGGCAGCGGAGCAGCCCTGCCTGGCGGACTGCGATGTGGAACTAAAATCCGCGAAGGTGGAGCAGGTTGCTGTGCAGTTACCTAAACCAGGCGCTGTAGTCCTCGATCCCCCACGCACCGGCGCAGGCAAAGACGTGATTCGTTCCGTGGCGGCCGCTGCACCCCAAGCGGTCGTGCACGTGGGATGTGACCCAGCCACCTTTGCTCGCGATCTGCATTACTGGGACGAACACGGGTACGGGATTGAAAAAATGGCGCTCATTAACGCGTTTCCCGGAACGCATCACTTCGAAACGATTGCGCTCATTACCCCTGCCTAATGCGCCGCATAGGTGCCCAGGCGCGGCCGGGTACGGTGCCGCGCCCTAGCCGGAATATAATATTCACCGCCCGCCGCGGGTACGGTAGAAAAGAAGAACTAAGCACAGAAGGAGTTGAAGGCCGCTCCATGACTATCTTGGATACCATTAACTCGCCGCAGGATCTCAAGGCACTGTCCGCAGACAAGCTTGAAGAGCTTGCGGCAGAGATTCGGCAGCGTCTCATTGATAAGGTTTCCGTCACAGGCGGACATTTGGGTCCCAACTTGGGCGTGGTGGAACTGACCATAGCGTTGCACCGCGTATTTGATTCCCCGCGCGAGCCCATTATTTTTGATACCTCGCACCAGTCTTATGTGCATAAAATGCTTACCGGTCGCACCGATCAATTCGATACCTTGCGGCAAAAAGATGGTCTTTCGGGGTACACGGACCGCGGCGAGTCCGAGCATGACTGGACCGAGTCCTCGCACGCTTCGGCCTCGCTGTCTACGGTGGATGGCTTGTCAAAGGCCTTTAAAATCCGCGGCGATGGTCACCGCAACGTTATCGGCGTCGTTGGTGATGGCGCCCTGACCGGCGGTATGTGCTGGGAGGCACTCAACAATATCTCCGAGGACAAGGACCGCAATGCGGTGATTGTGGTCAATGACAATGGCCGCAGCTATTCGCCCACCATCGGTGGCCTCTCGGAAAATCTTGGTCGTATCCGCTCTCAGCACGGCTATGACGAACTTATGGAGCAGGGCAAGCGCCGCCTGAAACAAATGGGTTGGGTAGGCGAGCGAGCCTTCGATGCCCTGCATGCCATGAAAGAAGGCGTCAAGTCTACGGTCTTGCCAACCGAGATGTTCCCGGAACTAGGCATGAAGTACATCGGTCCCATTAACGGGCACGATATCGATAGCTTGGTGCATGCCCTGACCTATGCCCGCGATTATGACGGACCCATCATTGTGCATGTGGTTACTGAAAAGGGCCATGGGTTTGCCCCAGCCGTCAATGAGCCAAAGGATCAGATGCACTCAACCGGTGCTATTGATCCGGTCACCGGTGTGGCAAAAGGAACTAAGCAGCCTGGCTGGACCGCAGCTTTTTCAGAAGAGCTTGTAGCTGCTGCTGAAAAACGCGAAGACATTGTGGCCATTACCGCTGCCATGGCAGGGCCGACTGGGCTCACGCCGTTCCAAGAGCGCTTTCCTGAACGCTTCTTTGACGTGGGAATCGCAGAGCAGCACGCGATGACCTCCGCCTCTGGTCTCGCGCTCGGGGGTATGCACCCGGTCGTGGCGGTATATTCCACCTTTTTAAATCGAGCCGTGGATCAGGTCATTATGGATATTGCGCTGCTGAAGCTGCCAGTAACCATCGTGCTCGACCGGTCCGGGGTTACCGGTTCCGATGGAGCATCACACAATGGTGTGTGGGATATGGCGCTGATGAGCATCGTACCGGGCATACACATTGCCGCCCCGCGCGATGGCGCGCGCCTGCGGGAGCTCTTACGGGAGTCGCTAGAAATCGAATCCGGCCCCTCCGTAGTTCGTTTCCCTAAAGGCAACCTGCTGCCGGATATGGATGCGGTAGAAACCTTGGGGGATGGCGTCGACATCCTCCACTACGGCGAAGCCGACGCTGGCGAGGACACCCCAGAGGTGCTTATCGTCTCTATCGGTGCCATGTCCGCGCGCAGCATCGAGGCAGCGAAGCTGCTCGGAGAGCAAGGCGTTAACGTAACCGTCGTTGACCCGCGTTGGGTTGTGCCGGTTCCAAGTTCTATTGTGGCACTCGCCGCTGACCACGATCTGGTGGTTACGGCAGAAGACGGCCTTGTACGCGGCGGTATTGGCTCCATGATTTCTGAAGCCCTCAGCGCAGCCGAGGTAAATACCCCTGTGCGCCGACTTGGCGTTCCGGGATACTTCCCTAAGCACGGCTCGCGCGGCGAGGTCCTAGAGGAATTCGGGCTTACCCCTGAACTTATGGCGGCCTCGATTAGCGAGTGGGTAGAAAACTTCACTGCTGATGCCAATGAGCTGGGAAATGAAGGCTAGGCCTGTCCTGATAAATATCTTCTAGAAAAGACCGTCCACGATAAGCGGGGCGGTCAATTCTATTTGCCATTCGCGCGCGCCTTCCGCGCGGAGAAACGCAGCGACGTCGTCTGGCTGGCGGATGGAACCGGCAACAGAATCAGGTCCGCGGTGGCGTTTATCAGCACGTACCCCTACCTTCGCCCATACTGCGGCGCGCACGGTGGCGGGGCGGATAATAAGCTCGGAGGACATTCCAAGATCATCGCCTAGTTCCGCGATGTCGGCGCGAATAGTTTGATATATCTCCCAGAGATCAGGGTAGTCCTTAGTCCAGATGGTCTTGGAAGGGACCGGACGCGGGGTACGGTGCACGCGAGGCCGCTGGTGCGGGGGAATGGCGCGCGCCTGGTTTAGCACCGCCATCCAGCGGGCGGTGGCCCCCTTGCGCCGGCGGGGAAAACCCTTGATGCGGGCCAAATCGCTGCCAGAGGTGGGGAGAGCGCGCGCAATTTCTACCAGCGTCTTATTCGCTAAAACCCGGCCGGGTGCAGTATCGGTGCGCCGAGCTATTGCGTCCCGTTTGAGCCATAGCGCACGAGCGGCGGTAAGCTGGCTGCCGTTGCGCAGGTTGGAGACTCCCTTTAGGTCGCGCCAAGTAGGTGGCTGCGGGTGAGTATCACCGGCATGCTCGCGGACAATGGAGGAAAATTCCTCTAGCGCCCAATCCATTTTGTCTTGTTCGGCCAAGATATCGCGTAGTGAATCGGCAAGCTCGAGGAGCAGCTCCACATCTAGTGCGGCATAGGCCTTGAGTTCCTCGCTGAGCTGCGGGGTTGACCAGTCAGCGTCGCCGTAGCCTTTTTCTAATTCGATATCAAAAAGCTCTGCAACCATTGTGCCCAGATTCGGGCGGTCGAAACCAGCGAGCCGCGCCGCTAGCTCGGTATCAAAGATGGAGCCGGGGAATAGCCCAAGCCACCCTAGGCAGGGCAAATCCGAATGCGCGGCATGAATTATCCATTCCGCCCCGTTGAGTACTGGGGCGAGGGCAGCGGTGAGCTCCGCGCGATGGCCTTCAGGGGCAAAAAGCATGGTGCCTGCGCCGCAGCGGCGAATTTGAACTACGAAGGCGCGGTCATCGTAGCGATAACCAGAGGCGCGTTCAGTATCGATGGCAAACGGGCCCGTACCTGCAGCTAGGCGTGCGGCGGCAGCGGTGAATTCATCCCGGGTAGCAAGGACCGCCGGGATGCCCTCTACCGGCCGGCTGCGCAATTCTGGCATTCTAGTGGCCGAGCTTGGTAACGCCCTCAGGAGGGAGGCCGGCAACGTTAGCCAATACCTTTGCAAAAGCCTGCACGTGAGGCGCCAGATCGAGGCCTTCAGCGGTCCACGAAGCACGCATTTCAATTTGATAGGCGCGCGGTGGGCCACCAATCTCCCCAAATCGAACGGACGCGGTAGAGGTGACGGTGCCACCCAAGTTGGTGTGGTCGGCGCCTTCCTCTTCTAGGCCTTCATTGAGCCACTGCCAAGCCACATCGGGCAAGAGCGGATCTCCTGCTACGGCATCATCCATATCGGCCTGAATATACGCCACAAGGCGCATAGCGCCCTCCCAGGCTTCCTCAGCACCCGGATCGTGGAGCAAGATAAGGCGGCCAAATGCATCGCCTTCCGCATCAGTGGGCACGATGTCTGGGTTGTCTTCGCCTCCCACCTCGAGGCCGATAGCGTGGCTAAACGGCGCAAGGCGCTGCGGTGGGCGAATGGAGCCCAGGGTTATCTCGGGGCGCAGGTCGGCCGCGTGCATTGACTCCACTGCTTGGGTGAATGCGGCGGGGGTAGCTGGTTCGTGGCTTTCCGCTTGCCTGTGCAAAGGAGTGGGGGCGGAAGCCTCGGCGCTGCGTGGGGTGGTCGATTCGGAATTGCTCACGACGTTCAAGCTATAGTTTCCCAGCCTCTAGCTGGGGGAGGCGCGCCGATGCGAGAGCGTGTCGGCATCCCCGCGGCGGGGGAAGTGACAAGGTTTCATATCCAACTTATGATGGATATGTCCGATTACCCAGAGGCTTTGGCAAAGGAGAACGCAATGGCGAAGCTAGACTACAAGGAACTCAATGCGGTTCAGCAATATTCCCAGCACGCAGTTTTTAAGGTGATCCCGGGGGCGCTCGGCACCGAGCGAGCGGAAATCATCGCCCAAGCGCAGAAGTTCTTCGCCGACGTTGAAGAGGCTGGCAAAGTGACGGTGCGCGGTATCTATGACCTCACGGCTATGCGCGATTCTGCTGATTTTATGATCTGGTGGCACGCCGAGGAATTCTCTGACCTGCAGAAGGTCTTTGGGGACTTTCGCCGCGAGACCACCTTGGGCCAGGTTAGCGAAGTGACCTGGGTAGGCAACGCTTTGCACCGTCCAGCGGAGTTTAATAAGTCGCACCTGCCGTCTTTCATCATGGGCGAGGAGCCAAAGGAGTGGATTTCGGTCTATCCCTTCGTGCGCTCCTATGACTGGTACACCATGGACGAGGAAAAGCGCCGCCGCATCCTTATGGAGCACGGCATGCAAGCGCGTGATTATCCTGATGTGCGAGCTAATACCGTACCGGCTTTTGCGTTGGGTGACTACGAGTGGATTCTGGCCTTTGAGGCGGATGAGCTCCACCGTATCGTCGACCTGATGTACCTGATGCGCTATACCGAAGCCCGTCACCACGTGCGCGAGGAAATTCCTTTCCACACCGGCCGTCGCGTCAAGGACGTGGCAGAACTCATTGCAGTACTGCCCTAAAGGAAACGCCGCCTAGCAGAAGCACTGCTTGGCGACGTCCCGGGCTGCGCCCCTTTCACTAGCCTGGCAGCCAGGCTGTTGACGGGGCGTAAGTTGTGGCGGGGCCCTTTAAGCGGTGCCACCTTCTACCGGTTTTTCCTCCAGGTCAAGGCAAATGGAGTTAATGCAATAGCGAAGGTCAGTAGGGGTGTCGTAGCCCTCGCCCTCAAAGACGTGGCCTAGGTGCGATTCGCAGTTGGCACACAAGACCTCTACTCGGCGCATGCCTAGCGAGTTATCTTCTCGCTCGATGATCTTGTCTCCGGCAAGCGGGGAGAAGAAAGACGGCCAGCCACAATGGGACTCAAACTTTTCCGTGGAACGGAAAAGCTCCGCTCCACACGCGCGGCAAGAATAGACACCCTCGGTAGTGGTATTGGTGTACTCGCCTACATGGGGCGGCTCCGTACCTGCCTCACGCAGAACATAGTATTCCTCGGGGCTTAAGCGCTGGCGCCATTCGGTATCAGCAATGAGCTTGAAATCGGTCATGGGCCGAGTCTAAACCGCTCTGCGCGCGGCACGCCACCAGCCAGCGACCGTAGCGAAAATTGCGACGATAAGCAGCGCCCATCCTGCCGTGGCCGTGAAAAAATTCATCCACCGTCCAGCATCCGGGTGCGCTGTAGACGCCCACTAGACCGGAGCCAAAAAGAGAAATGCCGCCAACCACGCTCCCGCGGAATGAAATACCGAGCGCGGGAGCACAACGGTAAACATCAGCGGGAAAAGCCACATGGAATAGTACTGCTGGCCTAGGGAAGACAGGAAGAAAATTCCCACCATTATCGCCCCGCTAGTGGTCAGTGCCCACAAGGTTGGGTCGGAGTTGCGCCAGCGTAAAAGCCCGAGAATCGCTGCGGCCGTAAGGCCGGCAAAAATCAGCCACACGGTCCAATACAACCCGGCGCCAAAATTAACGTAGGCGTGGAAACCCGCCCAGGAAGAATTGGCATAGTCACGAGTTTCCGAAAGATAGGGCAGCAGCTTTTCGAAAAAGCCGCTGGCGCCCGGCACCACCGGCCACGCCAGTAGATTGAGAATCACCGGAACTCCGATGCCCTCGGCGAGACTGCGCCACTGGAGCTTTACCAAGGGCAGGAAGAGCAGCGGCGCAAACTGCGGCTTAATGACGATGGCAAGGCCAATGACCACGCCTGCCACCCAGCCCAACCACGGGGTGCGCTCGGCCCGCAAAAAGGCCCACAAAAACACGGCCAGACACAGCAAGAGAACGCCGTTGATATTGGTAAAGGCAAGCGTATTGGTCACTGACTCCGTGACAAACGCCAGCGCAATAGATACCGGCCACACGGGCGAGGTGAGCTTGCGGTCCACTATAAGGGTAAGCACCGCCAGTGCCGCGATGATCGCGGCCGCATTCGCCACGATGAATAGTCCTCGCGCAAGTGAGAAGTCTAGGTGCCCTAATGGCGCAAGCAGCAGCGTGGCTCCCGGGGTATACAGATACAGCGGGTCAACGTGGTTATAGGCCTGCTCGTAGACCGGCTGGCTGCTGGACATGCGCGCCACCGCGTTATACACGGTGGTGAAATCATCCGTTGGCGTGCCGTTGCGCGCAATGATGAATACGCGGTGCACAACGAGCAATACGGCCACGGGCCAAGCGGCAACATTGATTCGGGAATTCACGGGCCCTTAGTCTACGTCCTCGCGGGTGCGGGAATACCGCAGAAACACCGTGCCATCCGTATCGGCCGCGACATTTTCCAACTGCATGCGGCGGTGGGAATGCTCGCCCTTAAAAGTAGCCATCGGAGTCTCTACGCCGGTAGACAGATGCGGATCCAGGGTCAAATACATCTGGTCAATCGCATCGGCGTCTACCAACTGCCCAATCATTCCTGGACCGCCTTCACATAGCACGCGCTTAAACCCGCGATCCTTCAGGACGGATATGTAGTCGCGCACGCTTCCTTCACCGGCATCGCAGACCTCCGCCCCCGTGCTTTCAATAGCCTCGATTCGGGTAACGATGTCTTCATCCTCCCAGCTGCTGTGTGGGGCCAAGATGACAGGTGGGGTAGTAAAGTCTGTAAAAAAGTCCGAGTCGATATCGAAATCAAGGCTGCGAGAAGGCACTGCAATAGGAGCTGGGCGCGAGCCATCGGTGCTAGGAACAACGCCGGAGTAATCTTCTGCGCGCACCGTTTGCGCGCCCACCAACACCACGTCTGCCCAGTCCCGTAGAGCTGCAAAAAGTTGTCCATCGGTGTCATTTCCCATGTCTTCTGAGACATGGTTCATCGTCGCCGATCCGGTCAACGTGCTGACCATATTCGTACGGATGGTGAATGTGTCGCGGGAATCAGGACCCAAAAGCGAAGAGATATCCATGTCATCCCAGTGTAGCCAGAGCGGCGAGTGCCCAGCATGGCAATAACAGCGCCATAACCTCAGCAAGACGGGCTACACCAGACGGATGAGAATCACACCGGCCAGTATCACTGCAATGCCGGCTACCTGGCGCAGCGTTACGCGGGCGCCACGCAAGCGATCAATAAGTACGGACCCCAGCATGGAGCCGAGGAGCGTCGCAACCACGGTAAGCCCCGTTCCCAGCTGCGGTACTAAGGCCGCGTTGCCAAAAACAAACAAGGCACCCAGGACGCCACCAACCCACATCCACCAGGGATTGTTCTTCCCCTCGGGGCGCTCAATGCGAGGTCGCCAGCGTAGAACAATATTCACAATGGCAAGGGCAGATACCCCGACGCTAAAAGAAACTAAAGCCGCGCTAACAGGTGAGCCAGTAATCTGGCCCAGGTGACCATTGATCGCGGATTGGCTTGCCGTAAAACAGCCAAAAACAAACCCCGCTAAGCGCCACATCCACAGCGCTGTGGCACTGTCCTCATGCTTCGTGGGCGCGCCGGGGCCGGCGACGATGGCGATTACTCCGCCTAGGACGATGAGAGCCCCTAGCATGCGAACCACGGTCAGCGGGGATATAGGGGAGTCAAAGAGCCCAAGGTGATCGATGACGAGCCCCATGATGATCTGACCGGCGATGGGAAGAACTACGGTCTGGACGGCACCCAAGTGGGGAAATAGGAGAATATTCCCAGTAAGCGCAACTACGCCGAGCAAACCGCCGAACCATATCCACAGTGGTTGGCCAGCTGTGCGGGAAAGGCCGAATTCACCGCCGGTGACAGCGGTGGCGATAACGAGCAAGGTCACCGTGCCCACGGCGAAAGAGATAAGCGAAGAAGAAAAGGGCGTGCCTGTTGACAAGCGCAAGCGCGTATTAACCAGGGTCTGTACGGGCAAAACAAGCCCAGCAAAAATGCCTAAAAGGATCCACAACACGACGGAACACCTTACCGGCACACAAAGAAACCCGCCCAAGCTACCTGTGAAGTGGAGTGCAGGGCGGGGAAGTGGTGGTCCTAACTGGGATTGAACCAGTGACCTTTCCGGTGTGAACGGAACGCTCTCCCACTGAGCTATAGGACCGTGCGGTGGCTAAATGTACACCGCTTGAAATTCAAATACCTAATTGGCTGCGTAGGGCTACTCATGAGCGGGAGGCGGCTGGGCGCCTGCGGTCCACAAGAATCACACCGGTGTGATTTGGGAACGTACAAACGTGGAATATCGGCGGTTAAAAGCAAGGCGCTGGGCTGGGGATTTGGAAACTGGCGCGGAGCACGATAATGTTTCTTCTCGCACCGCAACGGAATAAAAGTTTGCGGCGCAATGCGGATGTAGCGCAGTTGGTAGCGCATCACCTTGCCAAGGTGAGGGTCGCGAGTTCGAGTCTCGTCATCCGCTCCACGCTTTTCAAAGGGCTACCTGTGAAGAGTGATTCTAAGTGAATAGCGCGCGATTAGCTCAGTGGGAGAGCGCTTCCCTGACACGGAAGAGGTCACTGGTTCAATCCCAGTATCGCGCACAAGGACTTTGTCCTAGAAACCGGGCCTGGTTTCGCATGCGGATGTAGCGCAGTTGGTAGCGCATCACCTTGCCAAGGTGAGGGTCGCGAGTTCGAGTCTCGTCATCCGCTCCA
>NZ_JBBMGI010000027.1:0-763 GCF_037908445.1 Corynebacterium sp. KPL2825 | reverse complement strand
TGAAGTGCCCCGGGTTTTGTTCCTAGGCATTTGCCTTGATTTCTATTATTGCTTGCGGCGGGTGCTGGTCCCAAAATTCGGTTTCCACTTCGACCGGGGTTCGGTATCCCAAGCTTTGGTGAAGCCTCGTCTCGTTCCACCATGACACCCACTCAAACGTCGCGATTTCCACCTCGACAACCTCATCCCACCTGCGAGTATGGATCAGCTCGTTTTTGTAGGAACCATTAACGTTTTCCGCCAGAGCATTGTCATAGGAATCCCCGACAGTTCCGGTGGAAGCGGCAATCCCGTGCTGGGCAAGACGCTCGTTGTAGACAACGCTGACATACTGCGAGCCGTGATCCGAATGATGAATGAGACCTGTTGTTTCCTCAGCAGACGCGATCGCCTGGTTGAGAGCTTGCAGCGGCAACGCTTCGGTGCGCATGGAATCTGATAACGCCCACCCAACGATCCGTCGGGAGTAAACATCGGTGACAAACGCGGCATACACAAAGCCTTTCTTCGTGCGCACGTAGGTAATATCAGCCACCCACAGCTTGTTCGGGCCTTCGGCTTTGAATTCTCGCTCCACCAAGTCCGGGCGTAAATCCGGCCTTTGAGGTGTGCGAGTGGTCATAGGCGAGCGGCCTTTGCCTTTGCCTGATACACCGGCTAGACGCATCAGCCGCGCGGTTTGTTCACGACCGATATCGATTCCGTCACGATGAAGAGCATGCCACATTTTCCGCACACCGTAGATGCCGTAATTATCCCGATG
>NZ_JBBMGI010000026.1:0-819 GCF_037908445.1 Corynebacterium sp. KPL2825 | reverse complement strand
GATGGTACTGCAACCGGGAGGTTGTGGGAGAGTAAGTCACCGCCGACACCAAACAACAAAAACACAACAAAATACAAACAACAAAGAAGAGGACGGCACACCACCGCCCTCTTCCTTGCGTTTTACCAGCCCTCCCAGCTGGTGGAAGCCGTAGGAACAACACACATACGTGTTGCCCCTACGGCTTCCTTTTGCGTTTACACTCATCGTTCTAGGCCAGCCCACCAACCGCACAACGATGGCTTCAACATCCACCATAATGGGAAGTCGGAAACCAACCCTCAACCTTTCCTTTTACCCCCGTTGCCTAGTGAAGGTCGACTCCGGGGTTCCCTGCGGGTTTAGGTCACCCTATTCGAACAAAAACACCCCCATCGCGCGCATATGTCCGGCACCTGGGATAGTATACGAGCATACGTTAGAAAACACATACGAACCCCTACGTCCTGTTGGAGTGCACCTCGTGACTGCCACACTCGCCCCACCCGAGCCTGATGTTGCTCTCGACTATCCCGACACTCTCCTCATTGCCAACCACCCCGATACTGATCCCCTAGACGAAGATGATATGCCGGAAGCGTTCTACACCACCAACGCACCCGGCAACCACATCGGTAAAGCCGGCACCTACACCCGCAAAACCTCCTGGTTCCTCTACCGCGCAATCCTCCCCCAACTAGACGACGACGTCGACTTAAGCCTCACCAGCCTGGCTAAAGACCTCGGCATCTGCTATTCCAAACTGAAGTGCCCCGGGTTTTGTTCCTAGGCATTTGCCTTGATTTCTATTATTGCTTGCGGCGGGTGCTGGTCCCAAAA
>NZ_JBBMGI010000025.1:0-1149 GCF_037908445.1 Corynebacterium sp. KPL2825 | reverse complement strand
CCAGCAAAGATTCTGTTATACCAGCACCGATGAAAACTCAAGCCGTTGATGGATTTCCTAGCGGCGTATTCGACAAACACGCCTTAGTAGGGCGTGGTCGCAGGCTTACTGTTGAAGACCGTGTTGCTATTGAAGCGGGATGTCGTGTCGGTGATTCGGCACGAGCCATCGCGCAGAAAATAAATAGGCACCACAGTGTCGTCGCTCGTGAAATCACCCGTAATGGTTGGAAGATCGTCGATGAGGACGGCACAGAGCAGCTGCGGTATAACGCCCACAACGCTGCTGTTTCTACTGCTGGTCGGATGGTGCGGCCAAAACTACGCAAGCTCGATGAAAGCCCAACGCTTCGGGGTGTAGTAGTCGATTGCCTTGCCCGCAGGTGGTCACCTGGGCGCATTAGTGCATGGCTTGAGCATGCTTTCAGCGATGATGAAAGCATGCGTATTTCCCACGAAGCGATCTACAGTGCCTTATACATTCAAGGCAAAGGCAGCCTGCGAGCCGAGCTTGAAGAAGTCATGAAGACTAAAGACGTACTTATCCGCGGCGGCTCAACACGCAAGCGTCGTGCCCGAAACGCTGGCGTGTTAACCGGTCGCCCTTGGATCAAAGGTGCTGAGATCACCCACCGCAGCCCGGAAGCTGATGACAGGGCTATTCCCGGGCACTGGGAGGGCGACCTTGTTATTGGTAAAGGTGGCAAAAGCGCGCTGATTACCCTAGTAGAGCGCACCAGCCGTTACACCCTGCTTGGACACCTTCCCGATGAGCACAGTTCACACACCGTGGTCGCAACCCTGCAGGACATGGTCAAAGACCTCAACACCGAGCAGCTAAAGACCATCACATGGGACCAAGGCGCAGAAATGGCTGTCACAGCACAAGTCCAGATTAAAGACGGCTGCCAGGTGTTTTTCTGTGAACCGCACTCACCGTGGCAGAGACCAACCAACGAGAACACCAACGGCGAGATCAGGCGCAGGTTCTACAAAAAGGGCACCGACTTTGCCACCGTCACACCCGAACATGTCGCGTGGGTGCAAAATGAGCTCAACGAAACACCCCGACAAATCCTCGGCGGCGCAACCCCACGTGAAATACTTAACGAACTATTCAAGCGTGGCGCATCCACCGCTTGATTCCGCC
>NZ_JBBMGI010000024.1:0-1287 GCF_037908445.1 Corynebacterium sp. KPL2825 | reverse complement strand
CGACCGATATCGATTCCTTCACGGCGAAGAGCATGCCACATTTTCCGCACACCATAAACACCGTAATTATCCCGATGAACAGCACTAATGCGTTCAACCAGCGCAGCATCGCGAAGGCGACGAGCACTTAGTCCACGGGCCTTGGATTGGCGATATCCACGCGAGGTGATAAACCCACCAGCCCGGTTTTTCAACGTCTTATAAATGAACTCAACAGAGAAACAATTCCGGTATTCATCGATGAACCAGATCATTTCCGACGTTTTGGGTCGAGTTCCGACGCGAAAAAAGCCGAGGCAGCCTTTAAAAGTTCATTGGTGTCGCGTAGCTGGTGATTTTCACGGCGTAGCCTCGCGTTTTCGGCGGCCAAATCTTCAGGCACAGGTTCTGGAGTGTTTCCCGCACGGCGGGAAGGCTTAAGTCCATTGACGAGCTGTGTGCCACGAAACCCCCAGTTTTGGGGCTACTGCCTGGCATGCGGCTTGCATCGACATGTTTTCCGCCAAGATGCGGTCTTCCACGAGACGGACCACACGGTTCTTTGCATCCTGGTCAAATTTCCTTGGCATGTTCCAGATTTTCCCATCTACTCAAACGGAACAAAACCTGGGACACTTCACACATACGTGTCCGTTCTGTTAAAGCGTAGTTGTGCCATATGCCTACACATATGTCCTGCCATACGGCATGTACTGTGGGGCGTATATTCACCCGCCCCATCGCGGTAGCTATGCGTTTTTCAACGCCCGATACACCGTAGGGCTTGAACGGAATTCGCGTAGGCGCAATCAGGGGCTATAAAGTATCGCATTACTTGCATCCCAACCTGTACATTCAGAGAATTGCCTTGGACTGGCGGTAACAGGTACCAGATATGCGTTCGTAAAATTCGCGCGCGTTAATGTCGCTCCACGAAGGTCTGACTCGCTAAGAATTGCGTTCGTAAAATCTGCGTCGGTGAATTCCGCCGATTTCAAGTTAGCCCATGCCACCATGGAGCCGCGAAACGAGCATCCTTTGCATATGCTTCCTTCGAGATTGATATCCGTCAGGTCATAGTTGGACATATCTTTCCCGGAAATGTCTTTCCCAGCGAGCTCCGTGGCCCACGATTGAGGCATCGTTTTGTACATTTGCTATTTTATCTGCGGTGAATTGATAATCCATTGCGGGCAACGGCCTTGGTAGCCAAGGCAGTGGGTGGTTACAATGAAGTGTCCCAGGTTTTGTTCCGTTTGAGTAGATGGGAAAATCTGGAATATGCCAAGAAAATTTGACCAGGATGCG
>NZ_JBBMGI010000023.1:0-1435 GCF_037908445.1 Corynebacterium sp. KPL2825 | reverse complement strand
GAGAGTGTCTGATGGTTTGTGTGTGGGTTTCCAACCTGCATAAGGAGATAAGCCAGAATGACTACTGTGACAAGACGAGATCCGGCCGATAAGACCAAGATTGACGCGATTGAAAAGAAGCTGCTTGCTAACCCCGAAATCGCGAAACTGATTGATGACCTAGGCACATCGACAACGGATGCCAACGACCTAGTTCGGGGCATGCTGCAAGCCTCAATCACCAGAGGTTTGAATGCTGAAATGGATGCCCACCTTGGCTACGAGTCCGGCGACAGGAGCGGCAAAGCTGCAGCTGGGACAGACAATCACCGCAACGGGTCGTACACAAAGACCGTGGATTCGAACTACGGGCCGGTAACCGTTGATGTCCCTAGGGATCGGGCGGGAACATTCTTGCCGACTATGGTCCCTAAAGGCTCGAGGCGATTGACTGACGTTGATGACATGATTGTCAGCTTGTACGCCGGTGGAATGACCATTAGGGATATCCAGCACCACATGGCAACTGCGATGCGGGTTGATATCTCTCATGAGACGATTTCTGCGGTTACTGACGCCGTCTTGGATGAGGTCATGGTCTGGCAAAACCGCCAGCTAGACGAGTTCTACCCGGTCATTTTCCTGGACGCACTACGCATTAAAGTCCGCGATGGAGGCCGAGTGGTCAACAAGTCCGCGTACATGGCAATCGGCGTGGACCTCGACGGGATCAAGCACATTTTGGGATTGTGGATTGCCAAGGAAGAAGGTGCCTCCTTTTGGGCGCAAGTGTGCGCCAACCTTTCCAATCGTGGCGTCAAAGACGTCTTTATCGTCTGCTGTGACGGGCTTAAAGGCCTACCAGAAGCAGTCGAGGCAACCTGGCCGAACTCTATGGTGCAAACCTGTATCGTGCACCTGATACGTGCCGCGAACCGGTGGGTGGCCTACGGGGATCGCCGGGCTGTATCCGCCGCGTTGAAGAAGGTCTACACCGCCGCAGACGAGTCCACAGCCAAGGCAGCTTTAGCCGAATTCGAGGCTTCCGAGTTGGGTGAGAAGTATCCACGCTCAGTCAAGGTCTGGCAGGACGCATGGGGGCGGTTTGTCCCGTTTCTGCAGTTCCCGCCAGCAGCGAGAAAGGTCATCTATACGACGAACTCCATTGAATCGTTTAATAATGAGCTGCGTAAAGCTACCCGCAACAGGGTGCAGTTCACCAATGATGAATCCGCGCTGAAGACGCTGTGGTTGATGATCTGCAACATTGAAGACAAACGAGCGGCAAAGAGGGCAAAGGAGGGCAAACGGGTCTCCGCGACAGCCGGCAGACTCATGGAAGGAGCCCGAGTTTCCGGTTGGAAACAAGCCATCAACCAAATGGCCGTGGCCTACCCCGACCGCTTCGACAAATACCTATAAACCCAGCCCCACACACAAACAACTTGACACGCTC
>NZ_JBBMGI010000022.1:0-3267 GCF_037908445.1 Corynebacterium sp. KPL2825 | reverse complement strand
ATCCTCGGCGGCGCAACCCCACGTGAAATACTTAACGAACTATTCAAGCGTGGCGCATCCACCGCTTGATTCCGCCCCCTGGCTTGAACATATGGCGATGAAAACTAGACTTCAAGTAGTTGAACTTTTGGTATGGAGATGCCTATGCGTAAGACCTTAATCAGCCTCACCGGCCCCGCCTTCGTTGCTGCAGTGGCTTACGTCGACCCCGGCAACGTAGCCGCCAACATCAGCGCCGGCTCCCACTACGGCTACCTCCTGGTGTGGGTACTCGTCGTGGCCAACCTCATGGCCATGTTCATCCAGTACCACTCCGCCAAACTGGGCCTAGTCACCCACCGCTCCCTGCCGGAAATCATGGGCGAGCGTCTCTCCCGCCGCGCGCGCCTAGGCATGTGGGCCCAGGCCGAGCTCATCGCCGCGGCCACCGACCTCGCCGAAGTCATCGGCGGCGCCATTGCCCTGCAACTCCTCTTCAACCTCCCCCTGTTCGCGGGCGCGCTCATCATCGGCGCGGTCTCCATCATTCTCCTCATCTTCCAGAAGAAGAACCAGTGGTTCGAGGGGCTTGTCATCGGCCTGCTCCTGGTCATCTGCATCGGCTTCCTTGCCGGCCTCGCCATCGCCCCGCCCGACCCCGCCGACGTGGCCGGCGGCCTCATCCCCCACCTAGAGGGCAAGGACAGCATCCTGCTGGCCGCCTCCATGTTGGGCGCCACCGTCATGCCGCACGCCATTTACCTACACTCCTCCCTGACCAAGCAGCGCTACCCCGACCTGGAAATCCCCCACGTGCTGGCCGGCACCCGCGCGGACATCGCCGTGGCGCTGTCCATCGCCGGGCTCGTCAACGTGGGCCTGCTGGTCCTGGCGGGCTCGGCCCTCTACGGCGTGGACGGCACAGAGACCATCTCCGGGGCCCACACGGCGATTGCCAGCCACCTCGGCCCGCTGGCCGGCGTTCTCTTCGCCATCGGCCTGCTGGCCAGCGGCCTCGCCTCGACGTCAGTGGGCGCCTACGCCGGCTCCGAAATCATGGACGGCCTGCTTCACATCAAGGTCCCCCTACTAGTCCGCCGCCTGGTCACGCTCATCCCGGCGCTGGTCATCATCGGCTGCGGGGTCGACCCCACTATGGCACTGGTGGTCAGCCAGGCACTTCTTTCCCTGGGCATCCCCTTCGCCATCATCCCGCTTTTCCGCTATGCCGGCTCCCGGGACGTCATGGGTGAGTTCGCCGCGAAACCCTGGTCTATGGCCGTGGGCTGGACGCTTGCCGCGCTGGTCATCGCACTCAATCTCGCCCTCGTGCTCCTGCCGCTGCTCTAGGCCGCCTACAATCAGCAGCCATGATTGAAGTAGCAGCCGTCGTCATCCGCAACCCACAAGGCCACGTGCTTACCGTGCGCAAGAAGTCCTCCACCAAGTACCAACTGCCCGGCGGCAAGCCCGAGGCGGGCGAGGCGCTTGTCGACGCCGCCCTGCGCGAAGTTGCCGAAGAAGTAGGCCTCACCCTCGACGCCGAGAGCCTCAACAAACTCGGCACCTTCGACGCTCCCGCCGCCAACGAACCGGGCGAGGTCGTCGTCGGCACCATCTTCACCTACACCCGCACCGTCACCGCCGACGAACCCCATGCCGCCGCCGAAATCGGCGACACCGCCTGGGTCAACCCAGCAGCCCCCGACCGCGAGCTTGCACACCTGCTGCGCGACCGCGTCTTCCCCACGCTGGCCTAGCGCCAACTGTCAACACTTCGGCGTCATTGACCTCGAAACCATCAAGAGCTACCCTTTTGAACATGTTCACTGAACACGTTCACTCATCGCGCTCGGCCGCCAAAGCTGGCACCGTCAGCAAGGTCCTAGCCACCGCCTACGAACTCTTCCTCACTCAGGGCTACGCCACCACCAGCATCCGGACTATCGCATCCGAAGCTGGCGTTAGCGTGGGAACCGTCATGGGAGTCGGCGACAAACAAACGCTGCTCATCCGCACCATTGGCCAACACATTTCAGAACTCCACGATGACATCCGGGGACAATCCGATAGCCTTCTCGATGTCCTGAGACCTTTCCTCCAGATGTTTACCGGCCACGAAGAGCTCTCCCGCGCCTTTGGCGCAGCACTCATCCAACAAGGCAATCAAGGCGAAGCGCTCACCGCACTCAAAACGCTCCTGACCGATGAAATCACCCTGCGACTCGGCACCAGGCTCAGCAGCGCCGATGCGGCCGAGTACGCCGACCTGCTGTACAACGTCTACCTCGGCTTACTCATCGGCTGGGCCGCCGGAATCTACGACACCGAGCACCTCACATCCCAAGCCGCCTCATCGATCGAACGCCTCAACACCGCATTCGGAGTAACCCAATGATCCTAGAATCTTCCCCAGCCTGGCCCTCCCTTCTACTAGCAGCCATTCTGCTTGGCGACGCCGCCCTCTCCCTCAAACCAGTCCCCTTCATCGAAGCCTGCCTCAGCGGCGTCAAACTCCCCAAGGACTGGTGGTGGGCGCTCATTGTCATCAAGTGCCTCGCCGCCGTAGGACTCATTGCCGGCCTCTGGTTCCCCGGCGTAGGAATCACAGCCATGATTGGAGTCATCGCCTATTTCTGCGCGGCCGCAGCAGCCCATGTCCGCGCCCACTTCCTCGGTAGCGCATTCTGGATCAACTGCTTAGGCATGCTCGCATTCTCCATCGGAGTACTGATCCTGACGCTCGCACTGAATTAAGACACCAGTCAACCTTTCACGGCTTCCTGAAGGCAGATACATCATTGCACCTCTTGAATGATGACTTGATGCTTTCTACCCTAAAGGTATGCGCACGACGATAAACCTCCCGCCGAAACTCCTTGAAGAAACGAAGGTCCAAGCCAAAGCCAACAATGTCACTTTGAGCTCATACGTCGAAGAGGCGGTCCGCGCTGCCCTCAAGAAGGAAGCCCGCATCAGTACCGAAGACACCCCCGTTAACCTGCCCTCCTTCGATTGCGGCGGACCGGCTCTAGTTGATCTCAGCAACAAAGAAGCTGTGTGGGCGGTACTCGATGATCATTCCTGATGTCAACATTCTCGTTTATGCCTTCCACTCCGCTGCACCGCAACATAAACCCGCTCAACAATGGCTAAGTAGTGCTCTAAATCGGCATGAAACAATTGGACTCCTGGATGTTGTGGCAACGGGCGTGCTGTCAAGGGGTGAATGCGCCACTTCGACCGGGAGGTAGTTGTGACGCGTTGGACTCCGAAGGATGTTAAGGA
>NZ_JBBMGI010000021.1:0-5707 GCF_037908445.1 Corynebacterium sp. KPL2825 | reverse complement strand
TGGTGGTGATGTTTGAGAACTCAATAGTGTGCCAATGTACTTTTTATTTTTTGTGTGCATGGTTGTGTGTTGATTGGTTTGTCTGCCAGCAGGCTTAGTGGTTTGTTGGTTGGTGTGTGCCGGTTGGGTATGTGGAACACGTACCTTTTTGAATGCTGTTTGGTGTTTCGGCTGCATTGAGATGGATTGGTTGGCATGTGATTGTGTTTACCTTTTTTGGTTTCCTCTTTTTGACCCCGTCGGGTTGAGGGGACTGTTTATTTTTTCTTTGTAGTAATTTTTTGGACGCCAGCATGAGCTGCATTTTGTGTGGTTTGTGGTGGTTTGTTCTTTTGTTGGGTTTCGGGCTTTTCACGGCCTGTTTCGGATTTGTTCTGAAATTTTTTTGTGGAGAGTTTGATCCTGGCTCAGGACGAACGCTGGCGGCGTGCTTAACACATGCAAGTCGAACGGAAAGGCCCTGCTTGCAGGGTACTCGAGTGGCGAACGGGTGAGTAACACGTGGGTGATCTGCCCTGCACTTCGGGATAAGCCTGGGAAACTGGGTCTAATACCGGATAGGAGCCATTTTTAGTGTGATGGTTGGAAAGTTTTTTCGGTGTAGGATGAGCTCGCGGCCTATCAGCTTGTTGGTGGGGTAATGGCCTACCAAGGCGGCGACGGGTAGCCGGCCTGAGAGGGTGGACGGCCACATTGGGACTGAGATACGGCCCAGACTCCTACGGGAGGCAGCAGTGGGGAATATTGCACAATGGGCGCAAGCCTGATGCAGCGACGCCGCGTGGGGGATGACGGCCTTCGGGTTGTAAACTCCTTTCGCTAGGGACGAAGCTTTTTGTGACGGTACCTAGATAAGAAGCACCGGCTAACTACGTGCCAGCAGCCGCGGTAATACGTAGGGTGCGAGCGTTGTCCGGAATTACTGGGCGTAAAGGGCTCGTAGGTGGTTTGTCGCGTCGTCTGTGAAATTCCGGGGCTTAACTCCGGGCGTGCAGGCGATACGGGCATAACTTGAGTACTGTAGGGGTAACTGGAATTCCTGGTGTAGCGGTGAAATGCGCAGATATCAGGAGGAACACCGATGGCGAAGGCAGGTTACTGGGCAGTTACTGACGCTGAGGAGCGAAAGCATGGGTAGCGAACAGGATTAGATACCCTGGTAGTCCATGCCGTAAACGGTGGGCGCTAGGTGTGAGGGTCTTTTCACGACTTTCGTGCCGTAGCTAACGCATTAAGCGCCCCGCCTGGGGAGTACGGCCGCAAGGCTAAAACTCAAAGGAATTGACGGGGGCCCGCACAAGCGGCGGAGCATGTGGATTAATTCGATGCAACGCGAAGAACCTTACCTGGGCTTGACATACACCGGATCGGGCTAGAGATAGTCTTTCCCTTTGTGGCTGGTGTACAGGTGGTGCATGGTTGTCGTCAGCTCGTGTCGTGAGATGTTGGGTTAAGTCCCGCAACGAGCGCAACCCTTGTCTTATGTTGCCAGCATTTGGTTGGGGACTCATGAGAGACTGCCGGGGTCAACTCGGAGGAAGGTGGGGATGACGTCAAATCATCATGCCCCTTATGTCCAGGGCTTCACACATGCTACAATGGTCGGTACAACGCGCAGCGACACTGTGAGGTGGAGCGAATCGCTGAAAGCCGGCCTTAGTTCGGATTGGGGTCTGCAACTCGACCCCATGAAGTCGGAGTCGCTAGTAATCGCAGATCAGCAACGCTGCGGTGAATACGTTCCCGGGCCTTGTACACACCGCCCGTCACGTCATGAAAGTTGGTAACACCCGAAGCCGGTGGCCCAAACTTGTTAGGGAGCCGTCGAAGGTGGGATCGGCGATTGGGACGAAGTCGTAACAAGGTACCCGTACCGGAAGGTGCGGGTGGATCACCTCCTTTCTAAGGAGCTTTATTATTTGGGCACAGTTGTGCCTTGTCCTGCCACTTTGTGGTGGGTGTTGGTTGAGTGTGCGAGTGTCATGCTGCCAACGTTGTTTGTTTGAAAATTTCCGGGTGGAAGATACACCTTTAAGACAAAGACCGAGTGTTTGAATGGCGCTTTGTGACACACAGTGTCGTGCACAGTTTGAAAAAAGTATTTGTTTGTATGTTGGTGCATTGTTGGGTGTCTGGGGCATTATCCCCTTTTTTGGTGCCTGACCATTTTGCTGGTGTGCATGGTTTGTGTGTGCTGGTTTGTGGTTGGGGTGTTGTGTGAGAACTGTATAGTGGACGCGAGCATTAAACACGTATGGCAGGCTGCGCTTTTGTGTGGTGTGTTGTGTGTGTTTGTGTGATTTCTTTTTTGTGTTTATTTTGTCAAGTTCACTTGTGTGGCCGCCCGCGCTTTTTGTGTGTGGTGGTTTGTGTGTTCGTTATTAAGGGCGCATGGTGGATGCCTTGGCATGCTGAGCCGATGAAGGACGTGAAAGGCTGCGTTAAGCCTCGGGGAGTTGTCAATTAAGCGTTGATCCGAGGATGTCCGAATGGGGAAACCTGGCCCTGGTTATGTGGGGTTACCCTTCAGTGAATTCATAGCTGTTGTGGGGGTTTACGCGGGGAAGTGAAACATCTCAGTACCCGTAGGAGAAGAAAATAATAATGATTCTGCTAGTAGTGGCGAACGAACGTGGATGAGGCTAAACCGTGTGCATGTGATACCTGGTAGGGGTTGTGTGTGCGGTGTTGTGGGCCCTGATGTGCGGTGACTACCATTGCCGCGCCCTCGCATTGTTGTTAGGTGAAGTGGTTTGGAATGGCCTGCCGGAGTAGGTGAGAGTCCTGTAGCTGAAGATGATGATGTGTGGGTTGTTGGGTTGCCCGAGTAGCAGCGGGCTCGTGGAATCTGCTGTGAATCTGCCGGGACCACCCGGTAAGCCTAAATACTCAGTGTGACCGATAGTGTATGAGTACCGTGAGGGAATGGTGAAAAGTACCCCGGGAGGGGAGTGAAATAGTTCCTGAAACCATGTGCTTACAATCCGTCAGAGCACCGTGTGTGTGTGATGGCGTGCCTTTTGAAGAATGAGCCTGCGAGTCAGCGGCATGTCGCGAGGTTAACCCGTGTGGGGTAGCCGTAGGGAAACCGAATCCTAATGGGGTGTCAAGTGGCATGTCCTGGACCCGAAGCGGGGTGATCTACCCATGGCCAGTGTGAAGCAGCTGTAAGAGGTTGTGGAGGCGCGAACCCACGTAGGTTGAAAACTGCGGGGATGAGCTGTGGGTAGGGGTGAAAGGCCAATCAAACTCCGTGATAGCTGGTTCTCCCCGAAATGCATTTAGGTGCAGCGTCGTATTATAGCTTGGTGGAGGTAGAGCGACTGGTTGGTTGAGCGGGACTACAATCTTAGCAATGTCAGCCAAACTCCGAATGCCACTAATTGTGTTGTACGGCAGTGAGACTGTGGGGGATAAGCTTCATAGTCGAGAGGGAAACAGCCCAGATCGCCGGTTAAGGCCCCTAAGGGTGTACTAAGTGGAAAAGGATGTGGGATCGCGAAGACAGCCAGGAGGTTGGCTTAGAAGCAGCCATCCTTGAAAGAGTGCGTAATAGCTCACTGGTCGAGTGGTTCTGCGCCGACAATGTAGTGGGGCTCAAGTACACCGCCGAAGCCGCGGCAACAATTTTTTTGTTGGGTAGGGGAGCGTCGTGCATGGGTTGAAGCGTTACCGTAAGGAGGCGTGGACTGTGTGCGAGTGAGAATGCAGGCATGAGTAACGAATTGATAGGTGAGAATCCTATCCGCCGGATGACTAAGGGTTCCTGGGTCAAGTTCGTCTTCCCAGGGTGAGTCGGGACCTAAGGCGAGGCCGACAGGCGTAGTCGATGGATAACCAGTTGATATTCTGGTACCCGTACATGCGCGCCCATGATAAAGCACTGATACTAACCACCGCGGATGCATTGCTGGTCTTCTTTGAAGTCTGGTGGTGTTGATGTCGTGGGGCCTGATGTGTGGTTCAAGTGATGGGGTGACGCAGTGAGGTAGCCACGCCACTTATTGGATTGGTGGTGTAAGCGTGCAGACCGTGTGGTAGGTAAATCCGCCGCACATTTTGGTTGAGGCGTGATGCGTAGACCCATTGGGGTTGATGGTGGTGATCCTGTACTGTCGAGAAAAGCCTCTAGCGATGTGTGTGTATGGCCCGTACCCTAAACCGACACAGGTGGTCAGGTTGAAAATACTAAGGCGTTCGGGTGAACTGTGGTTAAGGAATTCGGCAAAATGCCCCCGTAACTTCGGGAGAAGGGGGGCCCTACGATGTGAGCATCCTTGCGGTGTTAAGCGTTGTGGGGTCGCAGAGAATAGAGGGAAGCGACTGTTTATCAAAAACACAGGTCCATGCGAAGACGTTAAGTTGATGTATATGGACTGACGCCTGCCCGGTGCTGGAAGGTTAAGAGGACCGGTTAGTCAACTTTGTTGGCGAAGCTGAGAATTTAAGCCCCAGTAAACGGCGGTGGTAACTATAACCATCCTAAGGTAGCGAAATTCCTTGTCGGGTAAGTTCCGACCTGCACGAATGGCGTAACGACTTCTCTGCTGTCTCAACCACAGGCCCGGTGAAATTGCACTACGAGTAAAGATGCTCGTTACGCGCGGCAGGACGAAAAGACCCCGGGACCTTCACTATAGCTTGGTATTGGTGTTTGGTTCGGTTTGTGTAGGATAGGTGGGAGACTTGGAAGCTATCACGCTAGTGGTGGTGGAGTCGTTGTTGAAATACCACTCTGATCGGATTGAGCATCTAACCTTGGCCCATGATCTGGGTTGGGGACAGTGCCTGGTGGGTAGTTTAACTGGGGCGGTTGCCTCCCAAAATGTAACGGAGGCGCCCAAAGGTTCCCTCAGCCTGGTTGGCAATCAGGTGGTGAGTGTAAGTGCACAAGGGAGCTTGACTGTGAGACAGACATGTCGAGCAGGGACGAAAGTCGGGACTAGTGATCCGGCACCTACTTGTGGATGTGGTGTCGCTCAACGGATAAAAGGTACCCCGGGGATAACAGGCTGATCTTCCCCAAGAGTCCATATCGACGGGATGGTTTGGCACCTCGATGTCGGCTCGTCGCATCCTGGGGCTGGAGTAGGTCCCAAGGGTTGGGCTGTTCGCCCATTAAAGCGGCACGCGAGCTGGGTTCAGAACGTCGTGAGACAGTTCGGTCTCTATCCGCCGCGCGCGTTGAAACTTGAAGAAAGCTGTCCCTAGTACGAGAGGACCGGGACGGACGTACCTCTAGTGTGCCAGTTATCCCGCCAGGGGTATCGCTGGTTGGCTACGTACGGAAGGGATAACCGCTGAAAGCATCTAAGCGGGAAGCCTGTTTTAAGATGAGGTTTCGTTAAGGTCCCCTAAAGACGATAGGGTAGATAGGCCAGACCTGGACGCACTGTAAGGTGTGAAGGCTACTGGTACTAATTGACCACAACAAACACCAACACACACTATGTGTGCTGGCAAAACAACAAAAACAGGAAACAACAAATTTGTCACTGTCGTGACCGCGTCCACTATGCAGTATCTGACACAACACCCGAACACCCATTAAAAAGAGAGGGTAGATGTTCTGAAGGTTTGTCGGTGGTCAATAGCTGCAGGGAAACGCCCGGTCCCATTCCGAACCCGGAAGCTAAGCCTGCACACGCTGATGGTACTGCAACCGGGAGGTTGTGGGAGAGTAAGTCACCGCCGACACCAAACAACA
>NZ_JBBMGI010000020.1:0-5925 GCF_037908445.1 Corynebacterium sp. KPL2825 | reverse complement strand
CGCATCCTGGTCAAATTTTCTTGGCATATTCCAGATTTTCCCATCTACTCAAACGGAACAAAACCTGGGACACTTCACCCTCTAGCACGGCACGTCCACCGCAGCGATGCGGTGGGGTTGGATCGTGAGGCTCTCCCCGGTGGATTCGAGCACCGCGGAGATGGTGGAGGGGGTCATCATCACGATGGATATCCAGTCATGGCTGGTGGCACCCGCATAGTCCACGTAGTGCAGGCGCACCTGTGTGCCCGCGGTATAGGCGCGGCGCAGCTCGGACATGATCTCCCGCGGCGAGCGGAAGGTCCGGGTGTCCGAGGCCTTCGTGCCGTCCGCCGGGTCCACGGCGATGGCCTGGTCGTGGGCGCGGCGAAAACCCTCCACGGCGCCGTCGATCTCCGAGGCGATCTCGGTGGAGTCCCCAGTGATGTCCATGATGTTGCGCTGGGGAGTATCCACGCGAGACGGGACACGAGCCGAGTGGGGTTCGGTGGCGGAGCCCTGCTGGAATGCCCTGGTGGCGTCGTCAATCAAATACCGCAGGGACTGGGGAACGGACGAGAGACCGCCGGGGGACATGCGATCCAGGAAGTCCTCGATGTCCTTCCATGGGGCGTCATAGCGCTTCGGCCCGATCAGGCTGAATACGTCGCCTTCGCGGCCGTCCTCGCGCACCAGGGTGGCGGTGAGCCCCAGACGGCGGCGAGACTGCAGGTCGGAGGTCATGCGGAACACCGGGGCAGGCAGCAGGTGAACCTCGTCGTAAATGATTAAGCCCCAGTCGCGGGAGTCGAACAGCTCCAGCGCCCGGTATTCGCCCTTCGACTTGCGCGTGACCACTTGGTAGGTGGCGATGGTCACGGGGCGGATCTCCTTCTTCTCTCCGGAGTATTCGCCGATTTCATCCTCCGTCAGGGAGGTGCGGCGCACTAGCTCGTCCTTCCACTGCCTGCCCGCGACGGTGTTCGTCACCAGGATCAGGGTGGTGGCCTTTGCCTTGGCCATCGAGGCCGCGCCGACCATCGTCTTGCCCGCACCACATGGCAGCACTACCACGCCCGAGCCGCCTTCCCAGAAGCTATCGGCCGCCATCTCCTGGTAGTCGCGCAGCTGCCATTCTTCGTGTTCCTGCGACAGCTCGATGGGGTGTGCCTCGCCGTCGACGTATCCCGCCAGGTCCTCTGCGGGCCAGCCGACCTTCAGCAGTTCCTGCTTGAGCCTGCCGCGCTCGGAAGGGTGCACAACGATCGAGTCCTCGTCGATCTCTGCGCCCAACATGGGCTTGATCTTTTTGTGACGCCGGATCTCCGTCAGCACAGCCCTGTCCGTCGTCTCTAGCACGAGCCCGTGCGCTGGGTGCTTGATGAGCTTCAGCCGCCCGTAGCGATCCATCGTGTCGGCAATGTCGATGAGCAGCGGCTGCGGGGCGGGGAACCGCGAGTAGGTTTCCAGCACGTCCATGATCTGCTCCGCGTCGTGCCCTGCCGCGCGGGCGTTCCACAGCGCCAGCGGGGTGATGCGGTAGGTGTGCACGTGCTCCGGCGCGCGCTCCAGCTCCGCGAACGGTGCCAGCGCGGTGCGCGCCTCCTGCGCCTGTTCGTGGTCGATTTCCAGCAGCACGGTCTTATCCGACTGCACAATGAGCGGTCCGTTTCCAATGCCCACGCTGTGTGTCACTTCCTTTTTGTTTATCGACGCCACCGCGACGGTGTTGCTCAAGCCAAAGACATCATTTTACGCTGCAGTGGTGCGAACTCGTGCTCCACTATGCTGAGACCCATGATTGCTCAGACGGGAAATCTGCGCCAATGGCAGTATTTCGTGGCTTTAGCGGAGACCGGTAGTTTTACAGCGGCGGCAGCGCGACTGGGAGTGAGTCAGCCGCCTGTCTCCAATGCCATTAAGCGCTTAGAAGCTGGTGTAGGTACACCGCTATTTATCCGAGGGGCGGGGGAAGTGAAACTAACCGAGGCAGGGTTGACCTTGCTTCCATATGCCCGGGTGATTAATCGCGATCTTCAGACTATGCATTCGATGATTGACGGTATCCGAAGTGGTGCGCAAAGCGGGTTTCGTTTGGCCATCAGTAGTGCGCTTCCAAGCGAGATAGGATCGCGTATTGCAGCAAAGGCACAGCAGCATGATGGAGTAGTTTTGTCGTCACTGCCTTCTGTTGAGATTCTTGCCCGTGTTGAAGAAGGCGCTATTCATGCGGGGCTTGTTCAAGCTCCGGTTCCCTTGGGTACTCACCGCAGTGCGAGGCAGTTTTCTCTGTCACGTGATCTAGTGGTGCCGCCGGGGTATTCAAGGTTGGATAAGACCTTGTCTCAATTGAATCTGCTGGTGGAGAACCTGAATGACAATTCAAGTGCAGCCAGTGGTTTGGCGAGAGAGCTATTTCGGTCGGGTGTGTCTTGCGAAATTAATGATTCAGAGGATGCTCTAGGTAGGGGCTTATTGATTGGAAGAGGGGAGGGGATGTCTTTGGTATTTCGCGGTTTTCACCAGTTTGACAATGCTATTGAGCTTCCTTCCCGTTTCGATTTTTCCGTGGATGTAGTGGTTCGCCGAGGTGGGATGGACAATGGCGCCGAGGCCATGGCGGTCGCCGAAAGAATTTGTCGAAGGATTAACCAATGACTGCACGGATGGAGATGGCCCTGGAAAACGTGTTGATGCGGTCGGGGTGTGAGGGATGGTGGTGTGCATCGCGACTGCACGATGGGGTGACTATCGGACGCAAACAAGACGAGAAAATTACGGTGGCATCCTTATATAAAATCCGGCTCCTCCACCTCACTTTGGAAGCGATTCAACGAGGTGATCTGGATCCTCGTCTTCGTGTTGACGTTGCACCGTCCAAAGGAACTTACGAAGGGTATGGGTTCGCTGCCTTTGATGACGCAGTGAACGTGAGTCTCCGAGACTTAATGAAACAAGTCGCATCGGTGTCAGATAACGTGGCCGCCCACGAGATTTTGCGTCTACTGCCTGCGTGGGCTCGAGAAGCATTTCTTAAACGGTTTCCACCTCATTATGACTTGCAAGATCGGAATAGCTTAGTGACGGCGGAGAAACAATTGCGTCAATATGTTCAATCCCAAGGGGGGAGTAGTACAGATATAGCGTTTTCTGCAGTCTCTTCGTTGGCGGAAATAACTAATGACTTGGAACAGGTTTGGAAAGACGATAGTGCAGCGGTACGTCGATCTATGTGTGAACTCTTGGGGTTGCAGGTGTGGCGTCACCGTGTTCCTTCAGGCTTTCCTCCAAGCGGCGTTGATATCTATGGAAAAACGGGCACTGTAGGACTTCTCCATGGTGAAGCTTCGATTATCCAGGTTGAGGGCGAGGAGCCCATTGTGGTGTCCATCATGCTGAAACAGGTGGTGCCAGAACAAGCAATGAGTACTCACGATGGTGCTATTGGCGAAGTGGCTAGACTGCTCGTGGACGCTCTTCGTTAGAATTTCTGCCACTTGAATACACACTTCTACCATCGCCTATATGTGAATGAAATGAGACAATTGCATTATGTGATATTGGTGGCATCCAATGCGTCTCACTTAACGTCACTCCCATGATGACTAAGCACAATCGTTTCCGTCAGTCGGTGATTGCACTCTGTTCGCTCTCCGCAGTGATGTTGAGCAGCTGTTCAGCTCTACCGTGGGAATCAGACTCAGACGTATTTCTCAAAGCTTTCAACGCGGGAGATGACAGCAAGGCTGCACGGTATCTGGATCATCCAGACCCGGAGCGCGCCCTTCATGAATTTCGGCAGTCACTTCATGGTGTGAAGGTCAACATCGAAAAATCTGATCTTTCCAATGGAAAGCAGAATACTCATGTGACTTGGTCCAAAGATGGTGTGGAGTTGGAGAGCAATGGTCGGCTCGTCCTTAGTGGACAGGATGGTAAGCCTCAATGGTTGCCTTCGATCTTCGAAGCTCAGTTGAGCGATGATTCCGCACTCTTTTTTGCTGAAGATAAACAGTACGATCTTCCAATTAAAGATCGCTTGGGCAATGAATATATGACCTGGACGAAAGTTATTCAGGTACGAGGTCGCAAAGATATAGCCTCTAGAGCGCAGGAATTGGCCCAGATTTTTGCACCAGTGTCTCCCACAACGACTAAGGAGTGGATCGAGCAGACCTTGGGAGAGTCTCAGGATGAAGACACCGTGCTCCTCACTTTGAGGCAGGAAGAATTCCGGAAGATACAAGAGCAACTTAGGACCTTTGAGGGAATTTCCACTGTGGAGCAGGGGCGTCTCTTAAGCGTGTCCAAAACTCTTAACTCTCCGCTGGATGCTGAATTGAACAAATATTGGGAGTCAGTGCTCGATGCTAATTCAGGATGGTCGATACGCGCTGAGAGTTCACAAGGTATGACGACGGTAGCCTCTGAGCCGCCTCGCCGAGTTCAGCCAATCGCAACCACTCTGGATATCACACTGCAAAGCGCAGCAAAACAAGCAGTGGACAGTGAGCAACGTGCCGCAGTTCTAGTCGTGCTCAATCCTAGAACAGGAGGTGTCCTTGCCGTTGCACAAAATGACAAGGCAAATAACCAAGGGCCAATCGCACTCACCGGGCTATTCCCACCGGGATCGACGTTCAAAACTGTGACCACAGCGGCGGCACTAGAGGCAGGGGCAGTCAGCATGGATGAGGAACTACCTTGTCCTAGCAATATCACCGTCGCTGGACGCAAGATTCCCAACGATCATGACTTCGATCTAGGTAGCGTTCGACTGGAAGAAGCTTTCGCCCAATCATGTAACACAACCCAAGCGGTCATTTCGGATCGTTTGGGAGAAGATGATCTGCAACGGACTGCTTTAGAACTCGGAATTGGCTCCGACTTCGACGTACCAGGGATGACCACACTTACTGGTTCGGTGCCGCGGACACCGGCTGGACCTCCTCGTGTGGAGGCTTCTATTGGACAGGGCGAGGTTCTAGCTAGTCCATTTGGGATTGCGCTCATGCAATCGACTGTCGCTAACGGCGGCTTGCTTGTTCCTCCACAGCTCATTCAAGGCGAACAGACAGTAGTGAATAAACAGGCAGACCAGCATGTCAGCGATACAACTATTCAAAGCCTCCGGACGATGATGAAATCAACAATTGACCACGGTTCAGCTAGGTCGTTGAGTGATCTTAGTGCACTTGGCGGAAAGACTGGTACAGCAGAAATTGATGGCAAGCTTTCCAATGGCTGGTTCGCTGGAACGACAGGGGAATTGGCGATTGCGTCCCTTGTAATCGAAGGAGATTCTTCTCAGCCAGCTGTGGAAATGGCCGGGCGTTTCCTTCGCTCGCCGGATGTTCAGAAATTCTCTGGAATTCAATAAACTTGCGTCATAACCTCTAGCACGGGTTAAGTAAAGAAAAGTGTGTCTTTTCCGGGCGTGTTGCGGTTATTTGATCCAGCCTTTTTGGATGCCGAGGTTGTGTTGGTAGCTGGTGTCGATGGCGGTGTCGTATTCTGCTGGTGCACCGATGTCATTGGTAGTGGCTGTGGTGTTGTGGGTGATCAGGTCTGTTGCTGTGGAAAGTGCGTCTTGACCCCATCGTTGGTCCCTGGCGATCTTGACCGGATCGTCAGGGACTTCTGTATGTAGATACAGCCACCAATCCATCACTGTGCGTTGATGCGGTAGTGATAGTCCGCGGTGTCTGCGGGCTAGTTCTTTTATGGGGGCGTTGATGCCACCTTCGAGGCTGTTTGTTGTTGCTGCAAGGTTGTCGGGGTCGATGGTTGTTGGTGGGGGTTGCAGGTAGGTAAACAGCAAAGTGAAGTGTCCCAGGTTTTGTTCCGTTTGAGTAGATGGGAAAATCTGGAGAGTGTCTGATGGTTTGTGTGTGGGTTTCCAACCTGCATAAGGAGATAAGCCAGAATGACTACTGTGACAAGACG